>JAAFGX010000043.1:0-15568 GCA_010365115.1 Paludibacter sp.
GTTCCACCTCTTCCCATTCCGAACAGAGAAGTTAAGCCTGACCACGTCGATGGTACTGCCGCAAGGTGGGAGAGTAGATAGCCGCCGTTTTTAATGCCCCGCATAATTAATTTTATGTGGGGCTTTTTGTGGTTTCTTTAATTTAAATTTTAGTTCTTTTATATTTCATTTCATTATAATTTTAGTAATTTTGTCAGTCTAACTATGCCATTATTGCAGTCTTAATATTTAAACCCATGCAACAATCAGAAATACAAGCAGTAAAGCATCGATTTGGAATTATCGGAAGTTCCGAATTGTTGAATAGAGCTATTGATATTGCAGTTCAAGTAGCTCCAACTGATCTTTCGGTGCTAATTACAGGTGAAAGTGGTGTTGGAAAAGAAAATTTTCCTCAAATCATTCATCATTACAGTCATAGGAAGCATGGACCGTATATTGCAGTAAATTGCGGTGCAATTCCCGAAGGAACTATAGATTCAGAATTGTTTGGCCACGAAAAAGGTTCGTTTACAGGAGCTACAGCCGACCGTAAAGGCTATTTTGAAGTAGCCGATGGAGGAACCATATTTTTAGATGAAGTTGGCGAATTACCTTTGTCAACGCAGGTTCGTCTATTGCGCGTACTCGAAGCTGGTGAATTTATAAAAGTCGGCTCATCTAAAACACAAAAAACAAATGTTCGGGTTGTAGCTGCCACAAATTTAAATATGTCACTTGCAATTCGGAATAGTAAATTTCGAGAAGATTTATTTTACCGTTTAAACACAGTACCAATAGCTGTGCCTGCATTAAGAGACAGGAAACAAGATATCGTTTTGTTGTTCCGTAAATTCGCTTCAGACTTTGCTGAAAAATATAGGATGCCAGCTATTAAATTGACAGAGGAAGCAAAATTATTGCTTGCAAATTACTATTGGAATGGTAATGTACGGCAACTTAAAAATATTACAGAACAAATATCAGTTATTGAACAACATAGAGAAATAACAGCAACTATACTAAAAGTTTATCTTCCCAAAGATGAAGTTGAACGATTGCCCGCTTTGTTGTCAAGCTCCCCAAATGAAAAAAAATCATTTAACAGCGAAAGAGAAATTTTGTATCAGGTTCTTTTTGATATGAAAAAAGACATGAACGATTTGAAAAAGTTGGTTCACGAAATTATGAATGGTCAATCTGGAGAAAATATCAAGGATGAACCCCATTATGCTTCTTCGTTTTTAGCGCATAAAGATTCATTTATTAACTCGTTGAATACAGATGCTGATTTTATTTCAGAAAATAATTCCATTGAAACAAAACAATTTGATGATGTGGATGATGAGGAAGAGTTTCAGGATGCAGAATTATATCACGAAGTAGAACCGACTCAAAGGCCTTTTTCACTGGAGGATATGGAAAGACAAATGATAAAACAAACCCTTGATAAATACCAAGGAAGGCGTAAGTCGGCTGCCGATGAACTGAAAATTTCTGAACGAACTTTGTATCGAAAAATTAAAGAATATGGAATCGAATAAAAAAAGACACATGTTAATGAAACTCTTTATATTTGCGAATTATTTTAAGTTTATTGTTGTTGTAGTTGTTTTCTTTTTGTTTAATTCTTGCACTATATCTTATAAATTTAACGGTGCATCCATCGATTATTCAAAAACTAAATCAATTTCTATCTCAGATTTTCCTAATACGGCCGAATTAATTTACCCGCCTCTATCACAAGAGTTTGCTGAAACGCTGCGCGATACTTATAGCAAACAAACCCGCTTGCAATTATTGAAGAAAGGAGGAGATTTGAATATTGAAGGAGAAATTACGGGTTATCAGCTAACGCCTATGGCTATTAGTGCAGATTCCTATTCGGCAAAAACTAAACTCACCATTACTATTAAAGTTCGTTTCTCGAACAATAAAAATCCTGAAGATGATTTCGATAAAAGTTATACAGCCTATCAGAGTTTTGATAGTAGTAGAATGTTGTCCGATGTGCAGGATGAATTGATGAAAGTAATGGTAAAAGAAATTGCAGATAATATTTACAATGATACTGTTGCAAAATGGTAATGAGATTAGTTTGTTTATATTGAAGTTGGAAATTTGATAAATTAGTTTTTTATCCTTAATTTTCTCTTTATAATTTTACTATTTAAATACGATGAATCACGCAGACTTTATAACACTTGTAAAACAACCTGAAAAGCTAAATTCGACACATGTGTCGGAATTAAGTGAGATTACAGAGTTGTACCCTGCATTTGTTCAGGCAAGGGTTTTATACGTAAAAACTTTGCAGCAGTCTCATAATATCCACTTTGCTGCAAATCTCAAACTTGCAGCATTGTACAGTACAAATAGAAGGTGGTTGTATTATTTTATGCACCCTAAAAAAAAACTAACACTTGAACCTTATTTTAAGGAGAACAGCAGAAAATCTCATGGTGATTATTTTGATATGATAGAAGCCATTGAACGGGATGGAGGAGATGCGAAACAATCGTTGAAAAATCTAGCGGAACGATTAAAGACTGCAAGGGTAATAGTTACAACTTCTCCACTTCTGGATATGACCGTTACAAAAATAAATGAAATTAATACCGTAAATTCTACAGATAAACCTAATTTTAATTTTGAAGATTTCGAAATTGTAGAAAACATAGCTAAAAATCTTATTCGCGAAAAGAAATACATTGAAGCAATTGAAATATTGAGGAAATTAAATTTGAATAATCCGAAAAAAAGTGTTTACTTTGCAGACCAAATTCGATTTTTGGAAAAAGTCATTGTAAACTCAAAAAAATAAACCATATTATGTACATTGCTATTACCATTGTGATTGTTATTCTTTCAGTGTTGTTAACACTATTTGTTTTAGTGCAAAATTCTAAAGGAGGTGGTTTATCTGCTGGCTTTTCTTC
Source organism: Paludibacter sp. (assembly GCA_010365115.1). GTDB lineage: Bacteria > Bacteroidota > Bacteroidia > Bacteroidales > Paludibacteraceae > Paludibacter. The sequence continues at coordinate 2,919 of JAAFGX010000043.1, forward strand.
CTCAAACCAGATAATGGGGGTTCGGAAAACTACTGATTTTGTAGAAAAGATGACTTGGGGTCTTGTGATTGGTGTTATTGTTCTATCTATAGCAGCTGTAGGAATTCATAAAAATCAAGCAGTAGTTTCTGAAAACGAATCGGAAATTAAAGAACAGGTACAACAAGCAAAACAAGCTGAGCCAGGTGTTGTAGCACCTAACTTTGGGGAAAACCCTGAAGCGAGTGCCCCTGATAAACAACCAGCTGCTCCTGCCAAGAAATAATAACCTAAAAATAGATAATGAAGCGTGTCAAAATCATTTTTGATGCGCTTTTTTTGTAGTTTTGTATCGAAACCCAAAACTGATTTATGAATTTTATCCATTTAATTGATTATGCAGGAACTTTTGCTTTTGCAATAAGCGGCATTCGATTGGCTTCGGCAAAGAAATTCGATTGGTTTGGTGCCTATGTGGTAGGTTTGGTTACAGCAATCGGCGGTGGTACAATTCGTGATTTGTTATTAAATGTAACGCCTTTCTGGATGTTACAACCATCATATTTAATTGTGACAGCACTGGCTCTTTTTTCTGTTATCGTTTTGGGGAAGTATTTGATCAAATTAAATAATACTTTTTTTATTTTTGATGCTATTGGATTAGGGCTTTTTGTAGTAGTAGGGATTGAAAAAAGCCTTTCTGCCGGCTTCCCTTTTTGGGTAGTAATTATGATGGGCACAATCACAGGCTCAGCTGGCGGTGTTATCAGAGATATACTTATAAATGAAGTGCCGCTCATTTTCAGAAAAGATATATACGCATTGGCATGTGTAATAGGTGGACTAGTATTTTATGCTTGTTTTCAGTTAGAAGTTTCACCAACTATAACACAGATTGTTTCTGCAAGTTCAATAATTATTACTCGTATTCTTGCAGTGAAATACCACATTAGTGTACCCGTATTAAAGGGGAGTGATGAAGATTAGATTTTTTTTTAATAAACTAATTATATTTAATGTTACAAATAGATGATTCAATAATAAGTCTGGACTTGCTGGACGAACATTTTGTATGTGATTTAGCCTCATGTAAAGGTATCTGCTGCATCGAAGGTGATGATGGAGCTCCACTTGAAGAGTCGGAAGTAAAAATAATTGAGAATTTATTACCATTAATTTGGGACGATTTGACTGAAAAGTCTAAAGCAATAATTGAAAAACAAGGTATTTCATATATTGATGACGATGGAGAACCAGTAACTTCTATTGTGAATGGTGCTGAATGTGTTTTTACATATACTGATGAAAATGGGATTTGCAAATGTGCAATTGAAAAAGCTTTCAGAGAAGGTAAAACGGATTTTTACAAACCAATTTCATGTCATTTATATCCAGTTCGATTGCAAAAGTATAATGAATTTATTGCTGTGAATTACCATCGTTGGGATGTGTGTAATTGTGCCAGAAAATTAGGTAGTAAAATAAAAGTCCCTGTTTTCCGTTTTTTAAAGGAACCATTAATCCGCAGGTTTGGCGATGCGTGGTTTGAGCAACTTGAAATTGCAGACATAGAATTAAAAAAAGCCCCACCAACCTCCCCAGTAGGGAGGCGTTAAGAGTGGAGATGCAAATATAAGTATTACAAATTAATTTTAAAGTCCCCTAAATGGCACAGGTAGAAATTATAACCATTGGTGATGAAATCCTCATTGGTCAAATTGTTGATACAAATTCCGCATGGATGGCTACCCAGCTGAACAGAGCCGGTTTTGAAATTATTCAAATAACAACCGTTCACGATTATCGGGATCATATTCTAGAATCGTTGAGTATGGCATTGCAACGTGCTGATGTTGTTCTTTTTACCGGAGGAATAGGACCAACAAATGATGATATAACTAAACAAACGTTATGCGAGTTTTTTGATACAAAATTGATTTTTGATGAGACGGTGCTTTTAAATATAGTTAACTTATTTTCTACCCGCCCAAACTTTGTAATTAATGAATTGACAAAAGCTCAGGCTATGGTTCCGGAAAATTGCACTGTTATTCAGAATACGCTCGGAACTGCACCGGTAACCTGGTTCGAAAAGGCAGGAAAAATAATAGTTTCAATGCCAGGAGTGCCCTACGAAATGAAACAGATGATGAGTTCGGAAATTATTCCACGACTTAAAAATCAATTTCAAACCCCGTCTTTATTACATAAAACGGTTCAGGTATATGGGTACTCAGAATCTGTACTGGCATTAAAAATTGCCGATTGGGAGAGCGAGTTGCCTGAGGATATTAGTTTAGCGTATTTGCCCAATTACGGCATTGTAAAGCTTCGTTTAAGTGGCTTAAAGGATGATATGCTTGAACTTGAATTTAGTATGAATCAACAAATTGATAAATTGAGTCAATTGTTGGGAAAAGCAATTGTTGCTTATGAAGATATTCCGGTTGAGCAATTTGTTGGTAATTTGTTGAAATCAAAAGGATTAATGGTTGCTACTGCGGAGAGTTGCACCGGTGGAAATATTGCCCGGCTTTTCACTTCGTTACCAGGAAGTTCTGAATTTTATAAAGGTTCAGTAGTTGCTTATGGAAACGATATTAAAACAAAAGTATTGCAGGTGACTCCCGATAGTTTAGGAGAATTTGGCGCTGTAAGTCAAACTGTGGTGGAGCAAATGGCGTTAAATGTTCGAAAATTATTGAATTCTGAAGTAGCCATAGCCACATCCGGAATTGCGGGACCAACGGGGGGCACAATTGATAAACCGGTAGGAACTATATGGATAGCAGTTTGTTATGCGAATTATGTAGTAAGTAAAGAATTTAGGTTTGGAGCTTTGCGCGAACAAAATATTCAACGTACCTCACAGGCTGCAATGCTCATGTTGAAAGAAATAATTTGATATAAACAATACATAATCAGTTGTTTATTTTTAAAAAGCCTGAAATTGAGTATATTTATTGAAATTAATAGAAGGAAACACTTGCATAATTAAAAAAAATACTATACTTTTGCACACTGTTTTTGAGAAAAAATGTAAACAATAAAAAGATATAGAAATGTCAAAAATTTGTCAGATTACCGGAAAAAAAGCAATGGTAGGGAACAACGTATCACACTCAAAACGTCGTACTAAAAGAACATTTGATGTGAACTTGTTTACCAAAAAATTCTTTTGGGTAGAACAAGATACTTGGATTAGTTTGAATGTATCGGCTAATGGACTACGCACCATTAACAAAATTGGATTAGATGCTGCCATTAAAAAAGCGTCGGAAAAAGGGTACTTATACGCATAATTTAAGAGGAGAACTACACCATGGCAAAAAAATCGAAAGAAGCAAGAGTCCAAGTAATTTTGGAATGCACAGAGCATAAAGAAAGCGGTATGCCCGGAACATCGCGTTATATTACTGTGAAAAACAGAAAAAACACACCGGCACGTATGGAGTTGAAAAAATACAATCCCATCTTGAAAAAAGTAACAGTTCATAAAGAAATTAAATAAGATCTGAATCATGGCTAAAAAAACGGTTGCATCTATCCAAAAAGGAGAAGGACGTGCTTATGCAAAGGTTATCAAAATGGTGAAATCACCTAAAACCGGAGCATATACATTTCAGGAAGAAATAGTTCATAACGATAAAGTGAAAGAGTATTTTACTAAATAAAAAAAATCGTTCTTAAAAAATAGAAAGAATCCCTTCATTTTAGAAATGAAGGGATTTTTTTTGCGGTTAGCTCAGAAAAAAAACTTAATTTTGTAATCGGATTTATAATGAGCTAATTATGAATTCTTAATTATTAATTGAAAATAATGGGATTATTTAATTTTTTCAGTAAGGATAAGAAGGAGACACTCGACCAGGGTTTATCCAAAACCAAAGAAAGCGTTTTCACAAAGCTGACACGAGCTGTTGCCGGAAAATCAAAAGTTGACGATGAGGTTCTTGATAATCTGGAGGAAGTATTGATTACTTCGGATGTAGGAGTTGAAACAACCTTACGAATTATCGAGCGCATTGAAAAACGTGTTGAGCAGGATAAATATGTAAATACTACAGAGCTGAATGTGATTTTGAAAGATGAAATCGCATCGTTGCTTTCCGAAAATAATTCTGAATCACCTGCCGATTTTGATGCTGTTTTGCCTCAAACTCCGTATGTGATTATGGTAGTTGGTGTAAATGGGGTGGGAAAAACCACAACTATTGGAAAATTAGCTTACCAGTTTAAAAAAGCAGGTAAAAAAGTATATCTTGGTGCGGCCGATACTTTTCGTGCAGCAGCTGTGGAGCAATTGGTAATTTGGGGAGAACGTGCAGGCGTCACTGTTATCAAGCAAAAAATGGGTTCTGATCCTGCTTCGGTGGCGTTTGATACCATAGCTTCAGCTAAAGCTAACAATGCAGATGTGGTGATTATTGATACAGCAGGACGATTACACAATAAAATCAACTTGATGAATGAGTTGACCAAGATTAAGAATGTAATGCAAAAGATAATTCCTGATGCACCTCACGAAGTCTTGCTGGTGCTTGATGGTTCTACCGGTCAAAATGCCTTTGAACAAGCCAAACAATTCACCAAAGCAACGGATGTTACCGCATTAGCCATTACAAAGCTCGATGGAACTGCCAAAGGAGGTGTTGTTATTGGCATCTCTGATCAATTTAAAATTCCGGTGAAATATATTGGTTTGGGAGAGGGAATGGAACATTTGCAAGTGTTTGATAGAAATGAGTTTGTGGCTTCGTTGTTTGAATGACCCCAAACCCCTAAAGGGGATTGAAGATACTGATAATAAAAAAATTGTATACAGATTGAAAAGTTTAAATATAAAAGGAACAGTCGATGTAATAACTTTAGGTTGTTCCAAGAACTTAGTGGATTCGGAGCAATTGATGCGTCAGTTCCATGCGCTTGGTTATGCAGTAAGGCATGATGCGGAAAATCCTGATGGTGAAATTGTAATAGTGAATACATGTGGTTTTATTGGCGATGCCAAGGAAGAAAGCATAAATACCATTTTGCAGTTTGTCGATTTGCGGAAACAAAATAAGATTGGGAAATTGTTCGTGATGGGATGTTTGTCCGAACGTTATTTGAAAGAATTGCGCCTTGAAATTCCGGAAGTGGATAAGTTTTACGGCAAATTCAATTATACAGATATTCTGAAAGAGATAGGGCAGGAGTATCGTGCCGATTTACGCTTGGAACGAACGTTGACAACTCCTAATCATTATGCATACATCAAAATTTCAGAAGGTTGTAACCGTACTTGTTCGTATTGCGCTATTCCAATTATTACCGGAAAACATCGTTCACGTTCGATGGAAGATATTGAAAATGAAGTGAAAGGGCTAGTAGATAAAGGCGTAAAGGAATTTCAGCTGATTGCTCAAGATTTGTCATATTACGGACAAGATCGGTATAAATCGCTGAAATTACCAGAGTTGACTGAGCGACTTTCTGATATTGCAGGCGTAGAATGGTTGCGATTGCATTATGCTTATCCGGCACATTTTCCGTACGATTTGCTGAAAGTGATGCGCAAACGCGACAATGTGTGCAATTACCTTGATATTGCGTTACAACATGTAAGTGATAATATGCTTAAGTTGATGCGCAGGAATTTTACTTCAGCACAAACATATGAATTGATTGACCGAATAAGAACGGAAGTTCCTGATATTCATTTGAGAACGACATTATTACTTGGTCATCCTGGAGAAACAGAGGCAGATGTTGAGGAATTGAAAGAATTTGTTCGTAAAGCACGTTTTGAACGCATGGGAGCTTTTGCTTTTTCGAATGAAGAAGGTACTTTTACCTATAAAACGTACGCTGACGATATTCCCGACGAAATGAAACAACAACGTGTGGATGAAATCATGTCCATTCAGCAGGGAATTTCAGCTGAAATTAATCAAGCTAAGATTGGAAGTACGATGAAAGTAATGATTGATAGGGTGGAGGATGAGTATTTTGTTGGAAGAACAGAATACGATTCGCCCGAAGTAGATCCCGAAGTGCTTATTCCTGTTTCGACAAAAAATATACATATCGGAGAATTCTATCAGACAAAAATTGTTGATGCTTCGGATTTCGATTTATATGGTATATAGTTCATAAAGTTTTTAAAGTAGCATGTCAATAAGGTGCTTTCTTTCAACTTTCAAACTTTACAAACTTTACAAACTTTCAAACTTATTTATTATGAATCACAAAGAACTTATTGCTGCAATGGCTACCAAAATGAATGCACCGAAATCGGTTGTTGAAAAATTGTTAGAAACAACTATCATCACTTGTAATGAGTTGTTGGTAGACGAAAAAACAATTGGTTTTCAGAGTTTTGGGAATTTTGAAGTGAGAAAAAAAGAGGAAAGACTCTCGGTTCATCCCTCCACGCAAATTCGCACGCTCATTCCTCCGAAACTGGTTGTGAATTTTAAACAGAGTAATATTTTGAAAGATAAACTTAAAGAATTGCCGCATCATGAATAAAGATAAAATTTCATCTCAAGAGATTATTGACCTTGTGGCCACAAAAGCTTCGGTTAGTAAGCGTGCTGCAGAAGAATTTCTGAAAGTGATGATTGCTACCATCGAAGATGCATTGTTGGCCGGTGATGTGGTGAAGATTAAGAATTTTGGGACATTTAAACTTCAATGGAATGAGCCACGTAAAAGTGTAAATGTACAAACAGGCGAAGATATTTTGATTGAAGGGTATCATAAAGTTAGTTTTACGCCCGATACTTTGCTAAAAGAATTAGTGAATAAGCCTTTTGCGCATTTGGAACCTGTTCAACTGGACGGAAATATTGAGTCAAAAGATGAAACAAAAGTTGAAGATATTCCTGAACCATTACGAATTTTTACCGAACAGGCATCTGAAATTAAAAACCTGATTTCAGAAATTAATGCTTTGTCGCCTGTTTTAAATACAGAAGTTTTAATTGAAGAAATTGAAGATACTCAGGATGCCATTATAGTAGAAGATGAAGAATTGAAGATGGATGAAATTCAAGATGATGAAGAAGATGTGGAATTTCTACAGAATGAGGAGGAGGTGGCTGAAAACGAAGTTTTAGAAGAAAAATTAATTGATGACAATATTAGTGATCAACCTGAAAATAGATACACCAATATTCCAGAAATAATAGAAAGTGAATCTCAACAGGAACCAATACCGACTAATATTGAAACACCTGATGTGAAATTTGAAGATAGTGAAGAAGTTAATGTTCCCAGAATTAGAAATAAACGAAAAGCACCTAGAAAAAGAAATAAATGGTTGAGAATTTTGTTGATTTTCCTGTTTGTTTCGTTTGGAGCAACTGTGCTTTACATTTTATATCCACCGGCTACAGTTTTCGGTGATAAATCAATTGCCGGCTTAGAATCGGTATATGTTAATGTTAGAGATGATTTCTCGGTTGCAGATATTTACAATAAAATAAAAAAGAAAGTCTTGCCATCTCCTGATAAATCATCAATTACTGAAACTATAATTGTACCAAAAGATTCAACAGATCTGGATTCATTAAATGTTATTTCAACAAAGGACAGTTTGCAGATTCTTTTTGATACGCCACGTGTTTATCCGGAATTTATAGCTTCGGAACAAATTTCAAGAGGTAGCCGACTGGCGCGAATGAGCGAACGGTATTATGGTACTTCAGATTTTTGGGTGTACATATACGAAGCAAATATGGATCGCTTTGATGATCCGGATAAAATACCATCAGGTGCTCTGATTCATATTCCTAAATTAGATCCACGTTTAATAGATGCCTCTAATCCAAGATGCATAAATAAAGCAAAAGAATTACACGATTTGTATGTGAAATGACCTGTTAATCCATAAATGCATTTTTTTATTGCTGCATTGGTTGTAGATTCTTTTTAGTCCAACCTTCGTCACCCACTGGCTCGAATTTGTAATCCGTGCCAACTGCAAAATATGAATGGCACAGGTCACAGACCCGCGCCAGCGGGCGCTGGTTGTTGGGATTTTCAATCCCAACTGTATGTATTATAAGAATTTGTAATCCGCTACTTTCCTCAGTTCGCCGTAGCGTATAGTTTAGTATAGTTTAGCATGCGATGTTCGGCATAGCGTCTTTCGCTATGCCGAAGTTAGAAGGAAGTCTCCAGACTTCCATATTGAAAGATAATATTAAAAGCGGAGCTTTTATTTTAGCTACGACATAGCGAAAGACGCTATGCCGAACATTTGTTGGTACAAGTTTTATACGCTGCGACGAAGGCTGGAGCCATTCGCCTAACAACTGGTCATAAACGCATTTTTTTATTGCCCAAAACGTATTCGGTATCTAAAAATTTAAGAAGTTCTGCATAAAGTAACATATGCAGAACTTTTTTAATTCAATAAAGTATAATTTTAAAAATAATATTCATGTAAACATCCCGCAATACTTAATAATCTAAATTCAGGTTAATAGATATTAAATCAAAGCTTTAACGTTTAATTAAGTGCTATATTTGCTCAACGAAAAACGAAACATAACTAACATAAAATAATATGATTCAAACTGTTGATATTAGGGAACTTAACGAGCGCATAGAGCGACAAAGTTCATTCGTTGATGCATTAACCATGGGAATGGATAAGGTTATCATTGGTCAAAAGCATTTAGTAGAGTCTTTATTGATCGGTTTACTTGCCGATGGACACATTTTGCTCGAAGGTGTTCCGGGTTTGGCAAAAACCCTCGCCATCAAAACTTTGTCCGATTTGATTAAAGCTGATTTCAGTAGAATCCAGTTTACTCCTGACCTTTTACCTGCTGATGTATTGGGAACTATGATTTACAGTCAGAAAAAAGAAGAATTCCACATCAAAAAGGGACCTATCTTTGCCAATCTTATTTTAGCAGATGAAATTAACCGTGCCCCAGCGAAAGTGCAAAGTGCTTTGCTCGAAGCTATGCAGGAGCGTCAAGTGACTATTGGCGAGAATACTTATAAGTTGGATGAACCATTTTTGGTAATGGCAACTCAGAATCCAATTGAACAGGAAGGTACGTATCCACTGCCAGAAGCTCAAGTGGATCGTTTTATGTTAAAAGTTATTATCAACTATCCTAAAAAGGAAGAAGAAAAGTTGATTATTCGTCAAAATTTATTGAAAGATAAACCCGTTGTGCTTCCAATATTGACTCCAAAAGATATTATTGACGCTCGTGAAGTAGTTCGTCAGGTGTATATTGATGAAAAAATTGAACGCTATATTGTTGATATTGTCTTTGCCACACGATTCCCACAAGATTATGGTTTGGATTCATTAAAAGAAATGATTTCGTTCGGTGCATCTCCCCGTGCTTCTATTAATCTGGCACTGGCAGCTCGAGCTTATGCATTTATCAAACGCAGAGGCTACGTAATTCCCGAAGATATTCGTGCTGTATGTTATGATGTTTTGCGTCACCGTATTGGGTTGAGCTACGAAGCAGAAGCTAATAACATGACAACAGAAGAAATAATTACTGAGATTTTAAACACGGTTGAAGTGCCTTAATCAATTAATAATTAACAATTAATAATTGATAACAATATTTTGTTGATATATTACAAATATACTAATCTAATTCCCCTTTAGGGGTTAGGGGTCATGGAAACCAGTGAATTAATAAAGAAAGTACGGAAAATTGAGATAAAGACGAAAGGCTTATCTAAAAATATTTTCGCAGGTGAATACCATACTGCCTTTAAAGGGCGTGGGATGACATTTGCCGAGGTGCGCGAATATCAATATGGTGATGATATTCGTTCGGTTGACTGGAATGTTACAGCCCGATTTGGACATCCGTACATAAAAGTTTTCGAGGAAGAGCGTGAGCTGACAGTCGTTTTACTCATTGATGTGTCTGGAAGCCGTGAGTTTGGTACAGTTACCCAACTGAAAAAGGATATTTTTACAGAAGTGGCTGCCACCCTGGCTTTTTCAACCATTCAGAATAATGATAAAATTGGTGTTATTTTCTTTTCGGATAAAATTGAAAAATTCATTCCACCCAAAAAAGGAAAAAAACACGTATTACACATCATTCGTGAATTAATTGATTTTACTCCCGAAAGCAATAAAACCGATATTGGCGGTGCGTTACGTTATTTTACCAATGCCATTAAGAAAAGTTCAACAGCTTTTATTATTTCCGATTTTATGGATAAAAATTTTGAAAGAGATTTGACCATAGCCAACCGGAAACACGACATTGTAGCTTTGCAAGTATATGATATCCGTGAAACAGAACTGCCAAATGTTGGATTAGTAAAACTAAAAGATGCTGAAACCGGAGAACGAATATGGGTGGATACTTCCGACAAAAGATTACGTACCACGTATAAACATGCCTGGGGCGAAAATCAGTTGGCATTGCAAAAAGTCTTTACAAAATCTGGTGTGGATACTGTTTCAATGAGTACTTCCGAAGATTATGTTCGTGCGTTGATGAAATTATTTAAAATGAGAGCTTAAACCATAATTAATAATTTATAATTAATAATTAATAATTGAATATTGATAATAAGTATGAGAAAATTCCTTTTGTTGTCTTTATTTATTTTGCTCCCTTTGCTGTTCATTAATTTGCTGGCACAGAAAATAACTGTGAATGCCCGGCTGGATTCTACTGTTCTAAAGATAGGAGATCAAACTCAATTGGTATTTGAAGTTTCGCAACAGCCTAATATGAAAGTGATAATGCCGCTGTTTTCTGATACAATCGTTGGAGGATTAGAAATGGTAGAACCTGTTAAAACCGATACGGTAAAATCTCCGGATGGTCATATTCAGGTGAATCAGAGATACGTGGTGACTGCTTTCGAAGATTCGTTATTGTATATTCCTTCTTTTCCATTTATTAGCGATGGAGATACCGTTTGGTCAAAATCGTTATCGTTGAAAGTGGTTCAGCCATTTCAAATTGATACAACAAGTGCTTCACTAGCCGATATTAAACCCGTATTTGAACCTAAGTTCGACTGGATGGGTTTACTAAAACTTGTTTTGCTTATTTTGGTAATTATTGCATTATTGGTAGTTGCATTTATCTTTATCAGAAGGTACATTCAAAACAAACCGGTTTTCGAAAAACAGATAACTGAACCAGCATTACCGGCACACTTGATTGCATTGAATGAACTGGATAGAATTAAATCTGAAAAGGCATGGCAGCAAGGTCGTTCTAAAGAATATCATACTGAACTTACTGATGTTGTACGAATTTATATCGAACGGGTTTTTGAATTAAACAGTATGGAAATGACTTCGGAAGAAATTCTGGAACACTTACAAATGCTTCGTTCTGAACATAAATCCGCTTATATCGGCTTGAAACAAATCCTGCAATTAGCTGATTTAGTAAAGTTTGCGAAATGGAACGCCACGCCAGATGACAATGAATTAAGTTTGATGAATGCCTATTTGTTTGTAAATCAAACAAAGGTGGAAGTAGTTAAACCTTTGGAAGCTCTGAAAAACCAGGTGAATATACCAATTCAAGAAGAAGCTTAAGCTACTTTAATAGTTTTTATTAAAAACAGACCATAACAATGACGTTTAATAATCCGGAATATTTATTTTTACTGTTATTGCTCATTCCCATCGTGTTTTGGTACGTGTGGGAAATGCACAAATCCGATGCAAGTTTGCAAATTTCATCGCATCAAAATCTGGCTAAATTCCCGAAAAGCAAGAAAATTAAATTGCGTCATTTCCCTTTTCTTTTAAGGGTATTGGCAATTACAGCGATAATTCTCGGGATAGCCCGCCCACAGGCTTCAAACAGTTGGCGCACCGAGAGCACCGAAGGAATTGATATAATGATGGCATTAGATATTTCGGGGACCATGATGGCTGAGGATTTAAAACCGAACCGTTTGGAGGCATCCAAAGATGTGGCAACTGAGTTTATTCTTTCACGCCCGAATGACAATATCGGATTGGTGGTTTTTGCCGGCGAGAGTTTTACTCAATGTCCCTTAACGAGTGATCATGCGGTATTAGTGAATTTATTCAAAGGAGTAAATTATGGTATGATAGAAGATGGAACAGCAATCGGACTAGGATTGGCCAACGCTGTAAATCGAATTAAAGATAGCAAAGCAATATCGAAAGTAATAATACTTTTGACTGATGGGTCGAATAACCGTGGTGATATTGCACCAATTACAGCAGCAGAAATAGCTAAAACTTTTGGAATACGGGTATATGCCATTGGTGTAGGATCGTACGGAATTGTAAATGTTCCGGTTCAAACCCCTATTGGCATTCAATATCAGCAAATGGAATCAGAATTTGATGAAAAATCGTTGCAAGAAATTGCAGAGCTGACAGGAGGACAATATTTTAGAGCAACAGATAATACAAAGCTACGCCGGATCTATCAGGAAATTGATCAATTGGAAAAAACGAAAATAAGTGTCCGTGAATACAGTAAAAAGGACGAACAATTTTTTATGTTCAGTTTGCTGGCTTTTATTTTGTTGATTTCAGAAGTCGTATTACGGAATACGGTGTTAAGAAAAATACCTTAATAGTTTGTAGTAGGTAGTAAGTAGTTTATAGTAAGAAGTAAGTAGTTTATAGTAAGAAGTAAGTAGTTTATAGTAAGAAGTAAGTAGTTTATAGTAAG
>JAAFGX010000043.1:15692-49778 GCA_010365115.1 Paludibacter sp.
TAAGTAGTTTATAGTAAGAAGTAAGTAGTTTATAGTAAGAAGTAAGTAGTTTATAGTAAGAAGTAAGTAGTTTATAGTAAGAAGTAAGAAGTAAGTAATAAGAAATAAGAAGTAAGTGGTTTGTAATTAAAAGATATTGAAGAAAAAGTTAGTACTTTGTAGTAAAAAGATAGTAATTTGCAGTTAAAAGTTTGCAATTTAAAGAGAGAATTAGAGCAGTAAGTATTGAATAACAAACAGACTTCAATATCCAGCTTCTAACTCCCAACTCCCAACTCCAAACTACTAACTACCAACTACATACTTCCAACTTCCCTCAACCTTTCAAAAAATAATAAAGATATGTTTAGATTCGCACATCCCGAATATTTATTTTTACTTCTGTTAATCCCTGTGTTAATAGCAGTTTTTATCTATACGGGTATTCAGAAACGCCGTAATTTTAAACTATTTGGTAGTCAGGAATTGTTGGCTCAGTTAATGCCTAACGTTTCCTATATTCGCCCTCAAGTGAAATTTTATCTTCAACTTGCAGCTATTGTGCTAATTATAATTGTTTTGGCGCAACCACAATTTGGTACAAAAGTGGAAACCGTCAAACGTGAGGGAATTGAAGTAATGATTGCATTAGATGTTTCCAATTCAATGTTGGCACAAGACATACAGCCAAGCAGATTGGATAAATCAAAACAAGTTTTGTCGAAATTAGTGGACGGGATGACCGATGATAAAGTTGGTTTGATTGTTTTTGCCGGCGATGCCTACACACAATTACCCATAACCGTGGATTATGTTTCTGCCAAAATGTTTTTTTCATCCATTTCGCCACAATTAGTTCCTCGACAAGGAACTGCTATTGGAAGTGCTATTGATTTAGCTATTAAATCGTTTGGAACTAAAGGAGAAGCGGGCAGAGCAATTATTGTAATTACTGATGGCGAGAATCACGAAGACGATGCCATTGGAGCTGCCAAATTAGCTGCCGAAAATAATATAGCAGTTCACGTGATTGGTATGGGAAAGCCCGATGGTGCTCCAATTCCCGTTCCCGGAACGATGAGTTTTTGGAAAGACAAAGAAGGAAATGTAGTGGTTTCGAAATTGAACGAACAAATGTGTAAAGACATTGCTGCTGCCGGAAAAGGTATATATGTAAGAGCAGATAATACCAATGCAGCTTTTCGGGTAATCAATAATGAACTTGATAAATTAGCAAAATCGGACTTAAAGTCAAGCATGTTTTCAGATTATAATGAACAATTCCAGTCATTTGCATTACTGGCTTTACTCATTTTGATTTTAGACTTTTTTGTGTTTGAACGCAAGAATAAACGTTTGAGCAGATTCAAAATTTTTGATTTGAAAGATAAAGTAATCAAAAATTGAAATATTACAAATTATAATTCTAGAAATGAAAAAAACTGTTTATATATTAATATTGAGCGTACTGCCACTTTCAGCTTTTTCGCAAAAAGAAAGTGCCGATGTGCGTGCTGGAAATACGTTGTATAAAGCGGAGAAATATACAGAAGCGGAAATTGCCTATAGAAAAGGACTTCTAAAAAATCCAAAATCATTTGAGGCGAATTATAATTTAGGAAATGCGTTGTTCCGACAAAAAAAATATGGCGATGCGTTGGAACAATATACTAATTCCATTGCACTTCAACCTACCGATAAAGAAAAACTGGCTTCAGCCTTTCACAATACCGGCAATGCCTTGCTTGCAGATAAAAAAATTGAGGAGAGTATAAATGCTTATAAAATGGCTTTAAAAAGCAATCCGAAAGATGATGAAACTCGTTATAATCTGGCTTATGCTCAAATGATGTTGAAAAAACAACAACAAGATAAGGATAAAAACAAAGATAAAGATAAAGATAAGGATAAAGATAAGGATCAGAAACAAGATCAGAAGAAAGATCAGAAACAGGATCAGAAAGAACAACCTCAACCTCAGCAACCTCAAATGTCGAAGCAAAATGCCCAACAGATATTAGATGCATTAATGCAGGATGAAAAAAATACTCAGGAGAAAGCAAAAAAACAACCGGTACGAGGTTCCAGAAAAGCCGATAAAGATTGGTAGATAATGCATAATATATAATGCATAATTGATAATTACAAAGAAATAAGAATTCACTCATGAAACAAAGATTAATTCTAATATCGTTCCTGATACTTAGCACGTGGTTGGTTAAAGCCGATGAACCAATTCGTTTCACTGCATCAGCACCTTCCACCGTCATAATGAATGATCCATTTCAATTGGTCTATTCGGTAAATGCAACTGGAAGGGATTTGCGCACTCCGGAGATAAATGGTTTCGATGTGCTGGCAGGTCCATTTGAGTCGCACAGTTCCAGTATGCAAATTATCAATGGAAAATCTTCCTCATCAGTTTCTGTATCCTATACTTACACGTTACAAGCCGAGAAAACAGGGACATTTACTATTCCATCGGCAAGTATTACTATTTCAGGTCAAAAATACACTTCTAATGGTGTTTCAATTAAAGTGCTACCTGCTGATGCCACTGTTCCATCAAAATCGAAAGGTGGACAATCATCATCCGGATCTGATGCACAATCCATTTCCAGCGATAATGTATTTATCAGAACCACAGCTTCTAACTCCAATGTTTACGAGCAAGAAGCCATTTTGGTTACCTATAAATTATATACACTTGTGGATGTAGTACAATGCGCAAATAAAAAAATGCCTGATTTCAATGGTTTTATGAAACAGGATATTGAACTAGCACAGAATAAACAATTTTCTTATGAAAATTCAAATGGTAAAAATTACGGAACAGTTGTGCTTTACCAGGTGTTGCTATATCCGCAGCGATCAGGTGTAATTGAAATAGAAAAAGCCAATTTCGAAGCTTCTATCCGCATACAAAACAGAACAGCGGTTAGAAGTATTTTCGACGATTTTTTTGATTCGTACACGAATGTGTCGAAAAATATTATTGCTCCGGGTGTAAAAATCAACGTTAATCCATTGCCTACCAATAAACCTGCTTCGTTTAATGGTACTGTGGGTCATTTTACACTCAATTCATCTATTACCACTCAAGAAGTTAAGGCTAATGATGCGGTTACCATTAAAGTGAACATTGCCGGAACCGGTAACATGAAATTGATTAAAAATCCGGAAATCAAATTCCCAGATGGATTTGAAGTCTACGACCCGAAAGTAAGTAATAATTTTAAAACCACTAATTCAGGGATATCAGGAACTAAAAGTATCGAATATCTTTTTATTCCTCGTCATTCAGGTGAATTTGAAATTCCTTCGGGAGAATTTGCTTACTTTGATATTCAGGACAAAAGGTATAAAACACTTAAAACGCCTAGTTACAAAATAAAAGTATTGAAAGGTGAAGGCGGTGAAAATCCTACTGTTGTTGGAAATTATATCGATAAAGAAGATCTGAAACAATTGGGTAAAGATATCCGCTATATTCAGACAGATAATATTGAACTTTCAAAAGAAGAAGAACCACTTTTTGGGACACTGAATTTTTGGCTATTGTACCTTATTCCTTTACTTATTTCCTTTATTTTATTCGGTTTTTTTCGTAAGCATGTAAAAGAAAATGCTGATTTAAATCTGGTGAGAAATAAAAAAGCGAACAAGGTTGCTCGCAAAAGGTTGAAACTTGCGCAGAAATTTTTGAACGAAGGCAATAAAGATAAGTTCTATGAAGAAGTTCTGAAAGCAGTTTGGGCATATCTTAGCGATAAGTTATCGATATCTGTTTCGGAACTTACCAAAGATAAAGTTGAATGGGAGCTTGGCTCACGAAATGTAGATATGGCAGTGATAACTGAATTTATAAAAATACTAAACACTTGCGAATTTGCTCGTTACGCACCAAATTCAGGTCAACAGGAGATGGGTAATTTATACAATGAAACGATTGAAGCAATAAGTCAATTGGAAGAATTAATCCGAAAATCATAATCAGATGAAACGAATTATTATAAATATTACTGTAATTGTGTTTTTTTGTTTGTCGGGGTTAGCTCAGCCAACTTCAGTGAAACAAGCCAACGAATTGTATATTAGTGGCAATTATCAGGATGCTGCAAAGCAATACGAAACAATTATAGCAAAGGAAGGTATTGCCCCCGAATTATATTATAATCTTGGCAATGCATATTATAAAGCAAATGAAATTGGTCGTTCAATTTTGAATTACGAACGTGCTTTAAGACTTTCACCAACATATGATGATGCACGATTTAACCTTGAGATGGTTCACCTTAAAGTGGTTGATAACATTGTACAAGTTCCAACTTTTTTTGTGGGTCGATGGATTGAAAATCTTATAAAACTACTGACAACCAATCAGTGGATTGTAATCAGTGTGATGGGTTTTGTTTTAAGTTTATCACTGTTATTCTTGTTTGTTTTCGGCTCAACCAGACACATCCGCAAAATTTCTTTTTATGTCGGTTCGGTATTATTTGGGATTAGTTTTATTACCCTTATTTTCGCAGGAGTACGGAAAGACCAACTGTTGAATCATAATGATGCCATTATTATGTCAGGGGTAGTTACTGTTAAAAGCTCTCCAGACAAGAGCGGAACTGATTTGTTTCAGTTGCATGAAGGAACAAAAGTGAATATTAAAAGCACCTTGGGCAACTGGTCGGAAATTACCCTGGGGAACGGAAATATCGGGTGGATTGAAAACCCGAATATTGAGAGAATTTAATAAAAAGTTTGAGAGTTTGAAAGTTTGAAAAGTTTGAAAGTTTTCAAACTCTCAAACGTCAAACCAAAAAAATATAACCTCTTAAAATAATGAATCTTATCGACACCTTGAATCTTTGGGATACTCATCTTTTTTTGTTTTTAAACGGACTCAACTCTACATTTTTCGATGGTTTCATGTTTGCCGTAAGTGCTAAACTTACATGGGTTCCACTTTATTTGGCAGTATTATTTGTAATTATTAAAGAGTGGAAAAAAGAATCCATCTGGATAGTGATTTCGCTGGTTTTTTGTGTTGTAATTGCTGATCAAATTTCGTCGGGATTAATTAAGGAAATGGTACAACGTCCCCGACCTTCGCATGCAGAAAATTTACAGGGTATGGTTCATTTAGTAAATGGATATGTGGGGGGGAAATATGGTTTTGTTTCGTCGCATGCTGCCAATGCATTTGGTTTTGCGCTGCTTACATCTTTGCTTTTTAGAAGAAATTACTATACTTACGTTATTTTTGGTTGGGCTAGTATTACCGCCTACTCGCGCATTTATTTAGGCGTGCATTATCCGTTGGATATTTTAGGAGGTATTTTAGTAGGAATTTTAGCCGCACTTACCTGCTTTTTTGCCATTAAAAAACTACGTCCTTCACTTTTGCAAATGCAAGATAATGATTCCAATAATGAAAATCTGAATGTTACAATCCCTTTGATTACAATTGGGTTGAGTTTTGTTGGAATTGTTATTTATAGTCTTTTCTTTTTTTAATAACGAAACAAATCGCCGGTTTTGCGGATAGATAGCAGGCAACCCACAGAATTTCCGTATAACTTACCAAAGTCTGCACCAATTGAACAACCAACATTGATATTAGCCAGTTTTGGGAACTGTTTGTTTACTTCCATCAATAGCGATGTTGAAGGTTTCATTTCAGGATAAGGGTAATTGTAACTGCCATAATTTTTACTGAATGAAGTCAGTATTTTGTAATTATAACCAGAAATATCACCTTCAGCTCCAACATGATGAACCCTAACACGGTTATTTTCAACACTTACATTTCCATTGGTATTGAAAACAGGTGAAGTTATAAATGGTGTGCCAATAGTGTGCGAATAATAGGTCCAACCCGATTGATAAATGCCATTTGTAAAATAACTGTCGGCACCGCCATAAATTATGCCATCTTTATCATGATAAGGACCCGACTGGTCGGTTGTATTTAATATCTCAAACAGAATTCCCTTGATGTATGTAAAGTTTTTATTTCGAATGGATATTCCCCAAAGCCCATCCGGTCTGTTCATCGTTTTATTGATAAGCCTGATTGGACCATCTTCCGAAACATTTTGCCAGTATCCACTGATTTTGAAATCTGAAATGTCAATGTCTAATCGTGTGCTTTGCGAAATAATATGATTTCCCAATGCATTTAACTGGTCATTCATTGTGGCATCAGCACCACCGGATTTCCCAAAAAATATTGATTTGTAGGCATTTAAACTGATAGGTTGCTGACCAATTCTGGGAACATTGCCACCCCATTGTGCCACGTGATCCAAACCATATTGAAAATGAACCGGAAATTTTCCTCCCAAACGTAAATAAGCGTATTTATGATGAAGCAATTGATTTTGTGTGAAGGTATTATCGGTATACCAACCATGTGATAATGCTCCTTTTATTTCTAACAGACCAAAAGTGAAAGGAATAGTTGTGAAATGTTCAATGCCAATGGTAATTTTTGGCATTGGGCGGGTATTCTGGGAAAATAACAAACCGCCACTCGATAGTGTAGAATCCTGATTGCCAAGATATTCTTCGCGGGAACCAATAGCAAGATCGAAGACGAAGAGTCGTGCTTTTGCATACAATTCATGAAAATACAAATTTGTAACCGTAGGATCAGTTTTTAGCAATACATCGGCTTTGAAACCATAATCGAATATTCGTTTCGAATCACCAAATTCTTTGTTGAACCCCAGTATAAAATCTGCACTATTTGTTGCGATTGATGTTTTTCCATATTGCCGGCTGTGCAACCAAAATGGAGAATACGCACCGGTTGAAGTCAATCCCATAAGAGTAAAATCATACTTTATAGTATCGTTTTGAGCTTTGATTTGCGATGAAACAAATAATAGAAATATGATTATCCGAAAAATTTTATACATACAACTTCGGCAATTAATTAGTAATAAATTCAAGAACTTACCCCCCTCAGGGGTTGTGGGTCAATCAGGGTTCAAAACTCCAAAAATCATTCAACACTTGCGTGTCATTTTCTCCAAATCCAATATATCCTTTTCCGTTAATGCTAAATCCAATTGCATTTTCACGAGCATCAGTTGGGATACTTCCTCTTTCGTACCAAACATCGCGAGTGGCATCGTATTCCTTTATGTCCGATTTTACATGACCGCCGGTCATATTTCCACCAAATTGCCTGCCGGTAGAAACAAAATATCGATTGTTGATAGTAAAAGAAACACCGTTTTCACGACCGTTATCGGGCATTGCTTTTCGCTTCGCCCACGTATCAGTTTCTGGGAAATACTCCCACCAATCGTTTTCATTCAATGTCCGATAGCCGGTTCCATAAAATATGTGCTCGTCACTTGCGCACAAAATACCTCCGGCACGACCCATTCCCGGAAAGTCTTTTAATCGGATCCATGCATCGTTCGATATGCTATATTTCCAAAATTCAGTTACAAATCCCCAACCATTGAATCCGCCTCCAACATATATATTATTTTTATAAACAAAACTTACACAGGCATCTGTTGCGGTACTTGGAAAACTGTCTTTTTTTGTCCATGTGTCGATTTCAGTATTATACATCCAAAAATCTCTCAGATAAGCTTTTATATCTGAATAAACTCCATATCGAGGGTCGAATCCTAGTCCTACAAACGCTTTTCCATCCAAAACTGCCGACATGGCATTTACACGACCATCTCCAGGAAAGGAACTTTTCTCAAGCCACGAATTGTCAGTAGGATTGTATTCCCAACAATCTTTTAATGCTTTTCTGTTTGCATCTCTGCCCAATGCCACATACCCTTTTCCGTTTACTGCAAATGCCACTGCCGACGAACGACCGTTTCCGGCCATAGGTGCAAAACTTTTAAACTGGATTGGTTCATAAGGCGATTCTACAGCATTGTTACAAGCTGATAGATGAAATATCAAAAGAAAAAGAACGAAATATTTTATTCTCATATTTATTTACAGATTCCAATGAAAATGAATTTCAAAGTGTTTTTAAATAACCTTTTTAGTCTAACCCATATAAACAATTATACATCATCACATCATCACATCATCACATTCTCACTTCTACTCCTTTTTTTTTCAAAAAACTTTTAAGTTCAGGTATCCCAATTTCTTTGTAATGGAAAATACTTGCAGCAAGTGCAGCATCCGCTTTTCCCGCATCAAAAACATCCACAAAATGCTCCATGGTTCCTGCACCGCCACTGGCAATAACCGGCACATTTACAGCTTCCGACACGGCTCGGGTTATATCCAATGCAAAACCATTTTTCGTGCCATCGTTGTTCATCGAAGTCAGAAGAATTTCACCTGCTCCCAGTGCCACAGCCTGTTTCGCCCATTCTACTGTTTTAATATCTGTTGGAATACGTCCGCCGTTCAAATACACAAACCATTCGCCATCGATGCATTTTGTGTCAATTGCTAACACTACGCACTGGCTCCCAAACTGCGAAGCCAAATCGGCAATAAGCTGAGGGTTTCGTACAGCGGAGGTGTTGACCGAAATTTTATCGGCACCACAAGCCAGCAACACCGAAACATCTTCCACGCTCGAAATGCCACCGCCCACTGTAAAGGGGATGTTAATATGTTTGGCAATTCGTGTTACTAATTCCGATAAGGTTTTGCGCTTTTCGTTGGTAGCTGTAATGTCCAGGAAAACCAATTCGTCGGCACCCATTTGAGCGTACAATGCCCCAAGTTCTACCGGATCACCTACATCGGTAATATTTTCAAAATTAATGCCTTTTACTGTTTGTCCGTTTTTTATATCCAGACAAGGAATGATTCGTTTTGCTAACACTTTTAATTAGTTTATAGTGAGAAGTATATAGTTTGTAGTATGTAGTTTATAGTGGGTAGTTTATAGTTTATAGTTTATAGTGGGTAGTTTATAGTTTATAGTGAGTAGTTTATAGTTTATAGTGAGTAGTTTATAGTGAGAAGTATGTAGTTTATAGTTTATAGTTTATAGTGTGAAGTTTATAGTTTATGGTGTGTTAATATTTCATTTCATTGCCTATAAACTATTGTTTATCAACTATCAGCTATAAACTATCAACTATCTGCTATCATCTATTGCCTATAGACTATCAACTATCAACTATCAACTATTTATTTCCAACGCCGTTTTTTCTTCTTTCCAATCTCCCAAAGTAATAGTTTGAATAGTATTTACCAACGATTTGTCGAAAGGACGTTCTGCTTTTACATAATTATTGCTGAAACCGACCATGAAATCCCCATTATGCCTGCTTTCCCATAGAACTTGAGTGGTTTTGCCCATTTGACTTTCGTAAAACATCTTGGTTTTTTTATCCGACAATATGTGTAGAATTTCACTCCGTCGTTTTCGTTCTGTTGTTGAAACTTTATGCTCAATTTCCAGCATTTTGGTTCCCGCACGTTCCGAATAGCTGAAAACATGTAACTGCGAAACATCCAATGACTCTATAAAACCAATGGCATGTTCAAAAAGTTCGTCTGTTTCGCCCCGCACGCCCACAATTACATCAACACCAATAAATGCATCAGGAATAAACTTTTTTATGGTGGATACTTTTTGAGCAAAAAGTTCGGTTGTATAACGCCTTTTCATCAGTCGCAAAACTTCATTAGATCCCGATTGCAATGGAATATGAAAATGCGGCATAAAATGGTTGCTTTTTGATACAAATTCGATTAACTCATCTGTTAGCAAGTTGGGTTCAATTGAAGATATACGAAAGCGAACTTCATCGGGCAAAGCATCCAGTACTTTCACTAAATCAAAAAAGTTTTCATCGGTACTTTTGCCAAAATCGCCTGTATTTACTCCAGATAGTACAATTTCTTTTGCTCCTTCGGCAATGGCTTGTTTCGCCATATCTACCGTTTCGGCAATGGTTGCATTCCTACTCCTACCACGAGCAAACGGAATGGTGCAATACGTGCAGAAATAATCGCAACCATCCTGCACTTTGAGGAAAAAACGGGTACGGTCATCGCGCGAACAAGAAGGTTTGAAATCTTTTACTTTTGATATTTCGGTTCGGTGAACTTCTGTGTTTTTATTAAGTTCAGTGTTGTTTAGATAATCTAAAATACTGAATTTTTCATTGGCACCCAATACCAGGTCCACCCCTTCCATTGAAGCAATTTCGTCGGGTTTAAGTTGAGCATAACAGCCTGTCACCACCATGATGGCGTTAGGATGCTGACGGTTCAGCCTGTTGATTGCCTGACGGCATTTGTGATCGGCTGTATCGGTTACCGAACAGGTGTTGATGATACAAACATCGGCTTCTTCACCTGCACGGGCTTTCACAAATCCTTCGTCGCTGAGTTGTTTTCCAATAGCAGAAGTTTCTGCAAAATTAAGTTTGCAGCCCAAAGTGTGATAGGCTACTTTTTTATTATTAAATAGGGAATCGTCAATCATTATAATTGGAAAATTTACAGGCACAAAGGTAGTGAAAATTGTCGAATGACTTATAGGTGGTAATTCATAATTCAAAATAGATCCTCACATCATCACATCCATCTGGTCGTCCATCTTCACAATTACTTATTTTTTCTTTATTGTGAATTTCATATCCTGGTTTTTTCACTTGCATTATAAAAAAAATGCTTACTTTTGCCTAACAAAGATATATGGATCGAAATATTTGATGGTTAAAGTAAATTTTGTTTTGAAATTCAATCTTTAAAACAATAACAGGCGAATAAACGTTAGTTTACAATATTAATGTTATTGAGTACTTCAATTATTTAAGGTTCTTTATAAATTAAAAAAACAACTCAAAACTAAACTTATACAAGATGACCAATAAAGTTGCTTTGATTACGGGTATTACCGGACAGGATGGAGCTTATTTAGCCGAATTATTACTTAAAAAAGGATATGTAGTACATGGTCTGAAACGTCGATCGTCGATGTTTAATACAGAAAGAATAGATCACTTGTATCAGGACCCGCATGTTGATAACCGTAACCTCGTATTGCATTATGGCGATATGACGGACTCGATGAACCTTACCCGCATTATACAAGAAACCCAACCGGATGAAATATATAACTTGGCAGCAATGAGCCATGTAAAGGTGAGTTTTGATACTCCCGAATATACTGCCAACGCCGATGGTATTGGAACACTTCGCTTGCTGGAGGCAGTTCGTTTGTTGGGTCTGACCGAGAAAACCCGCATTTATCAGGCTTCTACATCTGAGTTGTACGGATTGGTACAGGAGGTTCCTCAAAAGGAATCAACTCCGTTCTATCCCCGCTCGCCATATGCAGTTGCCAAAATGTATGCTTACTGGATTACAGTAAATTATCGTGAAGCATATAATATCCACGCCAGCAATGGTATTTTGTTTAATCACGAATCTCCTTTACGCGGCGAGACTTTCGTAACCCGAAAAATTACCCGTGCAGCAGCCCGTATTGCTATGGGAATGCAGGATAAAATGTTCCTTGGAAATTTGTCTTCAAAACGCGACTGGGGTCATGCCAAAGATTATGTACGTGCTATGTATCTTATCCTTCAACAAGATAAACCTGATGATTATGTTATTGCAACCGGTGTTACCACCGAAGTGAGGGAATTTGTACGCATGGCTTTTGCCGAAATCGGATTGAAAATCGATTTCAGAGGCGAAGGAATAGATGAGAAAGGATATATTGACTCGGTAGATGAAGCCCTTTTTGTAAAAGAAGTAGGAGCGGAGTTTCTTGAAGCTATTAAAGCTGTGAAAATTCCATTAGTGGAAGTGGATAAAAACTATTTCCGTCCTACCGAAGTGGATTTACTTATTGGTGATGCCACCAAATCGCACACGGTGTTGGGCTGGATTCCCGAATATGACCTGAAAGGGTTGGTGGAAGACATGATGCTCTCCGACGTAAAACTCATGAAAAAAGAAACATACCTTAAAGAAGGTGGTTTCAGGGTGATGAATTATTTTGAATAGACATTATAGTCTGTAGCAGCCCCCTAAATCCCCCGATAGGGGACTTTAAGACTTATACTACATAAATTTAGTAGAAAATGTAATCTAACAAAATATTAGACGAAGCTAATTTAATTCCCCGTAATTTATCCCGATGCATCGGGAGGGGTTAGGGGTAGTATTTGTTAGTTAGTAATTAATAGTTTGTAGTAAATAAAGTTGATACAAAGGTAAATATCAAGATCAAAAGAAGTAAATAGCACGAAGTAAAATGAATAAAGACGCAAAAATATACGTAGCCGGACATAACGGCATGGTGGGATCGGCCATTAAACGGAACCTCGAAAAAAAAGGATTTACAAACTTCGTTACCCGATCGTTTGAAGAACTTGATTTATTGAACGAAAATGATGTGGCTGATTTTTTTAGAGCCGAAAAACCAGAATATGTAGTACTGGCTGCCGCCAAAGTAGGTGGTATTATTGCTAACAATACCTACCGGGCACAGTTTATTTACGAGAACCTGATGATACAAAACCATGTTATCCATCAGAGTTATTTAAATGGCGTAAAAAAGCTTTTGTTTTTAGGTTCATCCTGCATTTATCCCCGTATGGCGGAACAACCCATGCACGAGGAAGCCTTACTCACAGGTCTCCTTGAAAGTACCAATGAACCATATGCCATCGCCAAAATTGCCGGAATAAAAATGTGCGAAGCCTATCATGCACAGTACGGTTGTAACTTTATTTCCATTATGCCTACCAATTTGTACGGACAAAACGATAACTACGATTTGGAAAAATCGCATGTGTTGCCGGCACTTATCCGAAAAATGAAGTTGGGAAAATTCTTGATGGAGAAAAATATGGATGCTCTCCGAGCCGATTTGAGTAAACTACCAATTGAAGGAGTAGATGGGTCATTCGATATGGACGTAATAACAAATGTGCTTCGAAAATACGGAATTTCATCGGAAGATGGAAAAGTGTCCATTACACTGTGGGGAACAGGTTCGCCCATGCGCGAATTTCTGCATGTAGACGATATGGCCGATGCCAGCGTGTATCTGCTTCAGAATTACAATGCACCCGATACCACTCCTTCACATGTAAATATCGGCTGTGGTGAAGACTTGTCCATCAAAGATTTGTCAGAAATTGTCCGCAAAACGGTTGATTACCAAGGCGAAATTGTGTGGGATACCACTAAGCCCGATGGAACTCCCCGCAAACTCCTCGATGTGTCCAAGCTAAACAACCTGGGCTGGATACCAAATATTACCATTGAAGAAGGAATCAGAAGAGTGGTGGGGAATTATTAGTTAATAGTTAATAGTTAATAGTTAATAGTTAATAGTTGTTAGTTAATAGTTATTAGTTAATAGTTTGTAGACAGTAGTTATTGAAATATCGTCAATAGTCATTAGAGGAAATCTTATTTCTTTAAACCACATAACCAATGCCATTAAATATTAAATATTAACTATAAACTACCCACTATAAACTAAAAGCTTCTCACTATAAACTACCCACTATAAACTACCCACTATAAACTATAAACTATAAACTACTCACTATAAACTATAAACTACCTACTATAAACTACCCACTATAAACTACCTACTATAAACTACCTACTATAAACTACCCACTATAAACTATAAACTACCCACTATAAACTAAAAAATGGAATTTACCACCGTCATTAAGCCAAAAAATAAACTTTTCGATGTCGATTTTAAAGAAATATGGCATTACCGCGATTTATTTTCAATGTTCGTAAAGCGCGACATTATCACACAATACAAACAAACCATTTTGGGACCGGCCTGGTTTTTTATACAACCAGCCATTACCACTTTAATGTATATGGTAGTTTTTGGTGGTATTGCAAAAATCCCAACCGATGGTCTTCCGCAACCCATGTTTTATTTAGCCGGCATCGTCTGCTGGCAGTATTTTGCCGATTGCCTGAATAAAACCTCCAGCACCTTTACCGCCAATCAGGGTATTTTTGGTAAAGTGTATTTCCCGCGGCTTATAGTTCCTCTTTCTACTGTTGCCTCCAATCTGGTGCGCATGGGCATACAGTTTCTAATGTTTATTGCGGTATATGTCTATTTCGTATTGTCAGGAGTAGCAGTTGCTCCCAATGCCTATATTTTATTACTGCCGGTTTTAGTTATTATGCTTGGTGGATTAGCATTGGGTTTTGGTATTATCATTTCTTCTATGACCACAAAATACCGCGATCTTACGCTCTTGTTCACTTTTGTGGTTCAACTCTGGATGTATGCCACTCCCATTATTTACCCGCTCAGCACCATGTCACCTAAGAAGCAGATGATTATGGCACTTAATCCCGTAACTTCTATAGTGGAAACGTTCAAATATGGCACTATGGGTGTGGGAACTTTCAGTTGGATGCAGTTGGGATATAGTTTCGGTTTTATGCTCGTATTGCTGGGCATTGGAATCGTGGTATTTAATAAAGTACAGAGGAGTTTTATGGACACGGTTTAATTGATAAATAGTTAGTTTATATTTCGTAGTCGGTAGTTTTTAGTACATAGGTGATTCACGATTTATAGTGGATAGTTTATAGTGAATTCAATTCATAACAATTAGGAAACGAAAGTAATTCGTAAATGCACGATTTATAATTCTTGCTCAGTAAATCTGTTTTAAAATTAATGAAAATGTTTATTTTCGTAAAAAAAACGGAGGAATAAAACCTTGTGTAAAAAAAATAATCTATCTTTGAACTATAAAAACAAAGGAATTTTCAAAAACAAACTAAATAATTATCTTATGAAAACTCAAGACGACGATTTATTGGTATACAACGAAGATGAAGCAGTTAAATTCATTCTCGATTATTTGCCCGCCGAAACCAAAAAAAGAGTAAATGATGATTTGGTAGAATACGTGTTGGATGTGGTTTACGACTACTATGACGAAAATGGTTTGATTGACGAAGATTCGACAGAAGAAGCCAGCATCGATGAAGAAGAAATGTTTAAATACATTTTGAAATGGGCCAAAAAAGATAAAATGGAATTGACCGAAGATGATATTCAACTCATTCTGGATGGTGAGTTTGAATACGGTAAAACCCTTGGTATTTATAAAGACGAAGAAGAAGAATAGTTGAAAATGCTTTTAGTATCAATTTCATGAATTATTCTTAAAGCATTAAACGCATAATTTTGAAAAACACCAATGCAATGTAAAGACTGCCTGGTGTTTTTTTTGATGAAAAATGTTCTACACTTCAGCTTATGTTTTATTTATTTTACGGATTTGTTTGGCTTATTACCTGGTTGCCATTGCGGGTGCTCTATTTTTTATCGGATATTTGTTATCTGATAATTTATTATGTGGCTGGTTATCGCAAGAAAGTGGTGCGCACAAATCTTGAAAAATCATTCCCGCAAAAGTCAACAGCCGAACTCAGGAAAATAGAACGAAAATTCTATCGGTTTTTTTGCGATGTATTTGTAGAAACGGCTTACCAAATGCACATTTCAAAAGCAGAAATGCTCAAACGAATGAATTTCTGCAACGTAGATGTTTTACTGGAGCAATACGCAAAAGGGAAAAGCTGTTTGCTGATGACTGCTCATTATGGCAACTGGGAATGGGCATCTGCCTTGTCGTTATCATTGCCCTCGGATAAACCGCTTTACGGGATTTATAAACGGTTGAACGACAAAAATTTTGACAACTTTATTTGTGAACTTCGAACTAAATCAACCGGTAAAAATATTGAAAAGAATGATCTTCTTCGCAAGATGGTTCGATTGAAAAATAATGCTGAATTGGCTATGTTTGGTATGATATCCGATCAAAGCCCTGACTGGAAGAGTCTAAATTACTGGACCACTTTTTTAAATCAGGATACTCCGGTGGTAACTGGTACAGAAGTGTTGGCGCGTAAATTTGATTATCCGGTGTATTATGCCGAAATAACCCGAGTAAAAAGAGGCTATTATAAGTGTGAGTTTATTCCTGTATCCATGGAGCCTTCTCAAACATCAGAGTTTGAAATCACGGAAAAATACATCCAATTATTGCAAAAAACAATTGAATTAAAACCTGAATTCTGGCTCTGGTCTCACAGGAGATGGAAACATGTTCGATAATAAAATAACGAATAATTAATTAAAAGAAAGTAAATATAATGACAACAGCAGTGGTCATTCTGAATTGGAATGGAGCTAGTTTTTTACAACAATTTTTGCCTGTTTTGCTTGAACATACAGCAATAGAGGGTGTAGAAATTGTTGTGGCTGACAATGGTTCCACTGACAATTCGATGGAAATTCTAATCAAAAACTTTCCAACGGTCAAAACCATTTTGTTAGATAAAAATTATGGATTTGCAGGGGGGTACAATAAGGCACTGGAGCAAATTGAAGCAGATTATTTTGTCTTGCTGAATTCGGATGTGGAAGTTACAGCCCAATGGTTGGAACCTCTTATCGGTTTCATGGAGGAAAATAAAGAAGTTGCAGCTTGTCAGCCAAAGATTCTTTCGTTTTTTCAACGTACACATTTTGAACATGCCGGAGCAGCGGGCGGATATATCGATCGTTTTGGATTTCCATTTTGCCGGGGACGTATATTTGGTGAGACTGAAGAAGATAAAGGACAATATGACGATGTGGCTGAACTATTTTGGGCAAGCGGTGCATGCATGATGGTGCGTTCCAATTTATTCCGAAAAGTCGGCGGACTCGACGAAGCTTTCTTTGCACACATGGAAGAAATTGATTTGTGCTGGCGTTTTAATAGCCGGGGTTACAAGGTAATGTGCATTCCGCAAAGCAAGGTGTATCATATGGGTGGCGGAACTCTGAATACTGAAAGTCCACATAAAACCTATTTGAATTTCCGAAATAATTTATTGATGTTGTATAAAAATCTTCCGAATAGCTTATTGAAACCCGTTATGACTTCACGTTTAATGTTTGATTATCTGGCAGCCTTTCAATTATTTATATCCGGAAAACCAAAGAATGCTTTAAGCGTGATGAAAGCGAGAACTGATTTCAATAAAATGTTGCCTGATTTTGAAGAAAAGCGCAAAGAGAATTTACTTTACACTACTAAAGTTGATCAATCCAATGTTTACCAAGAAAGCATTGTGTATGAATATTATTTCAAAGGAAAAAAAACGTTTAATTCACTTCATTTAAAGTAAAAAAAAACGAACCATTTTCGGTTCGTTTTTTTTTTACTTTAAATCTAATTATCCACAACGAGAATATCCGCAGTTGCTACATTTCAAGCAACCTTCTTGATAAACCAATGCTTTTTGACCACATTCCGGACAAGGTTGTTCTTTGATTTGAGTTCCATCAGGAATGTATTTCTTCAAAGCACGTTCAACTCCCACTTTCCAAGTGTTAATGGATTCATTGTCGAGTTGAAGTCCCGAAACCAGTTTTATTACCTGATCGATAGGCATTCCGTAACGTAATACCCCCGAAATTAATTTGGCATAGTTCCAGAATTCTTTATCGAACTTATGCGACAAACCTTCAACAGTTGTTTTGTAACCACGTTTATTAACAAATTGAAAATCATACCGTTTGCCATGTTCATCTACTGTTTTTATGATTCTTCCTTCATTTACAGTTTTTGGAAGTAAAATTCCTTCTTCGTCATCTGCCAATCCGGTAAAGATTTCGTAAGGGCGACCATTGTACAAACCTACAAATGCAATCCATTTATCTTTTGCATTCTGAAATCGAACCACATCACATTCCAGTTCTTTTGGACGGGTTACATGATTTTCATCGTAACAAAAGCAGTTTTCCTTTTTATCATCTTTTTTGTCGTCTTTTTTATCTTCAACGGCAATTAACACACCGGCACGTGAACCATCGCGATAAACAGTAACGCCCTTACAACCACAACGCCAAGCTTCTTCGTATAAATGACCAACCAGTTCTTCGGTTGCATCCGATGGTAAATTAATAGTTACGCTAATGGAGTGATCTACCCATTTTTGAATTCTACCCTGCATTTGCACCTTTTTAAGCCAGTCAACATCATTAGCTGTAGCTTTGTAATAAGGTGATTTCGCAACCATCTCTTCCACTTCTTCTTTAGTGTAATGCTTTGCTGCTGGATAATTGTTTGCTTCCATCCAGATTACAAATTTGTGGTGGAAAACAATATATTCCTCCCACGAATCACCGTTTTCATCAATAAAGTCAATGCGAACGTTTTTGTCGTTTGGATTCACTTTGCGTCTACGAGTGTAAACCGGCATAAACACAGGCTCAACTCCCGAAGTGGTTTGAGTCATTATACTTGTTGTTCCCGTTGGTGCAATGGTTAAACATGCTATGTTTCGACGACCGAATTTTACCATGTCTTTGTATAATTCAGGGTCAGCTTCGCGTAAACGTTGAATATATGGATTGTTTTCTTCACGTTTTGCATCGTAAACCGTAAAAGCACCACGTTCTTTGGCCATAATTACGGATGAGCGGTAGGCTGCAATTGCAAGTGCTTTGTGAACTTTTTCAGAAAAATCGGTCGCATCATCGGTTCCATAACGGAATCCCATGGCAGCTAACATATCTCCTTCGGCAGTGGTTCCAACGCCTGTTCTGCGACCTTGTGATGTTTTAATTTTTATTTTTTCCCAAAGTTGGAATTCTGTGCTTTTAATAACATCATCCTCAGGGTCGGTTTGAATTTTCTCAATAATCTTATCAATCTTCTCCATTTCAAGATCAATAATGTCATCCATAATACGCTGGGCTATACCAACATGTTTGTGGAATAATTCAAAATCGAATGTAGCTTCCGGCGTAAACGGATTATTGATATATGAATATAAATTTATGGCTAATAATCTACAGCTATCGTATGGACAAAGTGGAATTTCACCGCATGGATTTGTAGAAACGGTTTTATAACCAAGGTCGGCGTAACAGTCAGGAACAGATTCGCGAATAATGGTATCCCAAAAAAGAATTCCAGGTTCAGCTGATTTCCATGCATTGTGTACAATTTTTTTCCAAATAGAATTAGCATCTACCTCTTGAGTATACCAAGGTGCTTTTGATTGGACGGGATATTGTTGAGTAAAGGATTGTTTGTTGATGGCTGCTTCCATAAAATCATCGTGAAGTCTGACAGAAATATTAGCTCCTGTTACTTTTCCCGATTCCATTTTTGCATCAATAAACGATTCTGAATCAGGATGCTTGATGGATACGCTCAACATCAATGCACCACGACGACCATCCTGAGCTACTTCGCGCGTTGAATTCGAATAACGTTCCATAAATGGAACAATTCCTGTTGAGGTTAATGCTGAGTTTTTTACAGGCGAGCCTTTAGGGCGGATATGTGATAAATCGTGACCAACTCCACCACGGCGTTTCATTAATTGAACCTGTTCTTCATCCAGTTTAATGATTGCTCCGTACGAATCGGAATCAGTATCGAATCCAATAACAAAACAATTAGATAGGGATGCAACCTGAAAATCGTTACCAATACCTGTCATTGGACTTCCCTGTGGAACAATATACTTGAAGTGTTGAAACAATCCGAAAAGTTCATCCTCAGTTAACGGATTCGGATATTTGTTTTCTATTCTGGCAATTTCTTTAGCCAGACGACGATGCATATCATCCGGAGTTAATTCATATGTATTACCATATGAGTCTTTAAGAGCATACTTGGTTGCCCAAACTTTTGTAGCTAAGTCGTCACCTTTAAAATACTCAAAAGATGCAAGACGAATCTCTTCAGGAGTAAATGTTTTTATTTCCACGATAAAAATTTTCTAATTGGATTAGTATAAGTGTTTTGAGATTTGATTTGTTGCGTTGAAATCGAACTACAATGTTAGATAATAATTATGAATTATCCAAAATAAAATATTAGTTTTTAGACAAGAATTTAAAATGTTTTCCAGAATATTTTTTATAATACTGAAATACAATTGTTTATAAAAATGAAATAATGAAAATATTTTCCAAAATAAAATTCAGTCTAAATAGCAGATTGAATTAAAAAAAAATAATGAAGTAGTTTGAAAACAACTGTAAGACTATTGTAATTTATTAAATGGAAAGTAACTACATGGAAATTTCACCATTATTCACCGTGAAAATGCTGGATTCTTGTCCAAGTTGCTGTAGAATTAAATCTAAATGTTCACGGTTGGTGTCGGTAATAAATATTTGACCGAAAGTTTCACCCGAAACGAGTTCAACAATTTTTTTCACTCTATCTGAATCTAATTTATCAAAGATATCATCGAGTAAAAGGAGGGGAGATAAATTATGTGTGCGTTTTAAAAAATCAAATTGAGCTAACTTAAGCGAAATTAAATACGTTTTGTTTTGTCCCTGCGAACCAACCCGCTTAATAGGATAACCATCGAGCATCATTTCCAGCTCATCTTTATGAATTCCCTGTGTAGAATAACCCAACATGCGGTCGCGGTTGCGAGTCGATGCCATTCTGGCTTTTATGTCGTGTTCCTGATGTTGCGATTGGTAATTTAATGTAATTTTCTCGTTTCCATTGGAAATGTAAGCGTAGAAATGTTGAAAAACCGGTACAAATTCATCAATAAATTGTTTGCGTTGTTCAAAGATATAAGATCCATACATCGCCATCTGATCTTCCCAAATCTCAAATAACGATTCCTCTACTTGCGTTTCAATTTTCAATAATGCATTTCGTTGCTTTAATGCATTATTGTATTGCAAAAGTTGGTTTAGATAGTTTTTATTGAATTGGGAAATAACACCGTCGATAAATTTTCTTCGTTCGTCGCTGCCTTCAGAGATTAGAACAGAATCATCGGGCGAAACCAATACCAAAGGTAATAGACCGATATGATCCGAGAGTCGCTCGTATTCCTTTTTATTCCTTTTAAATTGCTTTTTCAGGCGGGGTTTCATACCACAATAAATTTCTTCAATTGCTTCGCCTATCTTGTATTTACCTTGAATAAGAGCAAATTCGGCATTGTGAAGTATATTCTGCGAATCGATGGAATTGGAATGACTTTTACAAAAAGATAGAAAATAAATGGCATCTAACACATTCGTTTTTCCCATACCATTGTTGCCAATAAAACAATTGATTTTGGGTGAAAAGACCAGTTCTGCTTCACGTATATTTTTGTAATTAAGTATAGATAGGGAGTTTAAACGCATGGAATCGACGATTTTATTCTATTGCAAAAGTACATATTATTTGTCCAATTTCAATTCAATTACATAGAACAAAGTTTTCAACAATCCTATTTTAAAACAAAAATTATATCCTTAATCCCTAATAGCTATTGTAATAATAGTAACTTTGCGCTTATTAAAAAAATGAATAAAATGACTCTCTACAAATTAAAACCTATTTTATACATTTTATTGTCATTGGTATGCTTGCTATCAATAATTTCACCACCCGTTGCATTATTACTTGGTTTAATCTATGCATTAACAATAGGAAATCCATTTCCAAACTTTAATAAAAAAGTATCAAAATACCTTTTGCAATTCTCCGTTGTAGGACTTGGATTTGGAATGAATTTACTAGATTCGGTTAAATCAGGTTCGGATGGCATGTTATTTACCTTGTTTTCAGTAGTGAGTGTTATGTTTCTCGGCATAATGATTGGAAAATGGTTTAAGGTTTCTCAGATTTCATCTTATTTGATTGCTTCCGGAACTGCAATTTGCGGAGGTAGTGCTATAGCGGCTGTAAGTCCAATTGCAAAAGCTACCGACAGTGAAATGTCAATTTCATTAGCAACTATTTTTATATTGAATGCGTTGGCTTTATTTTTATTTCCGGTTTTGGGGCACTGGTTGGATATGACTCAACAGCAATTTGGTTTGTGGGCTGCCATTGCCATTCACGACACTAGCTCTGTAGTGGGAGCCGGAGCAGTTTATGGCGAGGAAGCTTTGAAAATTGCTACTACTGTAAAACTCACACGTGCCTTATGGATAATACCTTTGTCGATTTTCACCTCGTTTTATTTTAAATCAAAAAGCGATAAAGTATTCATTCCCTGGTTTATTCTATTTTTTATTATCGCCATGGTACTAAATACATATTTATCAATACCTGAAATAGTCACCCAAAATATTGTTTCGTTGGCAAAACAAGGTTTAAAACTTACACTTTTTTTTATTGGTGCAGGATTATCACGGCACGTTATCAAATCGGTTGGAGTGAAACCAATGATATTAGGTGTTTTGCTGTGGTTTTTTATTGCAATAATAAGTCTTATATTCATTTTTATTTTTTATTAATATGCGTTTTTTTGTTATTTTATTTGACATATTATTGTTGATAATATTCACTTCCTGTTGGAATCAAAATGAAACAGGTAATTCAGAAATTGTTGTATTAGACGAAAATGATACTAATTGTAAAGTAGTAGAAGTGAATGATACTACAATTCAAGATTGTAATTACACTTTCGAAGAGGCAATAAAGGGAACAAATGCACCAATTGAAATAATAAATCAACTACAATTGGTCAATGTCCATTATTATTCAACAGATGGGAAAATACATGTGGGTCAGGTGCTTACAAATAAGAAAATCGCAAATGAAATAATTGAACTATTTACTTTTATGTTTCAAGAACAATTTCCGGTAGCAAAAGCCAACCCAATAGTAAAATACAATTGGAATGACAACTTATCGATGAAGGATAACAATACATATAGTTTTTGTTATCGGAATATCAGTTATTCAAAACACGCCCAAGGGATGGCAATTGATATAAATCCGTTTTTCAATCCAATGCGTTCGAAAATTGATTCGTTACCTCGTCCAAACAAACCAATTGGTGCAAAATTCGACCCTTCTGTTCCTGGAACTCTTTATTCGACTCATCCGGTAGTGATAAAACTTAAAAATATGGGTTTCAAATGGGGTCATTACTACAAAAGGAACTACGATGATCATCATTTTGAAAAATGATATTTACTAAAATATTATACTATATTAATTCTAAATTGATTATTTTATTTGTATTTTTGCAACACATTAAAAGTAAATACACAAAATAACATACAATTTACATTATTTGATTAAGTTATGGCAAAATTAACAAAAGAAGATGCGCTTCTTTACCACTCACAAGGAAAACCCGGAAAAATTGAGGTTGTTCCAACAAAACCCTATAGTTCACAACGCGATTTATCACTTGCCTATTCACCTGGTGTTGCCGAACCTTGTTTAGAAATTGAAAAAGATCCAAATACAGCTTACGAATACACAGCCAAAGGAAATCTGGTTGCTGTAATATCCAATGGAACTGCCGTTCTTGGTTTAGGCGATATTGGCGCTCTGGCCGGAAAACCGGTTATGGAAGGTAAAGGATTGCTTTTCAAAATATTTGCTGGAATTGATGTTTTTGATATTGAAGTAAACGAAAAAGATCCTGAAAAATTCATACAAGTTGTAAAAGCAATTGCTCCTACTTTTGGAGGAATAAATCTGGAAGATATTAAAGCGCCTGAGTGCTTCGAAATAGAAGAGCGACTCAAAGCAGAACTGGATATTCCGCTTATGCACGATGATCAGCACGGTACGGCTATTATTTCATCTGCCGGTTTGATAAACGCATTGGAAATTGTCGGTAAAAAAATTGAAGATGTAAAAATCGTTGTCAATGGGGCAGGAGCTGCTGCCAATTCATGTACGCAACTGTATATGTTATTAGGCGCAAAATTGAAAAATATTGTAATGGTTGATTCCAAAGGCGTTATAAACAAACAACGCACCGATTTGAACTCCCGCAAAAAACCATTTGCAACTGATAGAACGATTTCTACTTTAGCTGAAGCAGTTAAGGATGCGGATGTATTTTTAGGATTATCTATAGCCGGTGTGCTGAGCAAAGAAATGGTTCAAACCATGAATAAGAACCCAATTGTTTTTGCATTAGCAAATCCAAATCCGGAAATTTCTTACGAAGATGCTTTGTCGGCACGCAAGGATATTATTTTTGCAACGGGACGTTCAGATCATCCGAATCAAATTAATAATGTATTGGGTTTCCCATACATTTTCCGGGGCGCATTGGATGTTCGTGCCAAATGTATTAATGAAGAAATGAAATTAGCTGCAGTAAGAGCCATTGCTGAATTGACTAAACAACCGGTTCCGGATGTGGTAAATGCTGCTTATGACCTTAAACGATTGAGTTTTGGACGCGTTTATATTATTCCTAAACCATTGGATCCGCGTTTGTTGACAATTGTTGCTCCTGCAGTGGCTAAAGCCGCAATGGATTCTGGTGTTTCCCGTATTGAAATTAAGGATTGGAACGCATATAATATTAAATTGCGCGAAATAATGGGCAATGACAATAAGATGTTGCGTCATTTTTACGAAACGGCACGTCAGAATCCAAAACGAGTAGTTTTCTCAGAATCGAATCATATAAACATGCTTAAAGCTGCAGAATCAGCTTTGGCAGAAGGAATTTGCTTCCCGATATTATTAGGAAATGAAGAAAAAATTGCGAGTTTAGCAGTTGAAAATCATATCGATTTAACTGGAATTGAGATTATTAATCTACGTCATGATCGTGAAGAAAAACGCAGGGAAGGTTATGCTTTGAAACTTTCGGAAAAAAGAAGTCGCGAAGGTATGACTTATGATGAGGCATACGAAAAAATGTACGAACGGAATTATTTCGGAATGATGATGGTTGAAACAGGGGATGCTGATGCCCTTATAACTGGTGTTTACACTAAATATGCCGATTCGGTTCAAGCTGCAAAGGATGTGATTGGAGTTCGTGAAGGGCTGAAACATATTGCAGCCATGCATATTATGAATACCAAAAAAGGTACATTCTTTCTTGCAGATACACTCTTTAATCGTCATCCAACCACCGAAGCGCTGATTGACATCGCCAAGTTGACACACGATACTGTGAAGTTTTTCGCTCATGAACCCGTGATGGCCATGTTATCGTATTCTAATTTTGGATCGGACAAACAAGGAAGTCCAGCTAGCGTTCATCAAGTAGTAGAAACCCTTCATACAAAATATCCTGATATGATTGTGGATGGTGAGATGCAGGTGACTTTTGCGTTGAACAAAGAACTACGCGATAAAAAATATCCATTTTCAAAGTTAAGCGGTCGTAACGTCAATACCTTGATTTTTCCAAACTTAAGTTCGGCAAATACAGCTTATAAAATGCTCATTGAGATGGGATTGGCAGAAACAATTGGACCGATTCAAATGGGATTGAACAAACCGGTTCATATTTTGGATGTGGAAAGTTCGGTTCGTGACATTGTAAATATGACGGCTATTGCTGTACTGGATGCAATTGTTGAAGAGAAGATTAAGAACGAAAATCTGAAGAGAATATCGTAAACTAAAAGTAAATTAAAATAAATTGAGAGGTCTTTTTTGTGGATAAAACACAAAAAAGACCTTTTTTATTTATATTTATAAAATAACAGAAACCTTTTTTATGTTTTAGTTGTTTTAAAAAAATAAATACTGTATTTCCATCTTATTGAATTATAAACCCTAAAATTTAAAAGTTTATCATCATGAAGAAAATTATTTTTCTTATTGCTACGGCAATTATTACGCTCATAGCATTTAATTCCTGCGGAGACAAATTGGATTTGGACAAAACATTGAAATTTTCAACTTTAACAGTTGAACAACAGAAGCAAAGCATTGAACAAAGCGGATTGGACTTTGTTAACAAAATGAACGGTATGAAAGATACCAAAGGAATGATTGCATTACAGGCATTTTCAGCTAAAACAGGTTCAAATCTGTCTTTTGCACCTGCAGTAAATCAATTTCAAGCTAATTTGGTTAAAAGAAATGTGAAATCATTGGAAGTATTTGAAAAACAAATGCGTGTTACTGCTGCAACAGATGACGAAATTTGGGGAGAATGGTCTTGGAATAGTAACATTGGTGAATTTGAAAAAACGAATGAATTGACTAATAAAGCAATTATGCATTTTCCTGCTACTGAAACTTCAACAACAAACAATGCAGAACTAACTATTACCTTTGAAGATTCTAATGTCAAAATCCCTGATTCTGATCCTGTTCAATATATGCCATCAAAAATTTCGGTTGTTTTAAAAGTGGGTGGCGCAATTGCTATGAAAGCAGATTTTACAGCAAGTTACAAAGCAGATGCAACTCCAACAAAAGCAAAACAAACACTTGAAATAGACAAGTATAAATGGACAGCGGAACTTACAAACAATAGTGAAGAAGTATCGGCAAAATATGAAGTAATGTATGGTACTGAAACCTTGTTGAAAATGGAATTAGTTGCTGCAGGTACAATGACAGCTGATGCATTTGAAAATAGCGATGGCCCTCAGGATGTTTTTACTTCAGGTGCAGTGTATTTTCAGATAATGAACCTGGCTTGTCTTGGAGGAATTAAAGATGTTATTGCATTCGAAAATGAAAGGAATGGTATTGAAAATACGAATGATAGAAGTTATGCCGACAAACAAGTTTTGGTAATAAACAAACATCTCATATTATATGGTTATTTTGTTGATAAAAAACAAAAATTTGCTGATGTTGAATTTTATGTTGTAGAGAAAACTGACGTTGATACCAATTACGATGGAGTTATCAACCAATACGATGTACAATATAAATTTGAACTACGCTTTGTATTAAGTGATGGCTCAAAAGTAGATATTCAAACTTTTTTTGAATCTGGTTTCGAAGATTTATTAAATAAACTAACAGAATATGTCTCTGTAAAATAATAATATTTTGCAAAGTTCAGGCAAAGTTGCAGCAATGAAAATGCTGATTAGAATCAAATAACCGAATTATAAATGTCAAATAAAAAGTTCTATCCGTTTATTCGGGTAGAATTTTTTTATTTATATAAAATCAACAAATATTTTATTAAAAAAAGTTTAGATTTTCTAGCTTATTTAAGAAAAATATTATATTTTTGCATCTTGAATTTTTAATCAAATTATTAATTAAAAAAAATCGTAATGAAAAAGAAATTTATTTTTACTGCAAGTGCAGTTGTTTTACTTTTTACAATGAATTCGTGTAAAACAGATGTTTTAGACTACAACAAAACACTTAATTTCTCAAAACAAACTGTTGAACAACAAAAGCAAAGTATTGAACAAAATGGCATTGATTTAATTAATAAAATCGATGCTATGCAGACTACTAAAGCAATGATTGCTTTACAAGCATTTAGTACTAATTCAACTGGCTCCCCTGTTTTTGTGAAACCTTTAGCTCAGTTGCGTACTAACTTGTTAAAAAATGATACTAAAGCATTGGAAACTTTTAATTCTCAAATGAAAGTTGCTGCTCAGGTTGGTGATGAGTATTGGGGAACATGGACATGGAATTCAACTCTAGAAGATTTTGATTATGTAGCCACAACAAACCAAACAGTGACAATTCTTTTTCCTGCAACTGAAAATTCTACAACTAACAACGGTGAATTGAAAATTACTTATTCTCAATCTACTATTGTAGTGCCTGAAACAGATCCAGTTGAATATATGCCAAAATCAATTTCAGTTGTATTGAAAGTGAGCGGAACAGTTGCACTTACTGCTGATTACACAGGAAGTTATAAAACTGATGGTACTCCAACAAAAGTGACACAAACTTTAGTAATTGAAAAATACAACTGGAAAATTGAATTGACTAACGATGATAAGGATGTTTCTGCAAAGTATGCTTTTAATTTCGATAATGATGTGTTGCTAAAATACGAAGTGGGAGCAGCAGGTAGTTTTACTGCAACTAATATTGAAAGCAGTATGAATAATGATAAGCCTGAAAATATTTTTACTTCAGGCGCTATGTATTTTCAGGTTATGAATGTTGCTGTAGTCGGTGGTATCACAGATTTTAAAGGTTTTATGACCGAAGGAAAAGCATTGAACTACTCAGATGATAAAATTTATTATCAAAAAGAAGTTGATATATTCAATAAGTATATAAAAGCTTATGGATATTTTGTAAAGGAAAAAAAGAAGTTTGCAGATGTAGAATTTTATTTAAACGAATATTCTGAGACTTATACTACCTATAATCCAGCTAGTGGAAATTATGATTTAGTAGTTACAAATAATTGGTACAGTGCAGAACCACGTTTTGTATTGTCTGATAAATCTAAAGTTAGCATTGAAGACTTTGTACAGACTGGATTTGAGGATTTGGTAAAAAAACTGGAAAGTTATCAAAATAAATAATCTAATAAATGATCTAATAAAAAAGGAGAGGTTCAGCCTCTCCTTTTTTTATTGAATAATTAGCTGATAATTACGTACTGAACCTCCCCACCAAATTCCAAATCCAGGAGAACTTATATTTGAGTTAAGAGCATCTTTTTCTCCAATAAAGATATTGGATCCTATTCCGTTTGATGATGAAAACAGGGTTAATGCTTTAAAAAACTGAGTAGAAGTACTATCAATTGCACATAATCGTATTTTTACTGTATCACCCACCGCAAAATAACTATTTTCTGAATAACTTGAATCAGACTTCATTGGTTGTGGACTGATGTCAAATGTTTTATCTCCCGAAAATGAGAGTTCCGAATTGAAAACCATTGGAGTTTCCCTATAATATTTATCCTTCGATTTTTTTGTAAATACCCTAAAAGCTGTTTTATGAGACATGTCTATATTAAATGTCATTGACAAAATTCGTAACGAATCATTTTCTTCAAGCTGAGTTGTTTTAAAATTCTTTATATCCGAGCCATATGGTATAGTTGTTTCGGATTTCAATGTATAACCTCCGTATTCTACTGTCAAAAAGTATTTTTTACCCTCTACTCCTTTCAAATCATATCCACGATAAACATAAGGTGGAAAATGAGTTTTATCCCAGCGAGAAGTCAGAATCTCAGTGTTTTCTCCATCTGAAATTGTTACTTTAGCAGTTCGTATCACATTCTTTAAAATAGTTGCAGTATCAACACTTTCTGATAAAGGAATGTTTAAAGATAAATATACACTTGGATATTCATTGTTTGCAATTGTGCCCTCAACAATAATTTTCTGTGAATATCCGGATATTTTATAATCTAATTCAGTATTACAGGAATAGAATGGTATTATTAGTAATAAGATATAAAAGAGTTTATTCATAAGATGACTTTTTTAATAATGAAAGGTCCATGAAATTGATGGAATTATCGGTAATAAATAAGACATTTTCAATTGATAATTATATGGATCCGTTTTTTCTGTTTTAGTACTATAAAAGACTTGGAAAGGATTGGCGCGGTTATAGACATTATAAATTGAAAAATTAATTTCTGATTCTATGCCTTTCCATGTATTTAGTTTGTAGTTTGCAGATAAATCAATACGGTGATATGCAGGCATTTCGAATGAGTTGTATTTTCCATATTCGAACACTACTTTAGAGTTAATTATAAACCAACTCAATGGTAGATTTAATCTGTTACCGGTTGCGTAAACAAATACGGACGAGAAATTCCACCTGTTATTTAATTTATACATTCCAATAATAGATATGTCGTGTCGCCTGTCATTAGTAGCTAGAAAAGGAATGCCATCATTAATGCCATCAAATTGTCGATAATTCCAAGCTAAATTGTATGAAATCCAACCTGTGAACTTGCCGATATTCTTTCGTATCTTTAATTCTGTGCCATACGTCCAACCTTTTCCAACCAACAAATCTTTTTCAAACACTTTATTTGAAAAGGTAGTTTCAATTCCACTTTTAAAATCCAACTGATTTTTTAAAGTTTTATAATATAATTCAACCCCAAACTCCCAGTTGTTTTTATCAAAATTATGAAAATATCCACCGGAAAAATGCCATGAACTTTGAGGCTTGACATAAAGTGACGCCGGAATTTGCAAATCAGCCGGTAAACCAAAAGATATGACCGGAATCTGATTTAGATATTGAAAATGTTTTGTGGCAGATAGTTTTATTGAGGATTCTTTATTAATGAGATAACGAGAGTAAAAACGGGGTTCAATCCCTGCGTATGTTTTAATAATTTTATTTTTGGCATAGATAATATTTTCAACTGCATTGTAATCCGTATATGGTCCTATTTGCGAATACAAATTAGCTCTGAGGCCAATGTTTAATTGCCATTTCTCCAATGTCCATTCATCCCTGGCATACAAGGTGTATTGTACAGATTTTATTGGGTTATGTTCATTATTTATTTCAATTGGAAAAATGGAATCAGTATTCATTAAATGTGGGAAAGCATTATTATAATTTAATTCACTTCCAAATTTGAACTGATGTTGCTTATAAATGTGAAAGAAATTTGCTTTATATGTAATATTTTCAAATTGAGATTGGAGATTCATTGTTGTATTTTGAAAATTAAGCATTGACTTAAGTTCAAATTTTGAATAATTGAGATGATGACTCATACTCCATTTTTCACTAAAGATATGATTAAGCTGCATTCCCGAAGCTGTGTTTTGCCAATTCGTGAAATTTTCTTTTACGTTGAAATT
The DNA here is from genome assembly GCA_010365115.1 of Paludibacter sp. Classification (GTDB taxonomy): domain Bacteria; phylum Bacteroidota; class Bacteroidia; order Bacteroidales; family Paludibacteraceae; genus Paludibacter. The sequence continues at coordinate 46,165 of JAAFGX010000043.1, forward strand.
CTTAAATTTACCGATATTAAATTCATCTTTACCAATATATAAATGTCCGGTTATTTTTGTTTTAGAAGAAATATTAAATGTGAATCCACTATTTGCATCCCAGTATTCATATTTATTATTGGTAAGTGTAGTGTCAATTCCAATTAAGGAAAGACTGGGTAGAATAATGGAGCTAATGTAACTTCCTCTCCATGCTCCATAAATAGATAATTTTGAACTTAATGGAATCTGGGCTGTTAATCGTGTCGAAATTAGTCCAATCGATCCGTTTAGTTTAATTTTTTCGGGGATTATGTTAGCTGTGGATATATCAACTACTGAGGATAATCTTCCGCCATATTCGGCGGGCATTCCCGATTTAATAAAACACATTTCGCCTATTAAATCGGGATTGAATACCGAAAACATTCCCAACACATGGGTAGGGTTTTGAATAATCGATCCGTTAAGAAGAATAAGATTTTGGTCATTATTTCCACCCCTCACATACAATCCTGAGTTGGCCTCACCAGCTTGTGAAACTCCACCCATATATTGTAAGGCTTTATAAGGATCATTTTCGCCCAACAATCTGGGTAATTGCTTAAGTTGTTGAACGTCAATTTTTAAACCAGTGGATCCTGATTTGATATTTAGATCTTTTACTTTAGCTATTACTTCAACCTCTTTAATTTCTTGAACTTTTTTTGTTATTGATTTAGTATCTAAAGTATCCGAAATCAACTGATATTTTTCTTGAGAATAAAGAAAATTATGAATACAAAGAATATAAATGAACAAGATTTTGAAATTCATATTTGAATAATTTGAAAAAGTATTTTATTAATTAATACATAAAAGACTTACTTCACTACTCTTGCTTCCATATTTTTATTTCTTATTTTGATGAAAATAGTCGAATCGGGTTTGCTGTATTTTGTTTGAACATAGCCCATCCCAACCCCAATTTTGCTGTCGGGAATCATACATCCGGAAGTAACAATACCAATATATTCGTCATTTTCATTTACAATTTGATAACCATGGCGAGGGATGCCTCTCTCTTTCAATTCAAAACGGACCAATTTTCTGCTAACACCTTCAGCTTTTTGTTTTTCGAGTAACGGACGGTCGATGAAATTTTTGCCATCTACAAATTTTGTAATCCAACTCAGTCCGGCTTCAATTGGTGATGTAGAATCATCAATATCGTTTCCGTACAAGCAAAATCCTTTTTCGAGACGCAATGAATCGCGCGCACCCAGTCCAATTGGTTTTATACCATATTCTGCACCTGTTTCGAACAATGCATTCCACACTTTTTCTGCATATTCAGGATAAAAATACAACTCGAAACCACCTGCTCCCGTATATCCAGTATTTGAAATTATCACTTCTTTTACTCCTGCTATTTTCCCGGTTGTAAATCCGTAAAAAGGTATTTCAAATAAATCGATGTCAGTAAGTTTTTGAAGTAGTTCTGTTGCTTTTGGTCCCTGAACTGCCAATTGTGCCATTTTATCAGATGCATTTTCCAAATCTGTTCCATCTGGATTGTGACTAACACACCAGTTCCAGTCTTTTTCAATGTTGGAGGCATTCACAACTAAAAAGTATTTATCTTTTTCGAAATGATAAATTAATAAATCGTCGACTATTCCGCCTTTTCCATTTGGAAAACAAGAATATTGAGCTTTTCCAATGGGTAAAGCTGATACATCATTGCTTGTTATTTTTTGAAGAAATGGTAATGCTTTCGGACCTTTTACCCAAAATTCGCCCATGTGCGAAACATCGAAAACTCCTACGGCGTTGCGAACGGTAAGATGCTCGTCGGTAATTCCGCTGTATTCAATGGGCATATTATAACCTGCAAATTCGTGCATTTTTGCACCCAATGCAATATGTAAGTGTGTGAATGGTGTCGTTTTCATAAATTTCAATCCTCTAAAGAGGTTTTTATTTTTTTTGTGAATAAATTTATTGTTCGATATTTTAATTCCCTTTTTGGGGGATTTAGGGGGCTTTATTTCTTAGCCAGCAATTCAGCTATTTTTACAATAACCAGCATTGCTTTTTCCATTGATTGCACCGGAACAAACTCGAATCGACCATGAAAATTATGTCCACCGGCAAAAATGTTAGGGCAGGGCAGACCCATATACGAAAGCCTTGAACCATCGGTACCTCCTCGAATTGGTTTTACTTTTGGAGTTACACCCACTTCCTTCATGGCATCGTATGCCAAATCAATAATATGCATAACCGGTTCAATTTTTTCGCGCATATTGTAATATTGATCTTTCAGCTCCAACGTAGCTGTTTTTTCGCCAAATTCGGCATTGATTTTATTCACCAAATGTTGCACTTCTTTTTTTCGGCGCTCAAATCGGTCACGGTCATGATCACGAACAATATAACTCAACATCGACTTTTCTACCGTTCCTTCCATATTTGTAAGATGGAAAAAGCCTTCGTAACCTTCTGTATGTTCGGGAGTTTCATGACGTGGTAACATAGTGGCAAATTGATTAGCAATGCGCATGGAATTCAACATTTTATGCTTTGCATATCCCGGGTGTACATTCACGCCATGGAAAGTGATTTTTGCAGAAGCAGCATTGAAATTCTCAAATTCCAATTCGCCAATTTCGCCTCCATCCATAGTGTAAGCCCAATCGGCTGCAAATTTAGAAACTTCAAAATGATCAGCGCCCTGACCTATTTCCTCATCGGGGGTAAATCCAACCCGTATCTTTCCATGCTTAATTTCAGGATGCGCAATCAGGTATTCCATTGCCGTTACAATTTCGGCAACACCGGCTTTGTCATCGGCTCCCAGCAAGGTGGTTCCATCGGTCACAATAATATCTTGACCTTTATATTGAAGTATTTCAGGGTATTTCTCAGTTTCAAAAACGATGAGCTGTTCTTCGTTCAGCAAAATATCATTTCCATCGAAATTGGAAACTATCTGTGGTTTTATGTTTTTTGCACTCATATCGGGACTTGTATCCATATGCGATATGAAACCAATTGTAGGCACTACTTTATCGATGTTTGAAGGTAAAGTTGCCATTATATAACCATTTTCATCCAATTCAACTTCTTGTAAACCTATAGAATTTAGTTCTTCTGCCAAATACTTTGCAAATAATATTTGCCCGGGAGTACTGGGGGTCATTTTGGTATTTTCGTCGGAAGTAGTGGTGAAACTAACATATTTCAAAAAACGGTCGGTGATGTTCATAATATTATATTTTTAATTAGGTCACAAAATTACGTAAAATTTAGTATATATATTTGTTTTCAATTCATTTTCTGCTTTACATTTTAGGTGTTTTTTTATAAACACTTTTACATTGGAATTGTTTCAACAATCATTTAACTATTTGTCATTCCAATTAAATTTTTAAACTTCTTTAAATCAATAAAAATGATTTTCTGTTATAAAATTAAACATATAAAAGTTTTTGATAAATTTAAAATTAAGTATATAAAAAAGAAGCTATCTCAAAATCTTTAATTTTGAAACAGCTTCTTATACCAACTGTACATTTAAAATAGTCCAATCTATTTTAAATGTCTACTGTTGTTAATGCCGATTGCAAATTCCGCTTGCGGAAGGCTTTCAA
>JAAFGX010000179.1 GCA_010365115.1 Paludibacter sp.
TAGAAACCCACCGTTCGTCATTATTAAAAAAAACCGGATCAAGAAACACCATCAATTTGGTTTTGTTTGCCATTAAAAATAAAATGGTGGAAATATAAACTTTTAGTTACGAGAATTTTAGTTACAAGTTACAAGGGTATTACGACATAGCTTTCGGTACTTAAAGTTACTGTGGTATAACATATCAAAAATATTTTCAATTACTTTACAGCTATTAACCCAACATAGAAGATATCATTTCTTAAGCCATTTTACAGACTTTTCCTCTTTCTCCAAATCTGATAGGAATTAATCATATTTTGCCAGAGTACATAAGCTCCCGGCCCGATAGATGCAATCGGATTCAGGTACACTTGCGCCATCCAAATGGCAAGAATAGTGTTTTTTTGTCCTAAGCCCTGACCTCCTGCAATCGTATCGTTGTAATGTTTCCCTATTCCTCGTCCGATTAGAAACTGACTGACACAAACCACTAAAGCCGCTATTGCTATTAAAATTTCAATAACGTAATTAGATTCTTCCTGCATCATCATAAATTCTACGGTTCGTCCGGTAACCACGGCTAACGAAAACGACCAGACATAAAAGGCAAATCCTGAATAGGAACCGATTTTTTCTGTTATGGCAGGTTTTATTTTTCGGATCAGTAAGGTGATTGCAAAAGGAAGAATTAACAGTAAAAAAACCCGACGACTAATAGCTAGAAATGATTCTAAAAACGGAAGATTCTGATAGCTGCCAACAAATGAAAACAATACAGGCGCCAGAATTGCCACACACATATTGATAATCAGACTATAAGCGGTAACACTGGCAATATTGCCTTTCAACATGCCCGTCACAACTGGTGCGGCGGTTCCTGTTGGTGCCAAAACGCACACCATTGCACCTTGCGCCAACGTAATATTAAAAGGTTTGAGGACTAAAAACACAACTATACTTCCGGTTACCTGTACCAAAAGCAACCAAAAATGCGATGGTGACAACTGGATATCTTTCAATTTTAGGTTGCAATAAGTCAGAAACAACATGATAAAAATCAGGTAAGGTGTCAAAAAGGCAATAGCTCCAAAAAACTGATAAAAGAGCACACCAAATCCCATAGATATAGGCATCATGTATGGTTTTAATTTTTTTAGCATGGATTATAAAAAATAATTTAATATGATCATTATATCAAAAAATTATAAAGAAACCGCTTTCTTGTTTTTATCAATCCTACGGGTAACAACCCCATAAATCAACAAAGCGATTGCCGACACCAACCCGATACCAACAAACACAAACCAAATATAATGCGCATGTGCAGTGGCCGCCTGATATGCTACGGCTGAATCAAATCCTCGCGGATCTGGGCAGTATTTATCCAACAAAAAGCCAGAAAGACCAAATGCAAACAAAAATGATATAAACGAATGTAAATGACTGAATCCCAAATAAAGTCCTTCTTCGCCCTTCGGTGATTGTTTTGAAAAATACTCCAGAAAACGAGGTGAAATAAAACATTCAGCTATTGCCTGCATCGCTATTCCCACAATCATCATAAACGCCACAGGATGCAATCCCAACACATAATCTGCACCAATAAGCGTTCCGCCAGCCATAACCAGAGCCGACAAAGGAATGATCAACATACCAATTGTCATCGAAGTTAAAGCTGTACGTTTTTTCATAAACGAAGTAACAAAATTGACCAAAACAAATACAACCAATGGATTTACATTGGCATACCAACCAGGAGAAGATTCTGCACCAATCATCCGAATTACGTATTTTGGCATTGTAGCATACATCTGACTTTGAATCATCCAAAAACCACTTATAATCAGTATCAGTACTACAAGTCGACCATTACTCAACACTTTCATCAATCCACGTCCGATTTCAGCAAAACTTTTTCCCTGTCCTTCCGTTTTTACCGATTTGTAAAAGAAAAACACTGCAATCAAGGCTAAAAATGTCATTCCTGCCGAAAAGAAATTCAGATAAACCAACCCTTGATCACCCATACTTTTGCGAAGTGGGTCAACGACCGATTTTCCTAGAAAAGCACCAATATTTACCATCATGTAAAAAACGGCGTAACCCTTTGCTCGGGTTTCGGAAGTAGTTTCGCGTGCCACTGTTCCGGAAATAACGGCTTTAATAAACGATCCGCCTATAACAATCAGAGTCAAAACCGGTAATATTGACCAACGAAGTCGACTTGTATTCAACCCTGAAAAGGTTGTTGTCATATCGTACGAAACCAGCCCGGCACTTTCGAGCAAAGTAGGTAAAAGTCCTAATCCGCCATAACCGAGAGTAAGTAACAGAAAAGCTACCATGATAGCCGAACGGAAACCTATTTTATCGGCATAAGCACCTGCAAATGTTGGCAACAAATACAAACAGGCAGAAAAAACTCCTGATATAATTCCGGCTTCAATATCCGAAAATCCCCAGACATTGGATAAATAAAGTGTGATTACTATGAAAACGGCGTAATAGGCTAATCTTTCGAGCAATTCGACCGAATTGGCAACCCAAAAAGCTTTTGAAAACTTTGTCATAAAGTGTAGTATAAAAATTCGTATTTATTTAATTTGAGGACAAAAATACAAAATAACAATTAGAAGCCGGGTAGGTATATTCGTAATTATCATTAAAGAAGCCGATTGCAGAGGAATAACTGACTTTTCAATCTTTAGACTTGTAGAATTATTCAATCATTTCTGGCAAATCGTAAATGGTATTTATCCTGTTTGACGTATGGTGCAATTTGTGTAGAAATTCGTTTAGTTTTTCTTGATAATCTATTAAATAATCGGGGTGTAGTTTTTTTGTAATAAGTGAAATAAGCCGCTTGAGCAATAAACCTACTTTATAATCGTAACCCGAAAAACGGGCTCCAAAAACCTTAGCCGGATTGGCGAATTGCTTTTCAAGTACGTAAAGCACTAAATCAGCTTCCAGTTTCTTGTTTTTGGTTTCCACTGTAAATTCAGAGATACGTTTCGTGCAAGCATTCAATCTTTTTGCCAATTGATGTTGAATAGTTCTTCCTTTGAATTCTTTTTCAACTAATTTATCTATCGCTTCTTTCGCTTCTTCGAACAACGTTTGCTCACCGCCATCCTTATCTAAAAAGTTGACCAGCAGAAATTCATAATTGTACCTTTTACCAGCCAGTTTCAGCACAATATCCACCAACTCTTTTTTCGAAAGTTGATTTAGTTGTTCTTTTAATATCGCTTTATTAGGTGGCATTGGTTCGGTTTTAAAATTTCAGTTGCAAATATAACCAATTATTAGTTGTGTAATTCACTATTTTACTTTGAATAACCAAAAACAAGGCTACCCATTACTGAATAGCCTTGTTTTTAATTTCAATAAAAAATTATTTTGCATCCAAAATTACCGGCGTGCTGTTTTTACCCCCGTTCATAATTATCAATTTGGCATTAGGCGAAGTAGCAATGGCTTTAATCATTTCGTACTGCAATTGTTTATCACTCAAACCTGTGCTTAATATCTTTTGATAATCGGCAATCCCTTGTGCTTCTACCCGTTTACGTTCAGCTTCCTGTTTTTCTTTTTGAAGAACAAAAATCATTTTCTGCGCATCTTGTTCCGCATTAATTTTTGACTCAATAGTGGTTTTCACCGAGGCTGGCAAGGTAAGATTACGAACCAATAGTTGTTCTAAAAACAATCCTCTATCTTTAAAATCTTTTTCAATGGTTTTAAAAATGCGTCCCTGAAATTCTTCACGTTTTGTCGAATATAAAGCAACCGCATCATAATAAACCGCATTGTCACGAATTTTTGTACGACAGATAGGACGAACAATAGTGTTCCGGTAATCAGTTCCTATTTCCTGCAAAATGCGTGGTGCTTCGTTAGGTATTACTTTGTATAAAACTGTCAGGTCTATGATTACTTCAAGTCCATCGGCCGATAAAACCCGAATAGCATCGTCACCTGTTTGAGCTCCTTCGTCTTGCACTCCCGACATTGTGTAATTTTGTGTACGAATATCAAAAGTAACAACTTCTACCAATGGATTAACCAAGTTCAATCCACTTTCCAAGGTATTGTTATCTACTTTTCCAAAAAGCTTTTGCACTCCAATTTCACCCGGATCCACTTGTACAATAGATGATAGGGCTGCACCAACTAACAAAACAGCAAAGCCGACTAATTTAATTAAACTACTGTACGGACTTGCTGGCGTATTGGTTTTTTTTACATTAAAACCAACAATTACAATTAAAATACCAATTACAATTAGAATTACCATAGCTTTAAAATGTTTGTTACATGAATTTGTGAAAATTTTGATGACAAATGTAAACAAATAAATTCAATAAAACCTACCCGCCAAATATTATGGGATGTAAGTTATGCAGAAGTCCAATTTAAAGTCTCTATACTTTTCGCAAAACGGTTTGAAATATTCTATTGAATTATTATAATGGGAAATAAGCACCAATAGAATACATTAAAATTACTGGTGATTTTGCCGCAGCTGAAGGCCATGCAGGACCATAACCAAGAACATAACCTAAGCCTATTTGAGCAGTAAACCATTTCTTTCCACGATAAACATAGGTTGGTCCCAATACACTCTGAGCATAACTAGAACCAAACCCTTGATGCCAATATTGCAAACCAAAAAAGGAACTTCTGATTGAAGGTTTGAGATGGAAATTTAAACCCGCTCCATATCCAAACAGCCCGGCTCCAATCTGAACACCGAATTTATTTGACAAAAGCGTTTCAAAATCAGCACCTACCAATGAACCACCACCTTGAAGAACTCCTAAAGTCATACAACTTCTTTTTTCAGGTTCCAGATAATTGTCAATTTGCGAATACATACTCAATGAAATAGTCATTAAAAATACGGTTAAAATAATTTTTTCCATGTGGATAATTGAAATTTTAATTGTAAATATAAAAATATAAATTCTAAAAAATAAGTTGCAAAGATAAATAATAAATTTTAAACATTAATATATTTAATGAAAATATTTTTATAAT
>JAAFGX010000180.1 GCA_010365115.1 Paludibacter sp.
ACATTCCATTTTCTCCGGCATAATTGCAATTATTTATAGCACGGATTGCAAATCCGCGCCAGCAGGGGGCCATACATAACCATTCTAATCAGTTGTTTCTAAACACTTTGATTTGGCACGGATTGCAAATCCGCGCCAGCGGGGGCAAGGACAGGGTATATCTACCCAATCCACCACTGAACAACGCTCTACTTTATTATTTTTCGAACCGTTAATGGAATATAGCTGCTTTCACGAATAGAAATTATACCATAAACAGTTTCATGCGCTCCAATTTCTTTATTTGTTATATTGTAGATTTGTAATTCTTTGAGTAAATTATTATTTGCTGCATTTGCTACTAGCATATTCCCTACTGCTATTCCGCCCCACAAAAACCAATGAAATGGAAAACTTGATACTGTTTGTCCGTTATATGTTATGTTTGATTTTCCTAAAACCCCAATAAAATATGGAGCATACCCTATTATTGATTGTTTAACTAATTTTTTTGTTTGTTCCGGCTCTAAAAGATTTAGCGATGTGATACCTGTATAAAATTCAATATCAGTGCCAATTTGTAGTACCGAATCGGTAGTGTTAGTTAGTTTTACAGAAACAATTTTAATCCCATTGGCTTCTTCGCGTTTACTCATTTTTTTATTACCTCTTTCGCGCAACACATCGTAACGGTACGAAATTTCAACCCCATTCTGTAATTCTTTTACGTTGTAATTCGTTTTTTGAGGCATAATTGGTCGGTAATACATGGCACAACTACTTAGAAATATAATTACAAAAAGCGGAAATAAAAATTTTAATCTTTTCATTTTAAAAATTGTTTAAATGTTAGTTATTTGTGATTGATTGTTAAGCAAAGCATTATCATTTTATTTATAAATACTGGTTCTCCATAAAGAATGAAACTTTTGTCGCCACGTTGTTGAGATGGCTCCAGCTTTCGTCGCAACTAAAAGGAAAGCTCTGGCTTTCCTTATTATATTTACCGAAATGTAGGCATTAGTGGCAACTTTTCTGTCGGCATAGGTCTTTATTTTATAACCGGTGCTCATAAAGCTTAAATCATATTATTAACGATGCAAATATAATTCTTTTATTTAAATTGTGAACAACCGATACAAAAAAGGCACATTCGTTTATGTCTTTTTCTTCTTTATTGTATAGGAAAAAAATGGAAACATTTTTTTAGTTGCAACGAAGGTAGAGATCATAGCAGTATAAAACATTAGACATTCCCTTATTAACTACAACCTTCGCTCTATAAAACTTGTGAATTTATTTGCCGTGATTTTATTCTTTAATTTTATTTTCCAACAGACCATTTACAGTCTGTTGGAAAATTCCAAATTATATCACCACTTGCATAACCGGTGATGTTTGGGAATTAGTGCCTGCGGTGGTAACAGCCGATGAGCGAAACCAGTACTTGGTTAAAGGACTTAAACCTGTGAGGTCAACCGAAGCTTTGGAGGTAACCTGAGCTGTTGCCCAATCGGCATCATGAGCTGATGGGATCTCACCCATGCAATGTTGCCAGATATAGGATTTGGCTCCTTCCACTGCCTGACGGCGTATCGTTACCGAGCCCGATTTTTCACCCAATTCCACACTGAAATCGGGACGTACGGCAGGTGATGGCTGTTTAGCCAGATTAAAGCCGGCATTCAGAATAATGGTTTCATTACCATCGGCAATACGGTCGACGTATTTTGCCATTTTACGCATCATTTCATCCCATTCGTCCTGAGTCTGATGCATCAGTGCGGTTGCTTCCTTGCCACCACTCAACGCTGCAATACTTCTAGTTTCAAGTAATTCGTTTTTTGTTTCCAAATTATCCAAAATTACATCAGGAGTTGCAAACGTTGGGTTATCTTTCATTTTTGCGATAACACCCTTTCCAAACTCAATTTTTTGAGCTACGGGCTTTTTAATAAAATCAAGAACAATTCGATCTTTTTTCATTTTTTCAATTTGTTTTTTAATAGTTAATATTATATATTGAATTATTTCCGGTTGAACTCCGGTTTCATTATTCATTTCATCCTTGTTTCTTTTACTTTTTGTTGTTGTCCTATTAGTTTTCCTCTGATTCCTATTGGTTTTTGTTCTATTCCAGTTGGAATCCGTCCTATTCCAATAGGTTTCCATTGTTTTCCAATAGGTTTCCGTCGGTTTCCAATGGGTTCTAATTATTTTCCTATAGGAACTTGTCTGATTTCTGTTGGTTCATGTTGTTTTCCTATAGGAACTTGTCAGATTCCTTTTGGTTTTTGTTGTTTTCTTATCGAAACTTGTCAAATTTCTGTTGATATTGTTTTTTATATACTTAATCATAGTATTCGACAAACAGTTTTTACACTGTTTGCCGAAGGAGCGTTTAGGTTAACTCACTATACTAATTTTGAAATAGCATTTAAACCAAATGTTTTGCATTATGAAAAGTTGGTTTTATATTGATAATGAAGATTGGAATTGGATATCTTCCGGGTATTTTGCAAGGTAGAACTACAACAGGGCTGGAGCTACTTTTCTTTACTAATAACAACCTACGATCAACGGAACTTTTTGTCACATCAATATTAGTAGCAGAAACAATTCCCAAATAGAGGAAGGAAAAAAGTGCAGAAAGAAAAATAGATCGTTTCATAATAAATTGTTATAAAGTAAAATAAATTGTTTATTTTTGCATTCAAAGTTATGGATTGTAGTGTATTATTCCAAAAAAGAATGTTGTACGCGGGGTGAAAACGCTGTTTTATAAATAGTAGGTTTTCAGCACTTAAGGTGTGTGTTGACAGAAAATATCTGTACGGTCTGTTTTTTGCTGTCAAAATTGCCGTATTTTAACGAGTCCGAAATTCACTTTTTACCCTTAAAGCAATCGCTTGGCTGGCTTCGTACAGAAAATCGTTTTTTACTAAAAGCCAAGGAGCAGAATCCATACAACAGCAATAGAAAATATTATGAAAAGATGCATTTACGGAGTTTTATGGAGTATTCTTTTTATTTCGTGCCAATCGCAATACACACACCATGATGCCATTCTCCGGGCGGAAGCTGTAATGGTAGCATCACCTGATAGCGCATACAATATACTTTCGTCCATTTCCCACCCCGAGAAATTGCCCAAGGCCGATTATGCCGCATGGTGCCTGCACTATACCCATGCACAGTATAAATTGCAAAAAGAAATTCCTTCGGATAGTATCATACAGGTTGCGGTAAAATATTATAAGGATAGCGAGCTGAAAAAACAAAGTGGCACGGCTTATTACCTGCTGGGGTGTGTGTACCGGAAACTTGGGGAGAATAAAACCTCGATGGAGGCATTTAAAAACGCCGAATATACGGTATTGGGGACGGATGATAATAAATTAAAAGGCCTGATCTATTTTAACATGGGGTATATCTGTAAGCAAGACGAACTTTATAATCAATCGTTAAATTATTTTAATAAATCGTTAAGGTATTTCCGACTGTTAAATGACAGGAAATACTTGGCTTATTCCTACCGTGAAATATCGGATATGTGTTATCAACTTGATTATCCCTTTGACAAGGTGATTTATTATTCTAACTTAGCGCTTCGCTTTTCGAAAGAAGCGGCTGATTCTGTGAACTATTACAGTATATTGGCACGTCAGGGCGAATTGTTATATAATAAAGACCCAAAGCGGTCGAAGCAATATATTTTAGAAAGTTTCCGATTATACCCCGCTCAAAAAGCTTATTCAACTGTCATTCTATCTTTGATATATACTGGGTTAGGACAAACTGACTCAGCAGCATATTATCTACAGACAGCGTTTACGGATACTTCAAAGGTCAATTCAAATTATATGAAGTTTGTAGCGGGTGCATACGTCCGAAAAGCACAAGGAAACATTTGGGAGGCATTTGATATGCTAGAAAGTGCATACCAACTGCGCGATTCGGTCTTTCAGAAGAGAGTTCGAAACCAGATCTACCGGACTGACAAGCAATACGACTTAACAAAGGTCAATGAGAAAAGTGCTGCTCTGGAAATTGCCAACCGTAACAAAGTAATCTGGATTGGGGGGCTGGTTATTTTAGTATTGGCAGGCTTAATTATCTTTTTGTTGGCTTATAACCGGTTTCAGAAAATACATGCGAGGCATATAGCTGAACACGAACGGAAGGACTATGAGTTAGAACTGAAAAAGAGCGAGAACAATCAAAAAAAGGAGTTGCTTTTATTAAAACTTATGAACCGGATAGATAACACGCTTCGGTTTAATCGCCTGAATGTAGGAGTGCTCAACGAAGTAAAGAAAGCCGAATTTATGGACGAAATCAGAAAACAATCCATATTATCGGAAGCTGAATGGGAGTATTACATACAGGAAGTCAATCAAATTTTTGATCAAAAGATGGAACGGCTTTCGGGGGTGCATGCACAGCTTACAAAATCGGATAAAATAGTCATCTCACTTATATGTCTGGGACTAGACATTTCGGATAGTTGCAGCTTACTGAATATGACCAAGAACGCCATGTATCACCGCCGCAAAATAATAAAAGAACGAATAGGAATACAGCGTGAAGTAGACCTGGAAGATTGGCTTAAGCAATAGGTTCTACCCCTAAGGATATTCATTCTCTTCATTAAATGTGCAAATCTGCGCACTGTCACTGGAAACCAACGACCAGCACCACCATTTGTACTTCTAATAAGCATATCCGCAAGGACCGGGGAGGTCAATTAATATAAACTAATTTATTTTACACACTTAAATTACATATAATACCGATTGCACAAACAATATAGTCCAATGTGGACTATGTCTAATTGTACTATTTGTTTGAAAGCCTTCCGCAGGCGGAATTTGCAATCGGCATTAACAACAGTAGACATTTAAAACAGATTGGAC
>JAAFGX010000181.1 GCA_010365115.1 Paludibacter sp.
CTTATTTGGCAAAATGTTATTTATTTGAAAGTAAATGGCAACTAGCTTATGACGCTACTACTGAAATAATGAGTAGTAATTATGGTTTATTGACGGATTTTCAACAAGTGTTTTTACCAGAGAATGATAATAATAAGGAAATTATTTTTGCAGTTCAACATTCGGTAAATGATGGACAGCCTAGTAATTATAATGGGAGTATCGGGGATAGATTGACTGCTCCAGGAGGCCCATTTTATTCTCAATATGGTTTTCACCGTCCTTCACAGAATCTAGTGAACGCTTTTAAAACAGATGCTTCAGGTTTGCCCTTAGAAAATAATGTAAACGTTGTTGCTAGTGATAATGTAGATCCTCGTTTGGACATTACCGTTGGTCGTCCAGGAATACCATACAAAGATTTGGGTATTTTATATCAGGATACTTGGGCTAGAGATTTGGCTACTTATGGTTCATTTTCCCCAAAGAAGCGCATAGTTTCAGCAAAGTCACCTTATTATGTTACGGTATGGCCATACGTAAATGCGTTAAATTATTACATTATCCGTTATGCGGAGGTCGTTTTATGGAGAGCAGAGGCAGCCGTTGAAATAGGGAAATTAGAAGAAGCGAGAACGTTAGTAAATCAAATTCGAAATCGTGCAGCTAATACTGCCTTTGTAAAAACTTTAGACGGAAGTGCCAATGCTGCTAACTATACTATAGCGCCGTATAGCACAGTATGGACAAGTAAAATTATGGCTAAAACTGCAGTACATTTAGAAACTCGTTTGGAAACAGCAATGGAAGGGCATCGATTCTTTAACCTAGTTCGATGGGGAGAGGCAGATACTGTTTTAAATGCATATCTTTTGATTGAAAAAACCAGAAGAACACATCTAACTAATGCGGTGTTTATCAAAGGGAAAAACGAATATTTTCCAATACCACAAAGGTATATAGATGGATTACCTATAGGAATGGTTACTCAGAATAATGGTTATTAAAAACTAAATAAAGTTAGGTAATCTTATCAATTGCCTAACTTTTATATAAAAAAGATGAAAAAACTAATTTACATATTAATTACACTTGCATGTATTTCAGGCTATAGCCAAGAAGTCAAAGGATTTGATCTGAATTATAAATCATCCAAAACTTCTTCGTTGGTACAGGATAAGAATTTTTATTTGCTGACAGCCATTCAAAACGATAAAGCAGTTAGACAACTTCTAGAAAACAATAGTGTTTTAAAAAGCATTTTTAATAAACAGCAACAAGAGATAAGTTCCAAGCTGAGCTCTTGCAAAGACAGCCTTTCCTGCTTGATTAGTGCCTATCAAATTAAAGAAAAAGAACTCAAAAGTATTGAAAATGAACTTCAAATTTTGATGAAAAGTAAAATGGAGCTACAAGATTTTGTGAAAAATAATTTGCGTTCTTCTGGTAAATATGAAAATTTTAAAAACGATACCGATACCGAATTACTGCTAAAAGCGTGGCAAATTTGTTCTCGAGGAATGAATCGGATTATGAATGTTTATGGAATTGGAGAAGCCCCTCAGTATGCTACAATAGATTCTGTTTCTTATGATGTAAAGTCTAAATTTTATAAAGGATCTGTTTTTATGTGGTCTGATATGCTTCACAATAAAAAACCTAAATTGAATACTTTATTTTTTCAAGAAAGTCTGGATTTTAGTTTGTCACTTTTGTACATGAACCATCGCGATGAGACGGCGCGTTACGAACCGTTAGAGGAAAAAGAGAACAAAAAAGCAATTGATCATATAAAGCAAATAAATTTCAATTCTTTAGATTATGCTTCTATTTTAATTTTGGGAAACGGACCAGAGAATTATCAAGACCGATTGTCCGCCATAGGAAAACTAAACATACAATTAGGAGTATTAGAATATGAAGCTAAGAAAGCCCCTTTGATTATTGTTTCTGGAGGTCATGCTCACCCTTTTAGAGCTCCCTATTGTGAGGCTATTGAAATGAAAAAAGAATTGATGACTGTGTATCATATTCCCGAAGAAAACATCCTTATTGATCCTTTTGCCAGACATACCACAACAAATTTACGTAATGTTAGTAGAATGATGTTTGCTTATCAAATGCCAACTAACAAAAAAAGTATTGTAATTACGAATGTTAATCATAGTGATTATGTAGGAAGCCCCAATTTTAATGCGCGTTGTATTGAAGAATTAGGTTATTTACCTGCCATTATTCTAAAGAGACTTAATTCTACTACAATAGAGTTTTTACCAAAGATCGAATCTTTGCATCAAAACCCAATCGACCCTTTAGATCCATAAATTGATATCATGAAAAAAATATTAGCTATACTACTTGTTTTTATTACAGTTGCATGCCATTCTTTGAAAAAAAATGCTACAAAAGAGCAATCACCAGTTGAAAAGGTAAATGTATTTTTAGGTACTTCTGGAGATCATGGACAAATGTCGCCTTCAGCATCTTCCCCTTTTAATATGATGAGTATTGGCCCCCAAACCTACCCTCATATTCATGCCGGTTACGAACATTTGGCCAAGGAATTTTTGGGATTTACCCATAACCGTATCGAAGGAGTAGGCTGTATGGGAACTGGAGGAAATTTGCTTATTAAACCTATTTTTAATGGTGATGTGAGTGCACCATTAATCAAAAAACAAGAATCAGCTTCCCCAGGTTTCTATGGAGTAGCATTTAAGAATGGAATTATAGCCCAAATGAGTGTAAAACATAATTTTGGAATTCATCATTATGAATTTCCGAAAAAAGGAGCAGGGCTTTTTATTGATTTGTCCCATGCTTTTGTTAATCGATTTGTTACCGAAGAGCATGAAGTTGACAGAAATATTATAAGCGGTTGGATTGACACCCAAACCACTTGCGATAAGGGGATTTATCGTATTTATTATGTTTTAGAGATCTCTAATTTGGCAACAATAACTCCAATTTCGGAACATAAGTATCTTATTTCTGGCCTTGCTGACACTACCGAAATGGAAGTTCGTGTTGGTTTCTCCTCCGTTAGTACGGCTTACGCCAAAGCTAAAATAGAAGAGATTCCCTTGGAAGAGTTGGCTGCACAAACAACAATTGACTGGAATCATTTTTTAAGCAGAATAGAAGTGACTGGCGAAAAAGATAGAGAAGATTTATTCTATTCTCTTTTATACCGAGGATTGCAGGCGCCATTTTTAGTTTCAGAATCTGACGGAAGCTACAAAGCCATCGACGGTTCTATTCAAAAATCAAGTAGCCCAATATACAACGGTTGGGCTATTTGGGATAATTATCGAGAACAATTACCCCTGCTATCATTGGCTTATCCGGAACGTTTTGGCCCCATAGTGAAGTCTATTGCAAACTTGTATCCGTATGGCAAGAATAATTGGGCTACCAAACACGAGTCCTCGCCTACAGTCCGCACGGAGCATGCGATTGTTGTTTTATTGGACGGTTATAAAAAAGGGTTTCCTGTAGATTTTAATTCCATCAAAGATTCCCTAATCGCAGAAGTAGACCGATTGGAATACAATTCGCCTGACAAGGCTTTGGAATCTTCTTATGACTGTTGGGCACTTTCTGAAGTCTTGAAAATTACCAAAGATTCTACGTTAAGTGCCCAATATTTGAATAAGGCTTTAAAATATAAAAATTATTGGAAAAAAGATTTTGCCGATTTATCTAAAGGAGATCTCGATAAAATGCCCGCTCGTGGAATGTATCAAGGCACCGTTTGGCAGTATCGCTGGTTTGTTCCTTTTGATGTGTTCGGTCTAAAAAACTTAATAGGAGGCGAAGATTTATTTTTAAAGCAATTAGATCAATTTTTTGCAGAGGATAATTACAATCATGCGAATCAACCAGACCTACAAGTTCCTGGTTTGTATAACTCGAGTTCCCAACCTTGGAAATCTCAAAAACTGTTTCGGAATATTATGTTAGATACAGTAGTACAGGCTTATTTTAATGACAATAGTAAAGGAGTAGATTCCTATATTGGAAGGATTTATAAGAATGAACCCCAAGCTTATGTGCGTACTATGGATGATGATGCAGGTACAATGTCCTCCTGGTTTGTGATGCGAAGTATAGGGCTGTCACCAGCAAATATTGGTAGTCCCATTTATTATTTGACCGCTCCTATCTTTAAGAACGTAGATTTAAACTGGGAAAACGGAAAGTCATTTCACATTGAAGTTCGCAATTATAATAAAGATCACTTTTATATTCAATCGGCTAATTTAAATGGGCGGCCTTTGTTTAGAAATTGGTTGACGCAGGAAGAGATTAGTAATGGGGGAACCTTAATAATCGAAACTGCTGCTTTGCCTAATAAAAAGTGGGGAATTGAGGATCAGTGGATTTCAAAAATTAATCTACGCTTTTCTTTTAAATAAATAATGTTGTCAAAAGCAATTGATAATTTACCATAGTAGAGAACCTAAACGTAATTAACCAATACTACAGATATTTAGAGTGGTACCTTATTAAAATAGCCTATTTTTTGTATTTCATAAATCGGTTTTAATGATCACTTTTTTTATGGCAAATTCTTATATTTAATTTATAACAAACCTTTCTTCTCAAATATTGTACGGAATATAAAGGGTGGATAGCAGCAAAAAATATACTTACAATAAAATTTTATTTTATATTCTGTAACAAAAAAAAGCTAATTGAAACAGAATGAAAAGTTTACTATCTTTGTGAGGTCGGCAATTTGTTGTACATATGTTGTACTGATAGAAATAAAAAAGCCTTTACATTTCTGTAAAGGCTTGATTTAGAGAGTGGTCCCACCTGGGCTCGAACCAGGGACCACCTGATTATGAGTCAGGTGCTCTAACCAGCTGAGCTATAGGACCGGTTTAGAGTTTGCAATA
>JAAFGX010000182.1 GCA_010365115.1 Paludibacter sp.
TTTTAGAAGAAACGTTTCCGCTATTATCGGTAACAGTTAAAGTAACGGTGTTATCTCCAATATTAGCGCATGTAAAAGCAGTTTTATCAAGTTCTAACAAACTGATTCCACAAGCATCCGTTGAGCCATTATTTACATCTGCTGCAACTATTGATCCGCTTCCTGCAGCATTCAATTGAATCGTGATATTTTTAGTAAGTACTACCGGCGCAATTTTATCTTCGACTTTTACAGTTGCAGTTGCAGTTGCAACGTTTCCGCTATTATCTGTAACTTTTAAAGTGACTGTGTTATCTCCAATATTTGAACAATTAAATGATAAGTCCGTAGATAACAATTCATTTGGAACTTGAATACTTATATTATCAATTGCCATCTCCACATCTGTACCATTAATTTCACTTCTAAAACGAATGGTTTGTGAAATTGAACTTGCAATAAATGTAGTGCTAAAATTAGTCCAAGTTGTTCCAGGGTTTGGTAACTCTACAATTTGAACACCGTCTACATCTACCCCAAAAGTCAATTGACCAATAACATAATTTCCGTAAAAACTACGATAATCACCTGTTATTGTGTAAGTTTCACCAACTGTAAGTCCTCTAATTTCCTGAGAAATAGATGGGTCTGAGAAAGGGTCTCCACCAGCATTAACAATAAAGAAACCTCCATTTGTTCCGCCTTCATTTTTAAATCCTCCTGCAAAATCGTTTCCAGAAAGAATCCACTCATTAGTATTAGCACTAAAGTCTCCGTTTTTAATAAGTTCTAAATCTTCGATTTTAGTCGAAAATTCTACTGATTCTATACCGCAGTTGTCTGTTGCACCATCATCTACATCAGCAACAACTATTGATGTCTTTCCTGTCGCATCAAGTTGAACTGCGATGTTTTTAGTAAGTACTACAGGTTTAATATCATCAATAATATTCAAATTTTGATCTACCTGAAGTGCAACATCGTAATCATCATTACCATTCTGTGTTGCTGAAATAGTTACCGAACCTTTTTTCAAAATAGTAGCTAAGTCCGCAACAATACTAACGATAGATGGATCACTTGAAGTGTAAGTTACATCCAATGCTGAGCTTGACGATGCCGTTAAGATAAAAGGCAAATCTCCACAATTTTTATCCGATAAAGGACTGAACGAAATCGTTTGGGCATTCTTTACAATTATATCAAAATTTTGATAAGTGTTGTCAGAACTAGGATCATGGTGGTAAATGTCTTCTGACTTTAATGACACAGCATTTATACCAATATCACCTATAGTTGGCGTCCCCTCTAAAAGATAAACTTTCTCCGATTGCTTCACAAGAGTAAGCCATGAAGGTATCGTAATTCCTTCTAATTCGATTTGATCTCCTAGTGCAATATCAATATCATTAATATTTACAGTATAGCTATAATTTTGACCAACTGTAGCAGTTGTTAAAGCTGTACTTTCAAAAAACGACGGCGTATTTACCACTACGGTATACAACCTACTAGAAAATATAGTGGCATCACTAGTAATCGCTGCTTGAAATTCAAAGACATTAAGTCCAAAATTAGCTGCAGTTGGGGTCCAATTTACTGCAAGCTCACTAGGATCGGCGCTTAAAGTAGGTATGGTTTGGTCTAAAGAAGCTCCAACTGGTATTTTAGCAAAAACAATAGATGTAGGCGACCCAATCGTACTTTGCGCTTTTATTACATCCGAGATAAAAATTCCAGGAACCACTTGTCTTATAGAATTCTGACTAGGAGTAGGTGTCAAAAATTCAGGAGCTGCTTCTGAATTAACCTTTATTAACAACGAGGTGCTAGACCCCATTCCTGTATTATCCTGGGCTAAGAAATTTAAAGCTACTGTCTTTCCGCGTGCTACAGCTGTAGGAGTCCATGTAAAAACAGATTCAGATTGTAAGTTTCCTTGCGCCGGAAGATTAGGTGAAAAAACCACTGACGCATCAATATAATTAGGCAATCCTGAAACTCCAATTTTAACTGTACTTGCTGCGTCACTATCGGTTGCTTTTACCTTAAAAGTAAGCTGTTGCCCTACAATTATATTATAAACGGTATTATTTGCAGGAGTAACAGTATAGTCCCAGTCAGGAGCTGTAGAACCCTGAATAATATTAACTAAAAAATCAATCAAAATACTATTCCCATCATTATCTGTAACTACCACTATCACATTATATAATTGACCTACCGTTTTTCCGGCAGTATCAAAACTTAATTGACCTGTATTACCGTCTATCGCTAATCCCGCAGGCAGCGGACCGTTACTTTCGGCAGCAGTTGCAAACCGATACGTAAGCACAGTACCTGGATCCGGATCACTCGCTGCTATGTTGTAAAGTGCGCTGGTAATATTAACCGGCATGTTTATCACCGCTGGCATGGAAGAAACCGGTGCATTACCCGCTGCCGAAGTATTAATCGTTGTAAAAACATTCCAACTTCCATTGGCATTATTAGACGAATTTGAAATTTTTGCACCACCGAAGAATCGTAAGGTAGTAACACCAGCCGTTTTATTTAATGTAATTTCTGAGTAGCCATAACTATTAATCCATCCTCCAATGGGATCCGTTGTATTTGTAGTAACAATAGTAAAACTAGTTCCCCCGTCAATTAATGTCCCATTCTCAATTGTAAAAGTTACGTTTTGAGGATTTATTCTCCAGGAAATATTAACAGTAACACCGATGGTAACTGTCGTAGCATCCTCAGAAATTCTTTTCCACGAGGCGTTCCCGTATCTAAAATGGGCAGCAAAACTCTGCGAACTAAAGCAGATGAGCATCAAGAATAAAAAAATTGTCTTAAAAGACAATAGGTAGTTTTTTTTCATAAAAATTTAATTTAATAACATTTAAATAGTAAAATTCATCAATTGATCGAATACCAACATAAATTCTACCCTTGGTTTAGTTCTTTTTGAATTTTTGAAAGCAACTTTGTACTATATGCTTTCTAATAATCTCTTGAACTTTTAATGAGCTACAACAAGCGTCATAACTATTGATTTTGAAGGCTAATTCTCATTACATCTTTTTTCTCATACTATTTTAATTGGTTTTGGTTCACTTATTTGGTTTTTTTCTTGTAATAATCAAAAATAAATTCTACTTCTTTCATTACTTGACTTATATCTAAATTATATAATTTCCATTTGCCTTGTGCTAATCAAAATCAATAAAAAAAATGCGTTTTATGTTACCTAATTTTATAAAAGACAACGTCCCTATTACGTGGTTATACGCAATACTAGTCGCTATTTGACTTTAAAGACCATCGATAGCCGGAAGGATTGCAACGTTTAATTTCCTCTAAATTTGAATGTTAAAAAAGAGTCCGTTTCATGTCTTTATTACATTTGCAATTCTTAAGCAACAACAACGATGTGTAGTTTTTTTCTTGTTTTTATACCAATTCGTTACAAATAATATAAAACTTATCCTAACTTAACTACATTATCGTTAAAGTACCTATAAAACTGATTAAATACACCTTATGTTAACTTATTGTTAAACAGATGAATTTAACTATATTAAATATAATAGTCTGCCATACTAATACTTGCTTTTTTAAGTACAACCTCACCACCGACGTCTTATCGTATTGCAGCGTTTGTCTTTTATTAAAAATGCGGCAACTATTCGAAGTTTCATAGTCATATTTCACCGACACTATTACCCTCTCACAAAACACACATCTTTTTGGTGTAAAACCCTTTCAAAACAGGACTTTTTTTCAAATACTTCAATTCAAAAATTATATTTTTTTACTTATTAAATCACCTTGACAATAATGTAGTTAGTGTATTCTTAAATCAAACACGCTTAATTATTGTAAAAAAGAACTTTTGTCTTATTTTATGAGTCAAAATTAAACCTCAGTTGAGGGACTGGAAAAAAAAATGTCATGAAACGACTTTTTATTGTCATGAAACTAATCGTATCATCAAACGTCTTACCAAAACAGTAAAAACTTTATTATTGCACTGCTATTCTTTTTAAACACTAAAATTCACACTTTTTAAAACAATCATTTCTTAGGTTCACTAAAAATTTCAATATAACAACTATTTTAAACCTTTGAACAAAAGTAGTAACTACCTACACATTTAAATCAAGTATAAATACCTGTTTTTAAACTCCACAAGCTATTTAATTAACTTAAAAATGAAAAAGCCTATGATCTACCATAAACAATCCGCTGGCTATAATTGATAAAACTAGAATACTAAAGAAAATAAAATAGGATTTTCGCATTTGGTGTATATAAAGTATCTTTGCCAGTAACAAACAACTACACAATGACACGAGCGTAGCGACTGCATTTGACCGTTAACAAACAATAACTAAAACAAATGAATTATTTTTCTTCTAATTTTAAACTAGGAATATTAGGTGGTGGTCAACTGGGCAAAATGCTTTTGTTTGATACCCGAAAATTTGACATACAAACCTATGTTTTGGATCCAAGCGATGAAGCGCCTTGCAAAATTGCCTGTGATCAATTCTTCGAAGGAGATTTGATGGATTTTGATACCGTTTACAATTTTGGAAAAAAAGTCGATGTTTTAACGTTCGAAATTGAACTCGTTAATCTTGAAGCTTTGGTAAAATTAGAAAATGAAGGGTTGAAAGTGTATCCTTCGCCAAAAACACTAAAACTAATCCAGAATAAAGGGACTCAGAAAGATTTTTACGCAGAACATGCAATCCCAACAGCAAATTATAAGCGTTTTAATGATTTAAAAAGCCTAGTTGTTGAAATATTAGATTCTAAATTAAGAATGCCTTTTGTATGGAAATGTACTGAATTTGGCTATGACGGAAACGGAGTAAAAGTAATCCGACAACCGACAACTTACAGATTTAGATAATCTAGCCAATGTAGAATGTATTGCAGAGGAAATGGTTCCGTTCAAAAATGAATTGGCTGTTATTGTTTGTCGCAATCCTTCCGGGGAAATCAGAACGTATCCGGTAGTCGAAATGGAATTTCACCCCGAAGCCAATCAAGTAGAATATGTGATTTGTCCCGCACGAATTGATACTGCAGTAGCCGAAAAAGCGAGAGCAATCGCCTTGCACGTTTCTGAGAAATTCAATCATGTAGGTTTATTGGCTGTCGAAATGTTTCAAACAGAAGACGATCAAATTTTAATAAACGAAGTAGCGCCAAGACCTCACAATTCAGGACACTATTCTATTGAAGCGAGCTATACTTCGCAGTTTGAAAATCACCTTAGAGCGATTCTTGATTTACCTTTGGGTAACACAGATAGTAAAGTAGCCGGAATTATGGTTAATTTAGTAGGCGCTGAAGGATTCTCTGGAAATGTTATTTACGAAAACATCGAAAAAATATTAGGGTGGAATGGGGTTACGCCACATATCTACGGTAAGAAACAAACACGCCCTTTTAGAAAAATGGGACATGTAACTATCGTAAATAGCGATATTAAAGAAGCAAGAAGAATTGCCGAAGAGGTAAAGAATACAATTAGAGTGATTAGTTTGCAGTAATCAATTTACAGCAGCGGTTAAACACAATAAACTACAAACAAAAAACACAATGAGCAAAGTAGCCATAATAATGGGAAGTATCTCTGATATGCCCGTAATGCAAGACGCAATCGAAGTATTAAAAGGCTTCGGGATCGAAATCGAAGTAGATATTGTTTCGGCACATAGAACACCCGAAAAGTTATTCGATTTTAGTCAAAATGCACATCTTCGAGGAATTTCGGTTGTGATTGCCGGAGCTGGAGGAGCAGCTCATTTACCTGGAATGGTAGCCTCAATGTCACCATTACCCGTAATTGGAGTTCCTGTAAAATCAAGCAATTCTATTGATGGTTGGGACAGTATTTTATCAATACTTCAAATGCCAGGAGGCGTTCCCGTAGCTACTGTAGCCTTAAACGGCGCTAAAAATGCAGGAATTTTGGCAGCCCAAATAATTGGAAGCCATGATAAAGCAATCTTAGAAAAAGTCATCCAATATAAGTTAGGACTCAAGGAATCAGTAATTATTGCATCCGAAAGTTTACTAAAAAAATAACACTTCCTTATATAATCAAAGGCTTCCTATTACGGAAGCCTTTGTTGTTTTTAAAGCGTTTTATATTTTGCCTCAAATTAGTCCTCTTCTTCAATTTCTTCAAGAACACTCTCAAATTCAGATGCTATTATATCTTCATTATTAATCCAATTCTCTGAGGTAACCAAGCTGAAATTTACGTTATCGGCTGTGTTTAATTCCCAAACAATACCTTCGGCAGTAGGAAAAGGAATGTTTTTACTCATCTGATCCTCAAATAATCTTTTGATCAAATTTCTATCAGACAACCCATTATTCAATAATTTCAATACGCTTTCAGCCGTTAGTTCTTTCACTTCACCATCAGTTGGTGTCATTGAGAAATGAACAACAGACGCTTTGGTATTAGGAAACTTTCCGTTATAGGCTTTATAAAGCAATTGATTGACATGAAACAATCTTGCTTGCATGTGAATTTCAGGATACTCTTCACATACTTTATCAATTAACATATTGTGCGAAATTTGCTCAATTTGCCCTTCATTTAATTCTTCACCCAGTTTATAAGTAAGTACAATTTCTGCAGCTTCATTTGGCTCATAATCAGATATGGCCATTTCTAGCAATTCTGGTAAATTCTTTTTTTCGGCTGTAGCTGCATCTGGAAAATTAAATTTCTCTAATAACTGGATATAATCTTCATCTGACCAATACCCTTCCACTTCGTTTACAGTATCAATGCGCTTTATTATAATTTGGTAATTCATTTCTTATTTATTATTGTTACTAATTAGCTCATTCAAAATCTAATCTAATCGTACAATTTAGGCTTTTTAAAGAAGCAAGAAGAATAAATAACATTTATATAACATAACCCTTTTG
>JAAFGX010000183.1 GCA_010365115.1 Paludibacter sp.
ATTTGATTGCCTACTACAAAATAAGGAATAACTACCTCATTTGTCCATTTTTTTCCATCCCATTGTTTGATAGTGGTTTGGTTGGCTGATTTCAATCCTAAGTTTATGACATAATCATAACCTTCCCAGCCAGTACTTTTATTGCGATCTGCATCGATAAATAATAACATCCAGTTTGGATCTGAATAAGCTGTTAAGTTATTTACCGTTTTCACATACGCAAAAATATTCAAATTATCATAGGTTATTTTCGATTCAATAATATCATTACGTCCAGTATTATTAATAAGCGTTACTGCAGGGTCGTATCCTCTAAAATTACGATGCTCTGTATCACCTTTATAATCATAAAATGTTGGGGTTACAGTAGTCCATTCGGTAAAAGCACCATCAATAGCAATTGATTTAGGTATGCTTTGTGCTTCTGGAGCTTCCATGCCTTTGAATTTACGCACATTATCAACGAATTGATAGTAATAGCTATCGGTATTACCACCTTTCATAGGCTCAATATCACGACTAAATTCCTGATTGAATTCATCAACAAAATAGGTTCCATCTCGAGGTACTGGCTTTCCACCCAAATAGTGGCTTTCATTATTTTTATTTATAAATCGTTGTGCTAACCATTCATTAAAGCCATTATAAAGAATTACTTCTGGATTAATTTTCAGTGCATTTTCCCAATGATAATTAGCCATCAAGCCCTGATCAGTAACTGAGGTTAAACCTTTTGAATCGCAGACTGGTTGTGTGCTTGTTTTTAAATCGTAACTTCTACCGAAATTGCC
Organism: Paludibacter sp.; assembly: GCA_010365115.1. Classification (GTDB taxonomy): domain Bacteria; phylum Bacteroidota; class Bacteroidia; order Bacteroidales; family Paludibacteraceae; genus Paludibacter. The sequence goes on from JAAFGX010000183.1 coordinate 792, forward strand.
ATTTGCAAAACCTGCACCATATACTACGTAAGATTCTGGAACAGCAGGATCTGTTTCCCATGAATAATTTATATTTGTAAACAGTTCACACCAACTTTTTTGAGATGGCTTATAATAATCACCAGGCCAAGCCCAACGAATGGTAAAGAATTTTTGAATATCAGGGTCCTCAATAATACTAGGATCAGTGTCAGAATGTCGGAACATGATAACTGGTTTTTCTCTCCACTTAAACCATAATTCGGGATATTTATTTGCAAGATAAAACTGTTGATAAACTTCAGTGTACAACACTTTTTGAGAATCTTGCAACCAGAACATAATATACGGAACAGGAATTCCCTCACTTCGCATTTGACTCATTACTTTACAAGTAGCTAAAAGCGTATTCATATATGTATAGCCATTTGTCATATCGATATAAATAAAATCAACTCCCGCATCGGCAAGCATTTGCATATTGCGTCTAATAACCCAAGGGTCTTCACTGTGATAATAATCAGCTTCTGGTTCGCTCCAAAAATGAAATGCATGTTCAGGACCCCAAGATCCTTGCCCATTCATTATCTTAGTATTATCGTAAACAGACCCACCTTGCAACCATAACAAATAAAACACACCAACAAATTTTTGTGGTTTTACGATCCCCGTTTCATTGAAAGTAACAATATCTCTATTCAAAGCATCAGTTGCAACCCAATTGGAATTTTTTATAGGTAATTGTGGCGTTGGTTTGAAAATATTTACAGAATCAATAACATAAAAAATTTGTGTTTCTTGTTGTTCAGCCCAAGTATTATCCCCTGCTTGCGAAGCTCCAACCAAAACAGAACCAGTATTGCCTGTTAATGTAATTATACCGTTTTCTATAATTGCAGGACCTGAAATAATACTCGTGATTACTGGCAAACCAGAGTTCGAAGTAACATTTAGTTGAAAAGGGTGGGTCGAAATATCTTTAGTTTGTTTTAGATTAAACTCGAAAATTTGAGGATACTTACAATTAGAATAAGCATTTATCTCTGCAATTGCCGAAAAATTAGTATACCAAACACTTAATATCGTTATTTTTAGATATCGAGCATTCACTGGTTCAAAATAAAAACTTTGTTCATTTGTAGGAAATGCGACAGTATTTCCTCGGGTAACTTCAACCCAAGTATCATTCACATTTTGCTTAACAGAAATTACACATAAATTTGGCATATTGGCACCATTGGTTCGAGACAATAATTTTACGCAGTTTATTTGATTTGTTGCACCCATATCAATTTCGATGGTGTGAGGTGGTGCAGGGGCAACTGGACTCCACACAGTATGCCACATCGTGTTTATATCGCCATCAATTGCTTTTGAACCATCATAATTAGCATCTTGAAAACTGTTAACAAAAATTACGTGCCAGTTTGTTTTATCAACAGGTACACATTGAGTTGTTACCACCGAAAAATAAGCGTAAATTTCGGCTATTGCAACTAAATTCGTAGCACCCCAATCTGAATTAATTTCAAATTTCACAAATCTTGCATTTATAGCACTAAAAGTAAAGGTTTTTAAAGTGTTACTATACGCATCGGTAGCTCCATTTGCTACTTGAGTCCAAGCATCGCCAACATTCTGTTTTACATAAATGATACAATTTTTTGGTACATTTCCACTATTGGTTCGAGGTAAAATCCCAAAGCTACTCACTTGCTGAACAGTACCCATATCAATTACTATATTGTGGGGTAAGGGAACGGGTGAATTAAAGGATGTATGCCAGAAAGTATTCACATCTCCATCAATAGCCTTAGTGCCTTCGTAGCCAGCTTCAAAATTATCAACAGAAACTACCGTCCATGCGGTTCTGTCAATTTGCAAGCCTTGTGCCCAATTCAAAAAAGGTAAGGCTAATAAACTTAGTAAAATGCATTTTTTTTTCATAATATTTTTATTTTAAAGATACTTAAATTTAAGTCAGCAAGAGCCCACTTAAAAATTCGATAAATATCTCATATTCTGGGTTAAATCGATAATTTGAGAGATAATTCAGAATACTTTTTTTAATATCAGGTTGACGCCTGCATCAATAGCTTGTTTTACTAACTTCAAGGCTAACTCTGGCTTTGTTTTAGAATTTCTGATAGAATTAAGAAAATTGAAAGTAGTGGTACAACCAAGTGCCACTACTTTTAGATTAGATTAGTTTAAAATTATTTGATTACAATTTTTCCTGTTTTTACAATTTTACCTTCGGATTTTACTTGTACAATGTAAACTCCCTGCAAATTAGCAGTTGATATTTCGTTTGTGTTTGTAACTGATATAATTTTTTGTCCAATAATATTGAAAAGCTCAATAGAAGAAGGATTTATGCCTTTTACAGAAAGCTTTCCCTGACTAGTAATCAAACTGATAGTATTGTCGATAGTTTTTTCAACCCTTGTTGTTTGATCAACAATACCTGCCACTTTGTATTTTCCAAAACCATTGTTGGAACTCATTACATACAAATATATGTCACTTGCCGAAGCATCGACAAGTACTCGTCCGGTACCGTTTGCGTTTGCATTAGTACCTAATGCAGTTGTTGTTGCAACAATAGTAGCTGAAGATAAATCACCTCGAACAATTTTCAATATATCGGCTTTTTCCCAACCTGCACCATAACGGAAATAGGCAACATAAGTTGAATCACCAATTGTTCTAACATGTTGAACGCTATTACCACTAGTTGCAACTGTTCCATTATCTGAAACAAGTGTTGCTAAGGTTCCATCAGCATTTATTGTTCGCATACTATTACCATTTCCTTTGTATAAGAATTTTCCATTAGGTAATTCTGCAATTGATGGCATTGTACCTGCCCAATTTATAGCAGAGGTTACAACAACCGGAACAGGATCAAATATATAACTACCCGGATTAGCTACATCAGCAATCATCGAAAATTTCAATACTTTAGCAACAGAAGCAACTATTTTTGAACTTGCCACATAAATTTTCGCACTTCCTGCGGTTATACTTCCTGTAACTGTGAAATAATCGCCATAACGACTGGCATCAGGCGATGAGTAAGATAATGCTACTGTTGGTGCAGAATAATAATTATCCCATCGATAAACTTTAAAAACACTTATACCATTAACAACATTTGAAACTAAAATTTTACCATCAGTAGTTATTCCGGCATCATTCATATCAACTACAACTCCTCCAGTAATACCAGTCATATCAAGTGAAGCAGTTTGATTACCCGTTGCTACATCAATAATGCGTACTGAATTTCCACCTTCGCGCGAAACAATAGCTAAAGTTGGTACGGAATTTACTGTTCCAAAAGCCATTCCACGTGTATTATTCCCAACTCCAATATAGTTTGGTAATGGCAATTTCACATCTTCAATCCACCAATTGTCGCCACCTGCATTTACATCCGTAGGGTTTCCAAAATTATGCACCTTGAAACCGATATAAATAGATTTTCCAATAAAGGCCGATAAATCTAAGTTTTCGAGATGCCAAGCACCATCTGCTCCTTCGCCAATAGATTTCACCAGAGTAGTGAAAGCAGTACCGACTACCGGTTGTGTAGCACTTTCCGAAACCCAGACGTCCAATTTTGAACCAAAATCACCAGGCGTGTTTGACCAATTAAATGAAACGGCATTTGCTGAAGTTGCTGTGATTGCAAGCTTTGGAGTTACTAACCAACAATCGCTTACTGTTTTATAATTACCCATTTTAGCCGAATGAGTTCCTGTAATACTACGTTCGGTGCTGGTACCATCCCATGCATTTGAAACCGTTCCTAGCGTGACATTTTCGGCAAAGCGTGTCCATGTGTAAGGAAGTCCATTCGCAGGACAGTTTTCAAAACTTTCAAAAGCAATAAGTGGATTCACTGATCCAAATTGCCATTCAGTTGTTGTTACATTAGTCGGCATTAAACTCCCCGTTTCTATTGTTGCATTATAAAGCTGCAAATTGGCGACTCTTTGTGCAACTGCCACTTTACCTGAGAGTTCAATTTCTCTGCTTGAAAACGTTCCTAAAGTCTGC
>JAAFGX010000184.1 GCA_010365115.1 Paludibacter sp.
ACTTAGAACGCATGGTTAACCATTGATAGCCCACGGCATGTTGCACCGCATGACCACACTCGTGCGCTGCTACAGCTGCCGCAGCCGCATTGCGCTGATTGTACACTGCCTCGCTTAGATTCACCGTTTTATTAACTGGATTGTAATGATCTGTCAATTGCCCAGCTACCGAAATCACTCGCACATCGCGAATCCCATTATCAGCCAGCATTTTCTCAGCGATTTCAGCGCCTGACATTCCGTTTTGTAATTGTACTTTAGAATAATGTTCAAATTTGCTTTTTAGTCTTGAACTGACCAACCAGCCGAAAAGCATAATGGCTCCAGCAAGAATCAAATAACCCATTCCCATATTTTTCTTTTTTAATTTTGTTGTTTAAAGTTATGAAAGAAATAGCAAAATCTGAACCAATTTTTTACAATGTCAATTTGGCATCCGTTACATAAAAAAAACTAATACGAAATGACATTAATTAATTTGTGGTTGAGAAAACTAGAGATCTGCTTCTAATTGATCATTAATTCTTTGAAATTTATCAATCAAATTATCGATTTTCAAATTTTCCTTTTTTATTTCTCTCGGACGTAAATACAACCAAACAAATCCACCCCACAATATTATAAGTGCATACGCAAAAAATCCCCAAAATAGAGTCATCATTGCCGTGTATTCATACATATACAAACACAATCCTATTCCTAAAACTATAAAATAAACACTTAACATTTTGGACTGTAGAAACTTTTGCTTCGTTTTAATTTGAATTAATTTTTTCAAATATTCTGTATTACTATCTGTGTCGTCCATTTTTTTATAGGCATCAAACAATCTATTGTAAACCACTAGGTAAATAGCCATTATAGCGACGTTCAAAACAATTCCAATTTTGGTTGATATGAATTGAGGTTCATAGTAATACCAAATAAAAACAATAAAAAAACAGGTTGCTATCAGCAAGACATTCGTTAGTATTAACTTTCGTAGACTTGTTTTTTTGAAATGTTTGAGCTTAGTCTGCAAATCATCTATATTCGGCTGACTTATCGATTGTTTTCTCCATAAGTCTTTAAATTCTATATTATTATCCATTTTCTGTGAATTTTTGAGTCAATTTATCTTTTATTCTGTGAATTTTCACTCGTATGTTGGCTTCTGAAAGCCCAACGATTTTGGCTATATCAGCTTGTTTTACATCTTCGAGTTCCAATGAAATGATGATCCGTTCGGTCTCAGGCAATTCGGCAATGCATTTGTACAGAAACTTAATTTCGGGTTCTAACGAATATTGCTTTTCTTCCGTTATATGCGATGGCAATTCTGATTTAGGGAAACGTTTTTCTTTTTCGATTTGCCTTAGGCAATTATTTGAGGCAATTCTAAAAATCCAAGTTCCAATGCCAGATTCGTTTCTGAAAGTGTCTAATTTTTGCCAGACAATAATAAAGGTCTCCTGAGCCAAGTCTTGTGCAACATCATAATCATTGACAAAACCCATGCAAAGCCTGAATATTCGATCCCAATATGTTTTATAGATATTTTCGAACTCCATTATTATGATTTTATAAATTTACTAAGCTGTTCCAGATACCATTCCTTATCATCATACATAATAAAGTGCAAACCTTTGGTTGCATATTGAAAACTAGCCGTTTTTACGTTTTTGTATTGCGCCTCTACAGGCTCTTTATAATTTGAAAAACCAAATTCCAACAAAATCAATGAAGGGCATTTTATGGCCGTAATTTTCTCTCTCAAATCGGTATTAGAAAAATCACAGTACATTTCGCTAAAAGTTTTCCTATCGGATTTCAAGCTCCAACTAATAGCTTCCTCTTGTTTTGAAGAATCCATCAAAAGCATCTCCATGTTTCTTTTTTGCATTTGATGAAACTCCTGTTCAGACATAGCTGATATTTGATTATTCATGGAACTACAATCGTTATTTTCTTGCGATTTAAAAGAAGGATCTCTTAAAGCTGCTAAACAGGGAAGTGCATCAACAACTACAATACTACTAATTAAATCCGGATAATCAGAAGCAATTGCCAGCGCAAGTCCTCCGCCCATACTGTGACCAACAATAATAGGTTGCTCTATTTTATTGGCTCTAATATAATTCACAATTTCTGTTTCCCAATTTTTGAACGAAGGATTTGATTGTGGTTTGACTCCCGCAAAACCTGCCATTGTAAATGTGTAACACGTAAAATCTTTTTCAAAAGTAGCTTTTGTTTCATTCCAAACATCTCCTGAACTGGCAAATCCTGGAATAAATAGTATGGACTGTTTTCCCTTTCCTGATTTTACAACTTCAAACGGATATAATTTTGTTTGTGCAAATACATTTAAACATACTGCCGAAAATAATAATGTGATAACTAAAAAGGTACATTTTTTCATTTTTAATAGTTTTAAAATTGTTAATTAATCGGATCCTACCTTTGGATACGTGAACTATTAAAATGTTACAAATTGTAAAATATTTTTTTTGATTAATTAACAATTAAACAACAAACATCAACAAACATATGGCTTGAACTAAAAACTAAAAGTCAAAAAAAAATCCAAATCCCAACACTAGTTGAAATTTGGATTTTAAAAAATGTAGTAGATTTATTGGAATTACAATTCACAGCTACCCTTTTACAATTAATCTAACCAACCAAATTGATGATTTTACCTGGAACAATAATCACTTTATTTGGTGTTTTACCTTCTAATTGCTTGATGGTTCTTTCATCTTTCATGACAATTTCGTCGATTTGTTCCTTGGTTAAATCCAAAGGCAAAACCATCGTAAAACGCATTTTTCCGTTGAAAGAAACCGGATATTCTTTGCTGCTTTCTACCAAATGTGCTGGCTCGAATATTGGAAAAGAAACTGTTGCAATCGAGCCCTTATTTCCCAACAATGACCACAACTCTTCAGCGATATGTGGTGCATAAGGTGAAATAACAATCGCCAAAGGTTCTAAAATCGCACGAGAATGACAGTTTTGAGCAGACAATTCATTCACACAAATCATAAATTGCGAAACCGAAGTATTAAAAGAGAATCCTTCAATATCTTCCGCTACTTTTTTGATCGTTTTATGTAATGATTTCAAGTTGTCTTTAGTTGGCGCATCATTAGTAACAATCAAACCATTGTCATCAAAATACAAGCGGCATAATTTTTTCAAGAAACCAAAAACGCCCGAAATACCTGCCGTATTCCAAGGTTTAGCTTGTTCCAATGGTCCTAAGAACATTTCATACAAACGCAACGTATCTGCCCCATACTCCTCACAAATAGCATCTGGAGTTACGACATTGTATTTGGATTTTGACATTTTTTCGACTTCGCGACCCACGATGTATTTTCCGTTTTCTTCGCAAATGAATTCGGCATCTTTATAATCTTCTCTCCAATTTTTGAATCTTTCGATATCTAATTCGTCTGAGGAGTTTACAAATGAAACATCAACGTGGCGAGGAGAAACAAATATCTCTCTAATATCAATATTGCATTTTTCCGGAAAAATGGATAGTGCAATTTTCTTTAGTTCCAATTTCAAATTTTCTAGGTCATTTTTTAATGAATTAGAAACAAAAACAGGTGGCAAGTTTACTCGTTCTTTATCGTCTGGATTATATAACAACCAAGAGACTTTATGTACAAACGCACTCGTCCCCAAAATCATTCCTTGATTAATCAATTTTTTGAATGGTTCTTCGGTTGGCGCAAAGCCTTTGTCTTTTAAGAATTTATTCCAAAAACGAGAATACAACAGATGACCTGTTGCGTGTTCGCTTCCGCCAATGTATAAATCGACGCTTTCCCAATACGCCAAAGCGTCTTTGCTTGCAAATTCATTCTCATTGTGTGCATCCATGTAACGCATCCAATACCAAGAACTTCCCGCCCAACCGGGCATGGTGTTCAATTCTAAAGGGAAAACGGTATTATTATCCACTAAATCAGTGTTAACTACTGCATTTTTAGTCGTGTCCCACGCCCAAACTTCAGCGTTTCCTAGAGGCGGTAATCCATCTTCCGTTGGTAAATACTTTTCTACTTCTGGCAGTACAATTGGTAAATGCGTTGCATCAATCATTTGCGGCAAGCCATTTATATAATAAACAGGAAACGGTTCTCCCCAATATCTTTGGCGAGAGAAAACAGCATCACGCAAACGATAATTCGTTTTTCCTTTTCCTTGATTTAATTTTTCCAGTTCTTCAATCGCTTTCTTAGTAGCTTCTTTATAAGTCAAACCATTTAGAAAATCTGAATTGGCAATAATAACATTGTCTTTCGAACCATAAGCTGCTTCCGAAATATCAATATTGGCAAAAATATTCTTGATTTCCTGCATTCCGTCATTTGCTTTGAAGAAATTAGCAAACGCATAATCTCTTTCATCTCCACAAGGAACAGCCATAACAGCTCCGGTTCCGTAACCTGCCAAAACATAATCACCAATCCAAACTGGAATAGGCTCTTTTGTAAAAGGATGCTCAGCATAAGCTCCTGTAAATACTCCTGAAATAGTTTTAACATCAGCCATACGCTCTCTTTCAGAACGCTTTGCCGTTTTTTCTATATAATTCTTAATCGCTTCTTTTTGTTCTGGAGTCGTAATTTGGGCAACCAATTCATGTTCCGGTGCCAACGTCATAAAAGTAACTCCAAAAATAGTATCAGGACGTGTAGTGAAAACCGCAATTTTCGCTTCTGAATTCTGAATATTAAATTCGACTGTAGCGCCAACTGATTTCCCAATCCAATTTCTCTGACTTTCTTTGATGCTTTCGCTCCAGTCAATAT
>JAAFGX010000185.1 GCA_010365115.1 Paludibacter sp.
CGACTCAATCTACGCAGAACGGGTTCAGGGGAAAATTAGCAATTCTTAATTGGAGCAGAATTTATCAAAAAATAAGCACCTGAGTAGTTACAAATATTTTGAAAAAACCCGGAAGCGATCAAATTTATTTTGTATATTAGCAGTGGTTCCTGGTGTCAGTTCTTTGGCGTCGGAAATTTACCAGCCCAAAGCAGACATTAGCCACAACCAAACACACCGGAGTGTCTTCCGGAAAATTAATTAAATTCTTAAAGACGAAAGCAATGGCAATTTTATCATTGTCACAACCGGAGACGATTTCCATTGGAAGGAAGCTCGGTGCGTCGTTTGAGCGGGATAAAGCCGATTTCCAGGCACATTCTTCCCGCTTTGCTGATCCGTTTGGTGCCGAATATGTGGCATTAAATGATGAAGTTGAGGCTTTGCCTACTGTGAAAGGTGTTAATTCAGAACTAAAAAAAGCAACTGCCAGAATTAAGGCAACTTTGCTTATATTGGGTTCTGATATTGACAAAGTTGAGAACCTGATTAATCTTACGAAGGAAGACCTTACCATTGCTAAAAAGGATTTCGGAGTCAGACAGGTTCGTGCTGCCATTTCAGCGGTTAAAGAGCCCGAGTTGGTAACAACAATGCACAATCTGATGGACAATATAAAGGCGAATATCAAACCTTTAACGAACATTGGATTGACCAGTGATTTGCTAACAACTATTGAAAATCGTGTTAAATCGGTTACTGCTGGTGAAGTACTTCAAAGTCAAATCCAGGGACGTCGCGGACAGGTGGCATACAATAATTCTGCCCGATACGATGATTTCCAAACGATGATGAAGCTCATTCTGGAAACTGGGAAGACACTTTACAAGCGAAAGAATCCTACCAAGTTAAAGGATTTTATATTGGCGGATTTAAGAAGGAAGCATAGGGCCTCTAAAAATGACCAGGTACCTCCGGACAAAGATAAATCCAAAGATTCGGAACCGACTTAACCGGTATTATTTCGCGCAGATTGCAATGATTCTGCGCGATTTGCTTTTAATGGTATTTCTCCGTGCTGTGGCATATCGTTTTGAACTCAGTTTTTTTTCCATAATAGATTGATCCTGATTTTTCTCAGAATTATTCTGTCAATGAACGCCTATTTGTTTTTTCACTAAAAATCATCAATACCGGCGTTAAATGCAAACCCTTGATCCCGGAAGATGTAGTTCCACCGGGAATAATCGCTGGGTCTTGCAGAATACATATATTTTTAATTTATTACCGCCTGGTGTTCTTTGTTTTTAGTCATTTTCTCTTTCAATTTGCAACATTTTTTTGGGCACTTGTACGTTGCCGTAAGCGTACTCTTTGGCAAGTTTTGGTTTGCGTATCGGCTTTTGTGCGAATTGCCAATTTATATTCCTGCGAAGGGTAAGTATTTATGATGCCCATTTTATTATAGATGTTTGAATGCTATTATACCATACTTGTTCATCGTCACAATGTTGATTTGCCTCCCAATGTTTTTCTAGCCAATCTTTCAAAATTTTTGGATTATTAAATCCTTTTTCGACGCCAACTTTCACAAATTCAACAAATTGTTCAATCGATAGTGGAATTATCTTTGTTTTACCACCATATAGTTTAGTGTTCATTCGATTTAAATTGAAATAGTGAGCTAATGCACCTTCGCTAATCTTTGGAGCTATGAATAAACAGTACATTTCTTTCCCTAAAGATGATCTTGCTTTACCAAAATGTCTTGGAACAGATTCACCTTCCATATTATATTGAGTATTACCACATGACATAGTAACTTCGGTAATTATTCCAAAATCTTCAAACTCAGATTCAATATCAGGCTGATTTCCTGGAGCATAATTTAATGGCATTCCATCAATATCCATCATAAAATTACCATCTATCCTCTTGGCGTAATTTAACATTACTAATGCTCTCCATACATTCCATTCTAAAAATAGTGATGCGTCAGGTACTTCTCTATTTCTAATTTGCTCAAATACTTCAATTATTTGAGGTAATTCTTGGATATTTTTAAGTTCTTGCTTTCTTTCCTCTATATTTCTACCTTTAATATCGGCCCTTAATTCTTGTAGTACATCTTTTAATTTTTCAATCTCAATTGTTTTATCAATAACTTCTTCTCCTAATTCTTCAATTTTTCTGATAAGCAATTCTCTATTGTCTGAAAATAATTGAAGACTTTTAGAAGAAAATAAATAATTTTTAAATTCTTTTAAATTTTTAAAATCGTATGGAAGTCTAGCAACAGTATTTAGTAGATAATCAACTTCATCTTTTTTTTGCGGTGAAATTATTAATCTGAAAGTTCTTTTCTGGAAGGTTACTAGTTCAGTGGCTCGAATGTAACGACTAAAAGCATCTGCATAATCTTTCATGTTGGCACTTTTAGTTTTTAAAAAGTTTTTTAAGCTATCATCTTCACTTTCTCGAGTTTTTAAATCTTTATTTTCAATTTCTTCTTCAAAAATTTCCAAAATTTCACGCTCAAAACATTGGCTTACAAATGTTTTATGACTACCTTCAAAATCCTTTGAATCTGTTCTAAATTGATTAATCTTTTGAATGACAATTGAATATTTGTCGATATTTGTTAGTTGCGAAAAGTATAGCGAGATTTCTGTTTTAGAAAGACTTCCAACATCATTAATCAAGCGCAGCAATTCCAAATAAGGTTTTACTTTAAATTCAATTTTCGAGGATTGATTATGGTATGGAGAAGGAAGCTGAAATTTTAGTAGTTGTCTCGTAAAAGTCTCATCAATTCGCTTTCCGCTCAATAAAATTTTTCCGATTTCGGTAGTTTGGATTGTAGGTTTTAAATCAATAAACCCTAAAGCTTTAGGAGCTCTTGTTATTCTATCTCTAGCAGCTAATGCCGGGTCAGTTGGATAACTTTCACCTTCATAAAATTCCGAATGGAATAAATGCTCAAAAAAATTTGCTTGTAAATCTTGATTACCTGTCCAGGTCTCTCCAGTAAATAGATTAGTTAATAATTCTATTTCTGGTATTATTTTCTCTAAAGTTCGTGGAGAGGTAATTCCAAAAATCGCTTTTGTCTTTGTTAAACTTACCATATTATTCCCAAAATATATTTTCTTCTACACTTGCTGAATTTGGTTGTAGAATATCAATCCCATTATTTAAAAATGTTGTTATTCTTTCTTTTGAAACTTCAATTGATTTCTCTGAAATATCACATCCAATAAATTTGCAATTATTTTTTATTGCTGCAATTGCGGATGAAGCACTTCCTGTAAATGGATCACATACCACAAAATCAGTTTCTGCACTTGCATAAATCATAGCTTGAAAAACTTCAACAGGTTTTTGTGTTGGATATTTAGAATTGTGAATCCTTTTAAATCTCCATACATCAGGAAATTTTCTGTTTTTTATTTTTCTTGTATTTCCATTTGTAGCAAAAATAATATATTCATGTCTTCTTCTAAAATAATGTCCCATACCAATGTTGACCTTATCCCACGTAATAAGGTTCTTCACTTCAAAATGGTTTCGAACTATATTTCCTAAAGTCAATAAAGAATACGAATCAAACATAATATAAATATGGCCTGTTGATTTTTTTAAAACCCGTTGGCATTGCGAAAGAAATTTTGTATAATTTTCTTCCGTATCTTCAAATTCGCCAAACCATTTTCCATTTTCTGTGCCTTTTTCTGAATATTGACCTACTATGCGTCCTTTGCCCAATTTTAATTTATTATTCATCCCCGAATATGCTGGGTCAGTCACAATAATATCTACACTATTAGAAGGTAATTTCTCAAGAAATGAAATAGCATCGTCTTTATATATTTTAATTCTATTATCTGATGAAAAATATCCTAAGTTTTTGCCATTCAATGACTTTTCAATTCTACTCTCCTGTTTTTCAATGAATGACAAAACAGTTTGAAAATATTTTTGAGAAACAGAACCATCCTCTAAGATATCAATCTTATTTAATTTTAAATAATTTACTAGGGGCTCTCTTGCTACTTTGTATTCTTTAATTATTTCGTCTATATTCATATCAATCTCTTTTGTCTACAAAGTTAAAATTTTAACCTGAGCGTTGGCAAGAAAACAGCTATTTTGCAATCCGAAGTATCGGATTGTGTGTCGGGGCTTGTAAATGTGTTGTTTTGTGCGTGGGCTGTTCATTATATCGTTATCTTTTTTTGTCTTAATGTAGCAAAATTGTCCGCTGTGTCTTTTTTTTTGGCTTGTTGGTAACGTAATATATATACACCTAATAGACCTTTTGAGTAAATAAACCAAACCAAATCCGGCACGCTATTATTTACCTTTTTCGTCTTTTGAGGTGAATACTATTTATTTGTAATTATACAAAATATTATACAAATCTACAACCTAATTTGATGTTTCGATTTTATATTTATGAAGAGTCTGCTGAAAAACGAATATATTTTTGACTTTCAATAATATAAAATCCTGAAGGGATTTAATTTGAACCCCCAATGAATTGAAAATCAGCGAAGCTAAATTGGGGGAGAAGAATCCGATCACAATCGTAGCCCTGAATTGAAAATAGACGAAGTCAAAGGGTTCAATATCTATATCTTAAAAATGTTCAACCCGCTTCGGGTTGGTGTCGCGTTGTGTCCATTTTCCCCCAGTTCCGCAA
>JAAFGX010000186.1 GCA_010365115.1 Paludibacter sp.
CCGAAAAAAAAAACGGAATGTGCCATATGCATTGAAAACTCCTACGGAGTAAATATTAGAAAATATTTTACCCACACAAAACGTTATAGAGCCTAAATTTTTTAAAAAATGGAAGTAAAAAGAATTATTTTAAATGAAATGTCCTATTTTAGGGCAGGTAGTCGCTCGGTATTAGACGACTAGGTTAAAAATGCGGTTTCAAAAAAGTATCTGTTGTTATTGACAACGATTTAGTGAGATTTGGTGTTGCAGGACAAGTAACAGAACTTTTGGGAAATGCCTGAAAATAACCCTCAAAGCGGGAATATTTTGTATAACTTCAATATTAGGCATTATATATGTTGTAAGTAATTGAAATATAATATGTAACTTTGATGCAAAAATGCAAAATTACAACGATTTAAGTTCAAATGAAGCCCAATTTTTATCCGTTGTTGGAGTTAAATTGCAGCAGTTCAATATTTTAATACAGTATTTTGAGCCCTGCTGGAAATCTTACATATCTGTCTATACCACAACTGGCGAATATCGCAGAACAACAAAGAAGCAACGTAAAGACGATGTTTTTCCTGATATTGAAACAATGTTGATTTTTATTCTATCATATATGAAAAATAATCCTTTACAGCAAACGCATGCAGCAGCTTTTAATATGAGTCAGCCTCAAGCTAATGTTTGGATTCACTTGCTCAAACGAATATTGAATGATGCCCTAGATAAGGCAAAATGTATTCCTTGTAGAACTGTCGAAGGATTGAACAAATTGCTGGTTGAGGGTCAAGATGTACTTATTGATGGAACTGAACGCCCCATCCCGCGCCCGGGTGATCCTGAAGTTCAAAAAGAGTTTTATAGTGGTAAAAAAAAACCACACTATTAAAAATTTAATTGCTAGTGACTTGAATAACAATATTTTATATCTATCCCAAACGTGGGAAGGGAAAATGCACGATAAAATGATGTGCGATATCGAAGAATTAAAATTCAAAAAAAAAATCACTCTTTGGCTTGATTCCGGCTTTGAAGGCTTCAACCCAACAAATACAATAATTAATCGACCAAAAAAGAAACCAAAAGGAAAAGAATTGACTATCGACGAAAAGAAGTCTAATCAACAAATTTCCCGAACAAGAGTAAAAGTTGAACATGCTATAGGAAACTGCAAAGTGTTCAGAATAGTCAAAGAAGAAATCAGAGCTTTTGTTGATGATTTCCGTGACTTGGCTCTACAAATAGCATGTGGCTTAGCTAACTTTAAACTAAATTTCTAATAACTGTCGAACTTATATAAACACTATTAACTAATATTAAAATTAAGATATAATGAATAATTCGCAAGTATTATATCAAAAGCAATTTGCATTATCAATGGCATGTGGACTTGGGTTCTTCAGCCTTTCAGTATTGGCCTCAAACCAAACTCCAACTAAAAAAATGAATGTCGTTTTCATTTTGGCAGATGACCTACGTTGGAATTCGTTGAAATGTATGGGGACAGATTTTTTAATTACGCCCAATATAGATGCGCTTGCCAAATCGGGGTTAAGGTTTTCGAACGCTTACGTTACAACCTCAATATCATGCGTCAGTAGGGCAAGTATTCTTACAGGTCAGTACATGAGTCGTCATGGTATTACCGGTTTCGACAAGAATATAACTCCACAAAAAGCAGGTCAAACCTATCCGGGGCTATTGCACAATGCTGGCTACTGGACAGGTTTTGTAGGTAAATACGGTTTTGGAAAAGGGCGAGTAGCCGACTTTGATTATTCGGCATTTACCGAAGAATTAAGACATTGGTTGCCTGTTGATCCTAAAACTAAGATTGAAGAATTAGGGGGTGGTTATACTAGAATTCTAGGCGATTCAATTCATATTACCGAAAAAAATGCTCAAGATGCTATTCGATTTTTAAAAACACGTCCAGCAGACAAACCTTTCAATCTATCGGTAAGTTTTTTTGCTACACATGCCGATGACGGACATCCCGACCAGTATCGATATCAACCACAAAGCGAAAAATATTATCAGGATATAACAATCCCAACCTCTCCAACTGCAACTGAAGAAGCACTAAGGGCATTACCACCTTTTATTTCATCCGAAAAAAATGAAGGACGCACGCGCTGGCATTGGCGTTTTGATACTCCCGAAAAGTACCAGAAAATGATGAAGGCATATTTTAGACTGCTTACAGAATTGGATGAAGTGGTTGGGCGTATTGTAGTCGAACTTAAATCAGAGGGTGTTTACGAAAATACACTGATTGTTTTCAATGGCGACAATGGATATTTTGAATCTGATCATCAATTGGCCGATAAATGGTATCCGTACGAAGAAGCGTTAAAAGTCCCACTCATAATTTATGACCCACGATTACCTGCTAAATTAAGAGGTAAATTTGTATATGATTTGGCATTAAATGTAGATATAGCTCCAACTATTTTATCTGCGGCAGGAGTTGCTGTTTCTGATAGCATGCAGGGAGCAGATTTATCAAAACTATACCTTGGCAAAAAAACAAAAAAATGGCGTAGAGATTATTTTTATGAACATCCCTTTATTAGGGATGAAGTATTTATACCATCTTCGCAGGCTTTGGTTACACTTACCGATAAGTATATTATTTACCCGCATTACAACTACGAGGAATATTTCAACTTGAAAAATGATCCGAAAGAAACTAAAAACGGTATTTCAAAACCTGAGAATCAAAAAAAAATAATTCACTTAAAGAAGCGTTTTTTAGGACTCAAAGAATCAGCAAAATAACATTAAATATACTTATAATGAACCAATTGAGATTTCGCATAAAAGTGGTTTTTTTACACTTTAATTTATCAGTTCCATTACATTTGAAGCAACAAAAATCACCAATATAGTTTGTGAATATCACATAAATCCTATTGGGATTGATGTAGAAAAACCACGCTTGAGTTGGCAATTTTAAGTAAATAGATTCTTTAAAATTAGTCAGTTAAAAAAACAATATTTCGAATCATAAAAATCATTACGTTAGCAGAAAAAATAAAAGCAGAAAATTGGTTAAAATTATGGATTGGAAAAAACTTCAAAATGGCTCAGATATTCGGGGCGTTGCTTTAGAAGGCATTTCGGGTGAACCGATAAATCTGACACCAAAAGTTGTAAGTGTGATTGCTAAAGCCTTTGTTTCCTGGTTACAAGAAGAAGGATCAAAAGATATTACAATTGCAGTCGGTATGGATTCTCGCCTTAGCGGATCGGCATTAAAAACTGCTTTTGCGGAAGGAGCAACCTGTATGGGAGCCAATATTGTGGATTGTCATATCGCTTCAACACCGGCTATGTTTATGGCTACGATTGACGAAAACCTAAAAGCCACTGCTGGTGTTATGCTTACCGCCAGTCATTTGCCATTTAACCGGAATGGGCTTAAATTTTTTACCAGCAATGGTGGTCTTGATAAAAAAGACATTACAGCAATTTTGGACATTGCTGCTAATATTCAATTTATTGAAGCACCGGTAAAAGGCAAAATCACTTCTTACGAATTTATTGACGATTACTCCTCTTTTTTGGTGAATTATATCCGCAAAGGAGCCAAAAACAAATCAGATTATGACCAACCGCTCAAAGGGCTCAAAATTATAGTCGATGCCGGGAATGGTGCGGGAGGCTTTTTTGCTGATAAAGTACTGGCGAAGTTAGGTGCCAACACTAATGGCAGTCAGTTTTTAAATCCTGATGGTCATTTTCCAAATCACATTCCCAATCCGGAAGATGAGGATGCCATGCACTCGATTTGCGAAGCCGTAAAATTGAATAAAGCTGACCTTGGAATTATTTTTGATACTGATGTTGACCGCTCGGCGGTTGTGGATAAAAACGGCAACCCAATTAATCGAAATTCTTTGATTGCATTAATTTCGGCTGTTATTCTGAAAGAACATCCTGGAAGCACCATTGTTACCGACTCCATTACTTCTGATGGACTAACTAAGTTTATCGAGCATGATTTGAAAGGAAAACATCATCGATTTAAACGCGGTTACAAAAATGTTATCAATGAATCAATGAGGTTAAATAGCTTGGGTGAAGAAAGTTGGTTAGCGATTGAAACTTCGGGACATGCTGCACTGCGTGAGAACTACTTTTTAGATGACGGAGCTTATTTGGTTGCTAAATTGCTGGTGGAAATGGCACGACTGAATGCACAGGGAATTGAATTAACTCAACTGATTGAAACATTAGAACAACCTTTGGAGAGTAAAGAATACCGACTCCATATTCTTGAAAATGATTTTGCTACCTACGGAAATCAAATATTGGACAAAGTATTATTAGAAGTTGAGAAAATCGAAGGTTGGGAAATTGTTAGTCCAAACTTTGAAGGGTTGCGGGTTCGCTCAAATAATCCAAGCGAAGAAGGTTGGTTCTTACTACGAATGTCGTTGCACGATCCGGTAATGCCGTTGAATGTAGAATCACAAATTGAAGGTGGCGTCTCGAAAATAATGAAAAAAATAAGGCAAGTTATTTCGCCATTTGCAGGGTTGGATATTTCTGCTTTGAAGGATTAAAAATTTTTTAAGTTCAAAGAGAATGTCTGTTAACTTTAGTCATTCTTTCTTTTGTTACAAAAAAAATACATAATCCACATCAAATTTTAAATGAACCATTTTAATG
>JAAFGX010000187.1 GCA_010365115.1 Paludibacter sp.
AGCGTATAGTTTGTTCTATTTGGTTCGGCATTTCCCAACCGTTTTTGAGTCTTTCAGACGTCAAAAAGTTGTTGGGTATTTTGTTTCCGTTGCTTGCATCCTCCTGTGTATCGGGGTTAAAAACGAATAAGAAATTCGTGTAATTCGTTTAATTCGTGAAAATTCGTAGTTAAAAGAAATAAGTTGTTTTTTGTTTGTTGTTTCGGGTTTTATGTTTGGGGTTTGGGGTTTTTCCCGACTACTAACTACCCACTCGTAAATTGTTCTATTTAACTTCTTTATTCCCTTGTTCAATCAGTCAGAATCCGACAAACCGCTTGAAGCGGTTGTGCGGTGCATCAACTCCGAAGGTAAGTCTTTTTCTAATCACTACTCTGATATTCTTATTCCCCCTTTAGGGGGTTAGGGGGCAGCTCTGTTTGCTGTCGCGTATAGTTTGTTCTATTCAGTAAGGCATTTCCCAACCGTTTTTGAGTCTTTCAGACGTTAAAAAGTTGTTGGGTATTTTGTTTCCTTGTTTCCTCGTTTCCTCGTTTCCTACTCGATAATCAACCATTTCCTTTTGCTAATAAACTGTTTTGAAGTAATAATATTATCAACTAAAAGCTGAGTAAATTCTATTACTTCAGGAATAAGGTCGAATAATGCCTCAGGAATATACTGGTGGGCAATTTGATTCCGCAAATCCCTTATGGTGATCATTTGATTGGCGTCGATAATAATACCCATTTTTTCACAAGTATTCATTAAGTCGATAAAAGGAACAAAGGGTTCGTGCAAAAGCATCCAAGATGTTCTAAGCACTTTTTGAGTAAACAAATCGGATGTCCTATTAAATTTGGAACTCAAGGAGTCGAAAGATTCTTGTTCTTCAAATGTATACACTCGCTTTATTCCAATGGTGTTACATTTTTCGACCGAACGGAGCAAGGTGTTTACAGCAGCATCCAATAATTCGCATTCTGAATGCAGTAAAACGATTAATTCATTATCGCGGTTTTGTATCATAATTCGATAGCTTCTTTTTCAACAAGTTGTTTAAATACAGAGGTATCAGAAAAGGTAAAATTTACTAAATCAATTTTTTGCCAACCAAATTTTTTATAAAACTCTACCCTGATGTTTCTAATCATTCGTTTTTCAATAAGGGTATCGGATATAATCATCACATCAATATCGCCGCCTTGAGCATCATCATGAATGCGTGAACCAAACAAATAAAGTTTCGCTTCCGGAGTTTTTTCCGAAAAGGATGATTTTAAAAAGGTTATTATTTTATTGTTGATTCTCATATTTAATTAATCTAATTGAATGACCTCTATTCGCCGTAGCGTATCGTTTGTTCTATTCCCCCGCTGGCGCGGATTTGTAATCCGTGTCCGAAGGTAAGTCTTTTTCTTCTTTCTTTTACTCTGGTTCGCCGTAGCGTATCGTTTGTTCTATTTAACGTCTTTATTCCCTTGTTCAATCAGTCAGAATCCGACAAACCGCTTGAAGCGGTTGTGCGGTGCATCAACTCCAAAGATAAGTCTTTTTCTTCTTTCTTTTACTCTGTTCGCCGTAGCGTATCGTTTGTTTTATTCAGTTCGGCATAACGTGCTTTGCTATGTCGCTTTATCTTTCCAAACGCTTTTGAGTCTTACATACGTCAAAAGGTTTTTGCGTAAATACCAACTACCGACTACCAACTACCGACTACTGACTACTGACTACCGACGGATAGGGCTAGCCGTCACCGCCCTGCTCCACACTGTCTGACTGTCCCGATGCATCGGGATCGGGCAGGTGGCTTGGCTAATTTATGTTAGCAGCATGGCCGATGGTTGTAAAGAAGTTGTCTCTGTTTAGATTCTTAGTTTTCATCATTAGTTATTTCTCCCAATTGCTTTTTTATAAGCTTGTCAAAATCAGATTCAAAAAGTTGGTCTTGCACAACTCTGTATTTCTCAAATTCTGTTTCGGCAAAAGCCTTAGCTATTTGGGCAGTTACTTTTCCAGCATCATTTAGAATTTGTCTGTCATCTGCATTTAAAAACTTATCTAAACGATTTGCCCAATCTTCCATTGTCATTGGGATTGCCTTTTTTGCTCTGTCCTCCGCCAAGTCTAGATATGCATTAACAATTCGTCCCAACGATTCTAATTCTGGCTGTGATAAATAATTTTTAGCAATTACAACATCTGATTTCAGAATTTTCCCTTCAGGTGCTTTTTCCCAAGAATTTAAACCCATATTTTTGCCTTCAGCACTAGCTCTTAACATAATTAATTCTGAAGCTGTATGTCCATGCACTGCATAATGTAGCTTGTTTTGAACTTTTGCAAAAAGTATTTTGGTAGTTGGTGCATCTTTGTTATAATCAACACTTGTGGCGTAAATATCAGTCAGTTTCTGATAAAATCGACGTTCACTAAGCCGTATCTCTCTGATTTCGGAAAGTAAATGCTCATAATAATCTTCACCAAGAAAAGTCCCGTTCTCCAAACGTTTTTTATCTATTACGTAACCGCGAATAGCAAATTGTTTCAGAACTTGCGTAGCCCATTGACGAAACTGTGTAGCTCGTACCGAATTAATACGATATCCAACTGAAATAATAGCGTCGAGATTATAAAATTGAGTATTATAATTTTTACCATCCGTGGCAGTTATCCGGAAATTCCGGATAACTGAAATTTTTTCCAACTCATTAGTGCTAAATAGATTTTGCAAATGTTCATTGACTGTACGCACATCTACATCGAATAATTCAGCCATCATGCGTTGAGAAAGCCAAATCGTTTCATCTTCGTATCGCACTTCAATACTTTTATCTCCTGTTTGCTGTGTAAATACTAAAAATTCAGCTGTACTGTTTCGTATTTGTAGTTTTTTAGTCATATTTTTTTCTTTTAATTTGGTCTTTGTCAACCGTTTCTCTGACACAAAACTACAATAAATTCTTGTTCTAAAGTGTTTAATTGTTAGCCAAAGCAAGTCTAATTTTAAACTCTCTTTTTTAAATGCTTGTCGCTTCCTATAAACTTTACTCTGTTTTTCTTTTTTTTACGCGGCTTGCTACCGACTACCAACTACTGACTACCGACGCATAGGGCTAGCCGCCACCGCCCTGCTCCACACTGTCTGACTGCAGAACGCTGTCGGGCTGCAAAAAAGAATAATTATTTTATTGTGTTACTATGGATATTGAAATTTAATAATACCGAAAACCTAGATGCAAGTTTTTAACTTCTGCCATATTTTGGTTCATTAACCTCATTAAAGAGTTTTTGAGGACAGAACTCCAACCTCCCGTAATAACTCGCATCCCACTCTTATTCCCTCTCCTTGGGAGCGGGCCAGGGAGAGGTCTTTCCTTGGTCGGAGTTGGAACAGCTATATGAGAACCAATAAACCCAGTTGCGCCAGTTATTAATATCTTCATTTTTTTTATTTACAAATTACACGAATTACATTAGATATACGAATTACATCAAAATACAAATTACACGAATAAATACAAATTACACGAATAAATACGAATTATTTATTTCAATTTTTTCATTATGTTACTTTCAAGTAGTGATTTCATTTGAGTGATGGCTACTTTGTTAAGTTGTATAATCCGTTCGCTTTGTGATAATCCTTGCCTAATAAGTAATGCATTAATACTTTCCATATTACTTAACACCACTAATTGCTCCAATGTTGCATCATCTCTAATATTGCCTTTTTTGTCGGTGTGGCTGTCTCTCCATTCTTTGGCTGTAATTCCGAAAAGTGCAACATTTAATAAATCGGCTTCGCCTGAATATGTATATGCTATTTGTTGCTTATTAACAATAGGTGGAATTAATTTTTCTTTAATCGCATCTGTGTGAATTTGATAATTCACTTTTGCCAGCGTTCTTTGCAAATTCCACTCTAACTGCTGTCGATCATTTTCATCCTCTTTAAGCCGTTGGTATTCTTTGACTAAAAGCAATTGAAATTTGGGACTAATCCACATACCAAAATGAAAGGCGATGTCTTTATGTGCATAAGTTCCTCCATATCTACCTGCTTTTGCCTTGATACCTATGGCATTGGTAGTTTCAATCCATTGCTTTACTGAAAAGCACAAAGTTATTGCTACCTGCTGAATTTCTAATTGTACCGAATTCGGTATAATTAAAACTTGGATTGTACAATGCTTCCCACTCACCAATATATTCAATAGTGCTTTTCAGGCTGAGCCATTTAATAATAATAACTTCCTGCATTTGGCTTTTAGCCATATCGGTAAGCGAGATAAAATCATTTTCTTTTTGAGATATGATTGATATTTCGGTTCCGGCAATTTCTATTTTTTTCATTTTTTTTAAAATACGAATTTACACGAATTACATTAGATATACAAATTACACGAATTAAGACGAATTTATTCCCAATCGTCGGTTAATATATTGTTTGCTCGTACTCCTTTTTCAAATAAGCTTTGTTTAAATGCTTTGATCATTATAGGCGGACCGGAGATAAAGTAAGAACTATCGGAACTGTTTTCGGTAAAAATACGATTTATATCAATCACCCCCGCTGGCCCCCGCTGGCGCGGATTTGTAATCCGTGTCCGAAGGTAAGTCTTTTTCTAATCACTACTCTGATATTCTTATTCCCCCTTTAGGGGGTTAGGG
>JAAFGX010000188.1 GCA_010365115.1 Paludibacter sp.
GAGATATAATTTATGGGGATTATAAATTTGAAAAAGGGGAGAAAGTTTATCCAGAATATTTAACGCCTTTATTTTTTGTGCGAAGTTCGTTGCCACATCAAAGTACTTTTTTTAAAAAGGAAGTATTTGATAAGATGGGGTTTTATGATGAGAAGTATAAAATAGTTTCAGATAGAGCTTTTTATATAAAATGTTTTTTGAGTAATCTGTTTGTTTTTAAGCATATAAATTTTCCTTTAACGGTTTATGATTTGTTCGGAATTAGCAATAATGTTGTGCATCAGGAAGAACAGGTTGTAGAGAATGAAACGATGTTCAAAGAATATTATGGTGTTTTTTATGATGATTATAAAAAAATGAATCAAATGATCAGCCAGCTTAATCAAGCGAGAAGAGAAACGCTTTTGGGTATCCTGAAACGGGTAATAAATAAAATTAAAAAAACATGTTACATCCGTTAGTAAGTGTTATAGTTACAACTTATAATAGAACAGATTATTTAAAATTAACTTTAGAAAGTGTTTTTAATCAAACCTTTACTGACTTTGAAATTATTGTGATCGACAATGGTACAGCTAATAATCTTAATGAGCAACTTTGTAATCAATTTGAAAAAGTAAAATATTTTAAGATTGAGAATAGTGGTGGGCCAGCAAGGCCTAGAAATGTTGGAATTCGCGAGGCACAAGGCAAATTTATTGCTTTCCTTGATGATGATGATTTATGGTTACCTGATAGATTAGAAAGGCAAGTAGCCATTTTAGAAAGAAAATCAGACTATGGTTTAGTGCATAGTTGTTGTGAGGTAATTGATGAAAACGGAAAGTTAAAAAATCAGGTAATAGGACGGCCGGGAACTCCAGATGTAAAACATGGTGATGTTTCGTTGAGAATGATGGGCAATTGGACTATTATGATGCCGACTCCCCTCATGAGAAAAGAAGTCATAGATAGAGTCGGATTTTTTAATGAAGAGATGCCTTCAGCTGGTGAAGATGTTGAGTTTTGGGTAAGATGTTCTTTTGAAGCTAAATTTTATTATATCGATGAATCATTAGCGCAATACCGTGTTCATTCGGGAAATATATCTGGGAGTTCTGCTAAATATATTGAATTACCGTTATATTTGAAAAAAGTGCTTAGTGAAGTTTATGATAAGGAAAAGATAAGCAAAGAAGACTATCAGCTTCTCCTATACCGGCTTTGTCAAATGCAGCTTAAAATGATAAAGCTAAATTTTTTCAAAACAATTCGATATGTTTTTGTACTCCATACTTTTTGGTTTTTGAAAATAAACAATAATAAGTTATTAATTAAGATGTTGTTTTTCAAGTAACGATATTTATAAAGGCATAAAAAATTCAAGTTTAAATGACAAATACCATACTTATTACAGGAGGAGCAGGAAATGTAGGGAGTGCTATAGCCAGTAAATTAGCTGAAAACTCCAATAATTTTATAGTTATCGTAGATAACCTTTCAACCGGTAGCTTGACCAAAATACCAAAAAGGGACAATGTAATTTTTATTAAGGCAAACACGAATAGTTACAATGATATAGTTCCCATTTTTGGTAGGTATAATTTTGATTATGTATTTCATTACGCGGCATTAGTTGGGGTAAAAAGAACGCTTGAGAATCCGATGATGGTTCTTGACGATATTGAAGGAATAAAAAATATTCTATCCTTATCTAAAAATACGGGTGTTAAAAGAGTTTTTTATTCCAGTTCATCAGAAGTGTATGGGGAACCGTTTGAAATTCCTCAAAATGAAAATACAACTCCATTAAACTCTAGATTGCCTTATGCGATAGTTAAAAATGTGGGGGAAGCATTCTTTAAATCCTATTATCAGGAATTTGGTTTAGAATATACCATTTTTAGATTTTTTAATACCTATGGTCCCAATCAAAGTGAAGATTTTGTAGTGCCCCGATTCATTAAAGCAGCTCTTAAAAACGAGCCTATTTATCTGTATGGTGATGGTTTGCAAACAAGATCATTTTGTTATGTAGGCGATAATATAGACACTTGTATTAAAGCAATGATGGAATCTAAATGTGTTAATGACGTATTAAATGTGGGAAGTGATAAAGAAATGACCATACTGGATTTAGCCAAAAAGGTAATAGAAATAACGAATTCTAATTCTTCAATAATCCATTTACCTCCATTAGAAGAAGGGGATATGACTAGAAGATGCCCAGATACGACTAAGATGAAAAATATTTTAGGACGAGAATTGATATCATTAGAAGAAGGAATAACAAAACTTATTAATCATTATGAGAATAGGAACTAATCCTGAAAAAAATAATACCGCAATACGTATAGAAAATTATCATAGGGTAATTGTTCCAGTTTACATTCCAAATTTTGAGGGCTACTTTGAAGAATCCTTTAAAGTGTTTCAGCTTTGTTTGGAGTCTTTACTTCTTACAGTGCATCATAAGACAAGAATAACTATTTATAACAATAATTGTCATCATGATGTTAAGCGCTATATTGATGAAAAATACAATGAATCAAAAATTATAGATCAGGTTTTTCATTCTAAAGAAAATTTAGGAAAAATTAATGCTATTTTGGCTGCATCCAAAGGGAATTTAGAACCTCTTATTACAATTACAGACGCTGATGTCCTCTTTAAACAAGGATGGCAAAATGCTGTAGAAGAATTGTTTTGTTCATTTCCTGAAGCAGGTATGGTCAGTCCGGTCCCCGGTAGCAAAGCCTTTAGTGGCTATACAGCTAATAATTGGGCTTATTCTTTAATTAAAGGAGCTCTTTCCTTTCAAGATGTGATTGATCCGGATGCTTTAAGGAAATTTGATGCTAGTTTAGGGAACGAGAAAAAGCTGTACAGTCCCATTCATTTAAAAAAGTATTTGGTTCTAAAAAATAAACGTAATGGTAAAGAAGCCGTCATGGGATGTGGTCATTTTGTTGCAACTATGAGAAGAGAAGTATTTGATAAAGGAACTAATGAGCCCGCTTTTATCAAAATACAAGATGGTGTAGAAGGGAAATTTATTGATTTGCCTAATGAGAAATTGGGATTTCTTAGATTAGCATCGAAGAAAAATTTTGCTTTTCACATGGGAAATACAGTTGAAAGTTGGATGCATGAAGAGTTTGAAATTTTAAAAACGACAACTAGAAATATTGAAATAGATGTGGTCAATTTGAAAAAAGCAATAGCAATGAATTCAGTATCAACGAGTATAGGAAGGTTTGTTGTAAGGCTAATTGCTAATAAAACCATTAAAAAATATTTGTTTAACTATCTTGGATTATCCTCTGATGAAGCCTATTAATTAGTAAAACATGTCAAAATCAATTCTGATTCTTACAAACCCATTGCCGTACTCCAAAGTAGGAAGTTGGACTACAATGTATAATTACTACTTTCAAAACACGAAACATCAATTTGATTATATCATTTGCCCAAAGCCAGATGTTGATTTATTTAATACTGTTGAATATTCATTTGTTAAACCGATATCTTTTTTTTCGAAACTTAAAGTAAAATTTAAAGTAGAACACCGGCTGCAAAATTATTTTTCTGCTTTAGATAAAATAATCAAACCTAACGAAAAGTATGTAATTCAAATTGTTGACAATAGTGGTCTGGTAGTGCCATTGAATGAACATTTGAATAAACATTATTTACGGGAGAATTTTTATATTCAATATTACTATCAAGGTTTTTCACCAATTATATTAAATCCAACTGAAACTCTATTTTATAATGGAATTAATGAGCTCTTGTTTTTAACAAAAATGTCATATGTAGTTTTTCTAAGATATTATAATGATTTTGTATGTAATACATCCATCTTACATAATGCGACCAATTCTAAACAGTTTTTTAAATTGGACAAAGCTTCTAAAGAGGCACAAAGGAAAGAAATGGGTTATTCTTCTAAATTAATTTTTCTTTGGTGTTCTCAGGACAGACCTAAAAAAGGATTGGATCTTATGCTGCAGGTTTGGAAAAAAATTTATCTGAAGCATAATCAGGAGATAGAATTACTAATAGTTGGTACAAATAGAGCTATTGATATAGAAGGAGTAAAAGTAGTGGGTAGAATTCCAAATAACGAATTGGCAAAATACTATCAAATATCCGATTTTTATTTGTTTCCAAGTCTTTGGAAAGAAGGTTTTGGTATTGTATTGGCGGAAGCTTTAAAATGTGGTTGTTATTGTATTGCCTCTAATCAAGGAGGTATTCCGGAAGTCTTAGAGTTTGGAAAACTGGGACGATTAATAGAAAACCCAAATTTTATAGACGAATGGGTAGATACAATAGAAAAAGGTATAGAAGAATACAAAAGTAATAACTACGAAAATCCATTTTTTAAATATATAAAGGATGATTTATATGATATGGATATTTGGTCTGCAAGGATGAATACCCTTATTATTGAAGCGAAAATAGCTTTAGCATAATAGATTTTTATGAAAAACATTGTCATTATCCCCGCTCGCGGCGGATCAAAGCGGTTGCCAAATAAGAATGTGATGCAGTTTGGAGAAATTCCCTTACTGGCACATTCTATTTTATATGCGCAAAAGAACCACGCT
>JAAFGX010000044.1 GCA_010365115.1 Paludibacter sp.
GATAAATTTTTCATGTAAAAATTATGTAGTCGGTAGTAATTTACCTCCCTCTCTTCGGGAGAGGGCTGGGGAGAGGTCTAAACTAAACGACATTAAATTATGAATTACTAATTATTAATTATTTCTCACTCTTCCCTTATTGCTTCAATTGGCTTAATGCTCATGGCTCTGTTTGCCGGTATAAAACCGGCCAATGTTCCAATTACCAGCAGAATAAATAAAGCTCCAATGGCTACACCAAAACTGATTTGAGGATCTTTGAAAAACTGATCACCCTGACTTAATGCCATCCCTACTAAAGCAAGTAACCCAACACCAAACATTAGTCCGGTGACACCGGCAATCAAAGTAAGAATGATACTTTCGCTCATAATTTGTGTAATTATATTCCGTGGCGTTGCTCCCAATGCTCTTCTGATTCCAATTTCTTTAGTTCGTTCCTTGACCGTAACCAACATGATATTGCTTACTCCAATTCCTCCGGCCAATAAAGTTCCAAGACCCACAATCCAGATTAAACTGCCGATACCAATTCCCAGATAAAGAAACATGGTAAACTGATCTTCAATATTCATCCCACCAACCGCTTTTTTGTCGTCTGGCGAAATACTGTGGCGTGCCTTCAAAACCTCACGAATTTTATCTTCAATCACTTTTACTTTAATTCCGGGCTGAGCAGTTACGGCAAGAAAATGAACCACATTACCCTGATTAAATGCCTGTTGCATTGTACTAAAAGGTAGTACAACCGTTTCTTCACTTGATCCGCCAATGTTTATATCCGAAGTGTGCTGGGCAACGCCAATAACTTGAAAATAAATTCCATTCACCTGTATATTTTTGCCAATTGGATCTTCGTTTTTCGGAAACAGGACTTCCAAAACGCGTTCTCCAATCACACACACTTTTCGTTTTTCAACAATATCAATATCATTAATATACCGACCTTTAATCATTCTACTTTCATCAATTTTATTGTAAGCTGGGTAGTTTCCTTTCACACCAAATGATCCTACTTTATCATTTCGGGTAACATTATTTGTACCACCGCCACCAAAAAGAACAGGAGCTAAATATTGTATTTCAGGAATTTTATTTATAAGAATGGGAATATCTTCGTTTAACATATCCCAACTTCTTCCTTTTTTTAATCCTTTGTAGGGCTCTGAAGTTTGCTCACTCCAAATAAAACACGAGTTGGTAGCAAAACCTTCAATTTCTGAATTCATTCCACTTTGCAACGCTACTCCTGCCCCTACCATTACCACCAACATAAACATTCCCCAAAATACGCCAAAAGCGGTTAGTATACTGCGTGATTTATTGTGCGTAATAGTAATCCATATTTCCTGCCAGCGATCGAGATCGAACAGCCCAGCAAAACGACCCCTAACCCCTAAAGGGGAACTGAAGTTAGTTTTATCTTCTATGTTTTTTTTGTTGTTCATTTCACCTTTATATCGTTAAAAATATCATTAGTAACATCTCTTATCCCCCTTCAGTGGCTAAGGGTTTGGCTTTTTCTATTCCTCCCTCATTGCTTCTATCGGTTTAATCCTAACTGCTCTGCGAGCAGGCATATAGCCAGCAATAACTCCGGAAATTATCAAAATTGCAGTTGAAATAAACACATACGAAAGTTGTACGGTTGGGTCTTTAAATACAGACATCCCTGTATCAGAAGGATTTTGCGCCGCCGATTGCACCATTATAAAATTGATAATTTCAGTCAGCCCAATTCCCATTACCATTCCTATATATCCAAAAATGGTGGTTATTAAAATAGCTTCGATAATAATGGAACGCAAAATTGCGGCTGGAGGTGCTCCAATTGCTTTTCGGATTCCAATTTCACGAGTTCGTTCTTTTACCGAAACCAGCATTATATTACTGACACCAACGATTCCTGCAATTAAAGTAAAAATTCCAATTATTGATACAAAAAGCGTAATACCGGCAAAAATTTTCATAGTTTCTATATAATTGCGTTGGGAATTTCTCAACCATAAAGCCTGCGTGTCTTTCGGATCGAAACGTAAACTCTTCGACATGGTTTGCTTAAGTTTATCGTTGAATTCATCATTTTGTTCTTTAGTTTCGAGATTATTCACCGTCATGGCTATAGCGTGAAATTTACGGTCTGGATTGTAAATGAGTTGAGCCGTTGTAAATGGAATATACGCACTTCCATCGCCCCAACGTTCTTTTTTAGAATTCACACCCACCACTTTGAACATAACCTCTCCTACTTTTACATTTTTACCAATGGGCGAAACATCTTTAAATAAAACGTCTTCAATTTTCTTGTCAATTACTATTACTTTATTATTTGATTTCAAATCCAACTCATTGATAAAGCGTCCTCCGTTCGACAAAAATTCTAATTTAAAGATATTTATGTAATTAGGGTTCACGCCTTTCACACTGTACGATCCAAATTCATTGTTGTAAGTTATGGTCGATTGTTTTTCGATAATTCCGGTTTGATTATCGGATTGTACTAAATCTTCATCGACAGCAACAACTTGTTTCTCGGAAAAATTGAGCGAACGTCCACTTTTCAACCCTTGATATGGCAACGATGAAGTTCCCGACCACATTTGCACCGTGTTAGTAGCCCGTTGGTTAAAGTTGGAACTTACTCCGTTTTTCAGTCCATTGCCGGCACCAAGCAACACGATAAGTATAAATATTCCCCACGACACAGAAAGTCCGGTAAGAACAGTCCGCAACTTATTGTGACTTAAGCTGGCAATAATTTCTTGGATAGTATTGATAGAAAACATAATACTTAAATTAGACCCCTAACCCCTAAAGGGGAATAGAAGTTAGTTACGACTTTTAAATTAATTTACAAATTCATTTTACATTTAAAATGCTTTGCCCGTTCCCCTTTAGGTTTAGGGGTTATTTCCTATCGATGTTTTCAATCAAACCATCTTTTATATGGATAATTGATTTTGTTTCGTCGGCAACTGATTTTTCGTGGGTTACAATAATCGTGGTCAAACCGTTAGCATTCAGTTCGCTCAATACTTTCATCATTTCCACTGTTGTTACGCTGTCCAAAGCACCTGTAGGTTCGTCAGCCAACAAAATTTGTGGTTTAGAAATAATGGCACGTGCAATGGCTACGCGTTGTTTTTGTCCGCCCGACATTTCGCTTGGCATGTGGTACGCCCAATCTTTCAAACCCATTTGATCAAGGTATTCCATGGCGATAATGTTTCGTTTCTTGCGACTTATATTTTTGTAATACAAGGGCAAAGCCACATTTTCCAATGCATTTTTGAAATTAATCAAATTAAACGATTGAAATACAAAGCCAATTAATTCATTCCGGTACAATGCCGATTGCTTTTCGGATAAATCTCGTATTAATTTGTCATTCAAATAATATTCTCCGGTATCGTAATTATCTAAAATCCCAAGGATATTGAGTAGAGTTGATTTTCCAGAACCAGACGCTCCCATAATAGAAACATACTCCCCTTTTGCAATATGCAAATCAATTCCTTTTAATACGTGTAATGAGGCTTGCCCCATATCGTACGTTTTGTTTATGTTTTTAAGTGTTATCATAGACCCTTATCCTCTAAAGAGGAATTTAAGTTAGTATTTTTTTATCTTTAAATTTGATTTCTGTTGGACGATGCAAATATATGTATCTTTATAGTACCTTGCAATACATAGTACTGTATTTATTACGAATTAATTAATCAAATTTAGTTCATTCAATTAATAATTAGACGTTTAATATAAATAAAATAGACTTTATATTAACTTTGTTTAATATATTTAATAATATGATTAAGATTAAAAATGATTTTATTTGTTAATTTAAATTTTGCTTCAATTATCCAAACTACATTTTGTCAATCGCCTCAACAGTAAGACCTGCATTTCTGAGTTGTTGAATTAATCCAATCTCGTCAGCTAAATGCAAACAACCCACAGCTACAAAACAAGATTGTTTTGGCATTAGTGTTTTTAATTGAGCTATCCAATTGTTGTTCCGGTCATCAACCATTATTTTTTTGTCTTCAACAGTCATTTGTCCGCCTTGAATGCTGAGTTCTGACATCTTTTTTAAATCACCGGCCAAATATGCATCGTTTAATTGTTTGAACATATCCAGCGATTTGTCTTTGTTCTTTACTGCATCAACTAATTGTTCCGCTTGATGTTTTAAAGAACTGGAATTAAAAAGAATATCCATTTGCTGTTCAACGGTTTCTAGACCAATAATTTTTTTCTTAGCTTTTTTTCCTGCTTTTTGAAAGACCTGATCGATAGCTTCCGGCTCTTTTTTGAGATTATTTTGATTCATGTATAATTTCACCTCATATAATGTGCTCAACATCATAGGTTTAATCTTTCCCAATTTACCTAATCCCATTCCCACTACTTGGTTCAATTGATTATCAACCAATTCATAGTCTTCTGAATTTAATAATTGTTTCATAGTTGAATCTTTCATCATTGCTACTTTCAACATTTTCAGTTGCATTCCCAGCATGTCACTTAAATCCATTTCGCCAACTACTACATCGGTTTGCGGAATTAAGGCAAGAATTTTATCAAAATCTTTTATTTGTTCTTTCTCAATCAAATGATGAGTTCCAAATAAATAACTTGGTTTTGACAAACCATTGCCAGACACTTTCCAAAGTAATTGAGCATTAACACCGAAAGTAAAACACAAGGCGAGAACCGCCACAAAAAGATTTTTCATTTTCATTTTCTTTTTAATTGATTTATAATTTATGCAAAGTTGGCAATTATTTTTGCTCCATATTATCATAATTAGTTCCAGAAATGTAAAGAGATGTATTAGTTCCTTGTTGAATTAATACCGATTGCACAAAAAATTTAGTCCAATGTCGACTTCGTCTAATTGTACTGCTTGTTTGTAAGCTTAGGCATTATAAATTGTAAAATTAAAATAAGCTTTGGGCTGATCTATAATTACAATGGGTATAATTGACCTTTTCTATAATCGCAAATTTATCGGCACATATAAGTGCATTTAAACGATGAGCTTTGAAAATGATTAAAATATTGTACGATTTTAATATTTCAGGATATCATTTTTAAAAATAAGCTCTAATCCCAAAGCTGCTACTAATATTTTTTTCTAAATATACATTTCCGGCAACCCATCCATTTGTTTTAGCTGTAACTGATATGTAAGGATAGATGTGTTTAGATATCGGATATTGTATTTTTGTTTCAATTAATCCACCCAACTGCGCCTTGTTTGAGAAGAAAAGTTGGTTTTCGGGTTGTAACCATGCCATAACACGACCTGTGAATAATATAGAATTCTTTAAACTCTTTTCTCCAAGTTTATAATCAAAGGTCTCCACCTCCAAACCTGGATACCAATTTTTATGATTTGCATAATTATGTATGGTGAAAGCATAATTATGAGTATTATAATGGAGTAATCCTGTGGTTGAAATATCATAACCAAAAGCAGTCAGCCAATGATTAAAATACAAGTTCCCTCGTATTTGTTCACCATTTTTTGCTTTTCCAAGATTAAATGAATTAAACTTTAATGAAATTGGATTTGCAAGATTAATCAGCTGTAACCAACCTTGTTGTTTTAAATACGATAATTCTTCTGTTGTTAGTTGCGAACGCTTAATATACCTGTCGATTCCTACGCCCGAAGGATGAATGCCCCTGCTCTCATAAGGCTCATTGGGTCTGAACAAATCATAGGTATACGATAGAAAATCCAACCCAACCAAATCACGTTTTGCAATACTGCTTCCCTCAATTTCATTGAGTGAATTAGTAGATTTATCGATGTTTTTTCCGGAACACATCATTACATATGCAATACTATTTAAATTGCTAAGAAATGGTAATAACGATATAGATTTTGTTTTATAGAAAAAAATTGAATTATTTATAACGTTCGTCATCAAATACTGACCTTCAATTCCGGCTTCGGACATTCTCACCATATCCTGTGGACTTTCGCGTTTCAACCGGATTAAGTCTTCGTCTTTTACATCAAGTACACTTATTAATGATTTGAATATCGGAAAATTATTCATTTCGTTATAACTATTACCGCCATGTTTAGCAAGCACCGCACGATGAAATTCTTCATGCATCCAACCGCTCGTTAAAGGAATTGGTAGATATGACAAGAAATCAACCATATATGCTGAAAACTTATATAAACGTTTTGTAGCGGGATGTTTGGTCATTAGCCGGTAAATGCCCTCACGTGTCAGGCTATTGACAGAAGTGGCTATATTTAATGATTGTGACATTGACGGATTACTAATCAAGCCATTTACACCCGAAATTTCCATACTCTTGTTTGAGAATGGAAAGTCTGCAACAGTATAATCCAATATAATTGGGCAACGGATGACATGGTTTGAATTAGATTCTGCATTTGGTAAAACGGCTGTTATTGTGTCATTCTTAAAGCTTGCTTCTCGTATTTTTCGTTTCTCGTATTTTTCAACGCTTTTCAGAATATAATTTTTCTGTTGATTATTCTTCTTTTGAATTTCATCAGCCGAAAGAGAAACCGGCTCTTTGGAAATTATTTTTTGTTTCAGAAAATTATAATCGTCCGAATTCTTAGGTACTAATTTAAGTTTTGCCCAACTGTTGTAAATACCTATGCTATATTTTGCCTCAATAATATATGTTTCGCCGGGCATTAAATCTACTTCTAAAAAGTTTTTGTTATCAGCAGCCGTCCAAAAAAGCTGTTTCCCTGCATTACACTCTAACTTTAGATACTGAAATACTTTTAATCTGCCAATAAACGAATCATTATTGTAAAAATCAAATTTAATTAAGGCGTTTAGTTCGCTTAAAAAATTATTTCGAACAATATATACAGTTGCTTTGTTTGTTGATACTTCTACCGAATCTTGAGCGAATAAAGATGGGATACTTAACGCAAATACAACGCATAATACAAAATATATTTTCATAAAAATTGGATGTTATAAATTACAACTGATATACTATCAATGCCAATAAAAAAGCTATTCAAACATCATATTTACATATTAAATGCGCGATAGATGTTTCTAGCTCAATCATTACCATTAATAGTATAATTTACTTTCTATGAATTATAGCCTATTGATTGGCTTGACTGCTGGCAATAATACCTATAAAAGCACCCACTAGAACACCAGCAGGTTTTAATGTCGCTGCTAAACCAGCCGCTGAACTTGCAAGAACCCACAACCAATTAACTTTTCCGCCATCAACTGCGTTCATTTCTTTTTCGTTCATTTCCTGAACACCAAAATTGTTTAAATCTAAGTTTTTCATTTTAATTTATGAATTAAATTACATTTTTTTTACCACATCTTAAAGCCTGTGGCATGACTCTTTGTACTCGGCCAAATACGAGTACAAAGATAAGTTCCTTCCGTCTAAAGGGATGTGGTATAATTTCCTTTTTGTTCTTTCTTGTTTCATGCTGAAATAAAACGTTCAGCATCAAGAAACCGCAGATAGTAGATAATTCCGAGAGGGAGATTTAGTACATTAATTATCAGTTTATGACTTTTTCTTTTGTGTTAACGAATGCAATAAAAATACTATACATGTCAAAGTGATGAATCCTTCACTTTTTGACAAGGTCATATTCGAGAATAACACAACCTTGTTCTGCAATAAGCTATTAATAAGAGAATAGAAAACATCTAATACAAAATAAATTACTGACACAACAGAAAAAATGTTAGCAAAATTCGATTTTTCCTTTGAAATTACAAATACAAGTAAAATCATCGCAATCAAAGTCATAATTAACCGTACTAATAAGTCGGTTGAGATTGATATTTTCAGTGATAAAAAAATCAGTAACAATGAATAGAAAGCGATAAAAAAAATTGACACTGGAATTAAATACTTTGTTTTCATGACTTTTATTGTTTAAATATAGCCTAATGAGAATTAAACCTCATTAGACTATTATTGAATTTGAATCTTTAAATTGAATATTGGGTATACATTACTATACCCATAAAGTAAGTTCTTTTACAAATATATCCAATTACCCATGTAACATCTTGAGCTACATTTCCTCCATTTAAATTAATCATATCTTCATTATTCAACTCGTGAATATTGAATTTCGTTAATATATTTTTCTCCATTTTTAATTATATTTTTAAGAATTCCAACCAGACATAAATGCAGCTTGATGTTCTCTTGGATTTGTTAACATATCAACAATATACCAAGCTGCTAGAGCCATCAATATATATCCTCCATTATTTTCTCTCATTCCCTCAGCATTCATTTCCTGAACATAAAACCATTTAAATCTAAGTTTTTCATTTTATTTAACGAACCAAATTGTAAAAATTGTTTACCACAAATTAAAGTCTGTAGCTTTACTTTTTGTACTTATACGAGTGTAATAACTTTCGACAGTGTTTTCGATAATTTTGGGAGGGAAAAGTTGGGACATAAAACACATAATTTACATGAGAAACTAAAAAAAAATTAATCAATTATTTCCATCTTGTGCATAAGAAATGACGCATTTAATTTTCTGCTAATTCCAGGTTTGAGTTTATAGTCAAAAATCAATTGATCATCCAAAAGTTCAACCTCAAAACAGCTATTATTAACAATTCCTGAATGTGATTTTTCCATTTCCCCGATAGATAGATCGTGAGTAGCAATAACAACCATAGCATTCAGACTTATCAATTTCTCAAGTATTCCTAATGAACCCGTTTGCTTGTCCTTTGTGTTTGTCCCACGAAGTATTTCATCAAGTATCACCAATGTCTTTTGATTATTTTTTACATGTTCGATAATATCTTTTAATCTTAAAAGTTCTGCATAAAAATAAGATTCATTATTTACTAATGAATCCTGAACTTTTATACTTGATAAAATGTCACAAGGTGTAAATGAAAATTCTTTTGCTATAACAGGAGCTCCATTCATTGCAAGTATGAGATTCACAACTATTGTTCGTAAAAAAGTACTCTTTCCAGCCATGTTAGCCCCAGTAATGATTTGTACAGAAGGCACACCCTTAATGTAAAAATCGTTATTTACGCGGACTGATTGAGATAATAGTGGATGTCCTGTTTCTACAGCTTTAATTTTAAACTCGTCGGTTAAAAGTGTTGGAAAAGTTACAGTTTCTACGTTGTTGAATGCATAGGATGCAAAACTTATCAACACTTCCATTTCTCCTATTATCGAAAACCAGCCTTCAACCTCATCCTTGTGTTTTTTTCTCCATTCAAGTAGTAAATAGCAAACATGAATATCAAATAAAAAAATAGAGTTTAATAGTAAGGAAATTAATACATTATTTTTTGTTTCAAAAGCCTCAACAATTTTAAATAATGAATCTAAGGAAGCACTGGCTTTAGACTCTTT
This sequence comes from Paludibacter sp., assembly GCA_010365115.1. Classification (GTDB taxonomy): domain Bacteria; phylum Bacteroidota; class Bacteroidia; order Bacteroidales; family Paludibacteraceae; genus Paludibacter. The sequence goes on from JAAFGX010000044.1 coordinate 9,406, forward strand.
ACTTCTTAGTTGTTTTTGAAGCTTTTGTAGATGTTCGGATTCAAAATCTTGATTTTCAATCATTTTAAACAAGTTCAAATATCTGCTAAAAATCCCAGCAATATATTTTATTCCCGATTGATATTTTGTAATCTTATTTTTATAGATTGAAATCACCAATTGTGACAGGAGTATTGGCATTAAGAACGAGAGCCAGCTTAATACTCCAAATGAAGATAAAATTAACCAGCCTACGTTTATAATTCCTAAAATAAAGGCAAAGATTCTGATTTTTTTGAAACTTTCGCCCGACTCTTTCAACCAAAATTGAAAAGCTGACAAATCGTTTTTATTATCAATTGTAAATCTACCGTGGGACTGAAAGTCCTGAATATAATCGTTATTCTTTGATAATTCATTAATTGCTGATTGTTTTCTTTCTATCAGCATTGTGTTTTTGTCTTGTTCACAGAGCTTTTGAGCAAGCATCTTTTCCCCAATATTGGTATTACATCTATTTAAATATTGAAATAAAGACCCTTTGCCAAATAAATTAAAATCATTTGATAAATATGGATTGATTATTTCATACTCGTCACCTAATTTACGATGATAATAATCATGATTAATAAATTGAATTTCATCTTTATTAATTTGAATTTTTGAAAAGATAAATAAGATATCTTCTTCTAACAAGTTATATTTTTTTACAAGTACAATAAATGAGATTAGAAATAGGATTGAAGACACAACCAAAACCCAATGATGCATAACTGTAAAAAATAAAATCAAGCTTCCAGCAAAGCAAACAAAAAGTAATAATCTTATCCATGAATATAATTGACTCTTAATCTTTTGTCCTTTATATTCTGATTTTAATAATTTTATTCTGTTTTCGTAATAGAAATGCTGAGACATATAAATTTTATTTTTAAATATGTAAAAATTGATATCAAAAGATGTTATAAATCTGTATTTTAATTTAAACTTTAGAATTAGCGGATGGTTTCCCATCCGCTTGGTTGAAAATTATGCAGTATATTCATAACAGCCCCAACCCCAACCTGGTCCTGCAGCCCTCCAATACATCCACAAATCACTAATCATCATAATACCTCTATTATTTTCTCTCATTCCCTCAGCATTCATTTCCTGAACACAAAATCATTTAAATCTGAATTTTACAATTTATTTAACGAACTAAATTGTAAAAAATTGTTTACCACAACTTAAAGCCTGTGGCATGACTCTTTGTACTCGCAATATAGGGATGAGAAGATAAATTCATTTCGTCCAAGAATTTGAACGGAAGGAAAAAAGCTAATCTCTCAACCTTAGTTTTTTCTATTTATAAAAAAGTAAAAAAGAAAGAGCGAGTATGCATTAGAATTATTAAAGTGTAAAGAAGCTGTAAATTCCAATACGAGTGTAATAACTCTCTAATTTGTTTTCAATAATTCGGGAGGGAAGAGTTGGAAAATATGTATTAATACATAATTAATGTTTTATAAAGTTCATTTTCAATTTGTTGGCTTAGAGGTGGAAAGTTATTCTCTTTTGGCAAATTAATCCAGTATTCACTTTCGTATGAATGTGATTCTTTCAAACTGGTATCAGTTTCAGTTTTAATTGTCTTGAATTGTTTTTTTGTAATATAAGTTATATCCATGGTGAAAAATTCATGGATTCCTTCAATTTCTTCTTCTTCCATATCTTTATTATTCTTAAAATACAATTTTCTGTATTCTTTCCTTGATTCTAAAAGATTTTTTGATAGATTTTTGAAATCTTTGCATAAATAATTTTCAGTAAGATTTATATTCTTAATTCTTGAAGTGTAGCCAAAAAGTGACTTGATTAATTCATTATTTGGTGCAACTTTATCAATAAAAATTTGAACAAACTGTTTTTCGGGATTTTCTTTTATGAAGCCTACTTTTGATTGCAATAAAATTATCTCTTTACCTGTACCTATTTCATTAAGAGAATATTTCGATTTAATATCATTCAACAAAATTCCAGACTCAATATAAGGTATTCCGGCTAATTTCATTACCATAGATATCGATCGATTTTTTATTGATTCAATTAATTTTACATTTCTAAAACTTCGATGTTCAAGTAAACAGAAACTAAATCCATTTCCTTTTTTGGGAATATAATATTCTACAATACCATCAGTAAAATATTTTGGTATACCATTATTTAATTGGTAACTTCTGAACAAACCTTTAATTAGCACGTAATCGTATATTTGATTCGGAAGGATCGAAATTTCCTGCAATAATATCGTTCTTTCTTTCAACTTAATTTCCGACATTTTTTTTAATTCTCCTAGAGTTAATTCTTTATTTTCATAAGCTATATGTTGTATTGTGAATTTACTAGAATCATTGAATACCATCTTTGACAAATCACAAATTGAAATATTTCCATTCATATCGGAGGTAGCGCCAAGTTTACCGTTGCAAATAATTACATGAGCAAATGCAATGGGGTCTCCTTTTCTACTGTCAATAATTTTTACTTGTGTTAATGCCGTTTGGGCGATCAATAACATTAAAAATAATACATGCTTCATTTTTTCTTATATAGAGAGAAGAAACCAATTATTGGCTTCTTCTCTGTTTGACAATTTAAAAAATTTTAAATCCAAAAATCCAAAGGTGTTCATTCCCGCTAACTCCATCAAGAAAACCTTCTCCTACAATTAAAGCAAGACTTCCACCTTCATTAATTCTCATTTCTTCAGCATTCATTTCCAGAACACCATAATTGTTTAAATCTAAGTTTTTCATTTTATTTAACGAATCAAATTGTAAAAAATTGTTTACCACATCTTAAAGCCTGTGGCATGACTCTTTGTACTCGGCCAAATACGAATACAAAGGTAAGTTCCTTCCGTCTAATATTCTGGACGGAACAAAAAATGTGTGATTTCCTCCGTTAATTTTCATTAATTCCTTAGTGTCTTCAAATAATTCTACTTTAAATGCAATGGTTAGCTCTACCTCTCTTTCGTAAATAAAAGTCTCATATTTACGAGAATAACGTATTGGTATATTAAATGAGGACAATTCATCAATTAGCATATAAAGGCTCGATCTGCTAATGCCTAGTCTAAGTGCTAATTGTACGGGAGAGCCTGTTTTCTTTTGCTGAATTAATAAATGGAGTTTTTCCATTCGTTCAAATGTTTTTTTTACACTCATTTTTTAGGTTTGTATTTTTTATCACCTATGTTACTCTTCAGTAGTGAAACAATAGCTTTTATATCTTTGTGCTAACTGTAGTTTCGGGTTTTGCAACTTGTTTTGAATTGTTGGCGGCTTTTAGCACTTCGTCTAATTTAGCATAGAGTTCTTTCCAGCCCAGTTGTAGGTTCATGGCTTTTACCACGTTCAGGTAATTACGCATAGCTAATTCTAAGTTTTTACGAATGGACGACGCCGATTCCATTACCCGGAGTTCGGCATTGGCAGCAGCTTGTTCGTTGAAAATTTGTTCGAATTCGGTTTGCGCCGTTTTTATTTGAGTTACGATAGCCGTTAGTTGCATGCTTTCAAGTTTAGCCACGTTCTCGGGTTTATCAAATGCTTCTAGCAGCTTTTTTAATTGAGCTGTTTCGGTAGAATAAGTATATCTGTCCAAATCGATTCCGTAATTTTCGACAATCGCATAAATGTCTTTGGCTTTTTGCTGAAAGGGAGTACCACTTATTTTACTGTAGCCAAGTATAATGTTTTTCAGTCCGCCAAACGGAATATCCCTTCGTGAGTCGGCTTCTGCTACCAGTACACCTTTACCGCTGTATGCTTTTTTGGTATAAACAGCATCGTAATCGGCATAAACAGTTTTCAAAACGCTTAATAAGGGATTGTCTTTTACGACAAGGGAAGCAGGTTCTTCAGAAATGGTGATAACACGCTGACTGAGCGTTGCCAGGTCTTTGGTGCTGAGTTGTGCTAAATTGATACGCATAATTATGATTTTTAAAAGTTATTATTTAGTTATATTTTCATTAAATTTTTATACAAATCGTAGAATATTAGCTTTAGCGTTAAAAGAAATATCCTATTTCTATGGGAGATTACATTCAGTGCTTAAACAGACTTCCTATTTTTAAAGGATAATACAAACACGCTTGAATGTGATTTCCTATTATAGTGGTAGATTCCAAACACGCTTGAAAGTAATTTACTATTGTGATAAGTTAGTTCAAACATACTTAAAAGTGATTTCCGTTAGTAAACTGTCATTCCAAACACGGTTGAATTTAATCTCTTGTTTCATTTTTGAAGTATCTTTAAAAAAACAGCAGGCGTAGGTTATATTCCTGCCGGGTTAGTTAAGGTCAACTTTTCACTATACTCGTATTCACTATACTTGTATTTACTCTTGATAAACAGAAAAAAAAACGTTTTACTCTATACCCAAATTTTTGGTTATTGTGCCATCTGGATTTGTAAACTGAATCCAGCCACCTCCAGAAATATTCTTCATTTGCAAGTCATTTAATTGTGTGATGAGAGCAGTCTCTTTTTTAAGCTTTTTCATATTAGTTTTTTTATTTTGAATAACGCTGCAATATTACACTGAATTTTCATAACATTATATCACAAAACTCTCACAATGTTCTCACAAGCTTCTCACATTTCCTATAAAAAAGATTAAATTGAAATTGACCGTAAGAATATTTTTTACTTAATTTACGATTATAATTAAATTATGATAGTTAATTATATGATTTTTTTCACTATTTTTGCCCGATAAAATAACAATCTCACAAACCCCTACTATCCATTTGCACTTAATATGAAAGCATTAAGCCCGCGACAGATTACTTATATTGTTGGAATTAGCCTACTGATGATATTTTCGGCTCAGTTTTATTTGGTATACGAGTATTTTAAAACTACGCGTGAAGCTCTTGTTCGTGAATCAGATACGATAATAGAAGAAGCTTTTAAAAAAGATTTAGAGTTGAGACATAGACAATTTAATTTTATTGAAGGGAAGTATAAACTGGATGTAAGTAAACCGTCTCCAATTCCTAGTCGAGTTTCTTATGATTTTAGTAAACGAAACGATTATGCTGATAATATGTTGGGATTAGTTGATTTGGCTATCAATAATTGTATAAGTAATGCGGTTCCAATAAAAATACAACAGTTAGATAGCTTAACTAGTGTTATTCTCAAAACAAGGAATATTAATTCAGGTTTTTCAGTTAGTATAATTGACCCTACTACTGGCAAAACTCTTCAAAAATCGCATTCTAATTTAAAAACTTCTTCTCTTCTTGTCATATCATCAAAGTATCTAACCATTGATATTGTAGAGAATAAGGCTCTTCTGTTAGAATTAACAAATCCTTTCGGCTTAATTATTCAACGCATGGGATTTATGCTTCTCAGTTCGTTGGTATTTTCCATAATATGTTTGTTGGCTTTTCGTATTTTGTTGGGTATACTGGCAAAGCAAAAGCAGTTGGTAGCCTTCAAAAATGATTTTCTGGCGAATATTGCCCATGAACTGAAACGCCCTGTTGCAAGCCTGTCGTTTAACCTCGATTGCCTGAAAATACCAGAAATGACTGCTGACCCTGACAGGTACAAAATGATTGTCAATAAATCTATCAATGCCACCACGGAAATAAATTCGACCATAAATATGATAGTGGCATTGGCAAAATTGGAAGAAGGCTTACTTTCGCTTAACCCACAACCAATACATCTGAAAACCTTGTTTGACGATTTGAAAAGCAAATTTATGGAGTCATCGGTGAAACAACTGGATATTAAAATTCAAATTGAGGGTGAAGAGTTGAATTACATTGGCGATGTAGGTTTGCTTACACAATGTTTTGCCAATCTGATAGATAATTCGATAAAATATTCAAACAATGAAGTGTTAATCGTTATAACGGTTAGTAAATCGCAATCGTGGTTGGTGGTATCGGTTCGTGATAATGGTTTGGGAATTCCCGAAGATAAATTACACGTTATTTTTGATAAATATACGCAGGTAAGCCACGAAGCGAAAAGAATAAACGGTTTTGGGATTGGATTAAATTACGTTAAAACAATAGTGGAGAAACACAAAGGCGAAATACGCGTGAATAGCAAAATAGGGGAAGGAACGGAGTTTAATGTGTTGTTGCCGGTTTAATCTGTTTCCCGTAGTGAATCAATATCAATAGAAAATCAATAACAAAAGCAGAGTTTCCCCCGTAGGGAATTAAAATTTATCCTGAAAAAACTATGAAACGAGTTTTAATTATAGAAGATGATATAAATCTTGGAACTCCTCTTGCGGGAGCACTTGAAATGCAGGGATATAAGGTATTGTATCTCACCGGAGGAGAAAATGCGTTGGGAGAAATTGAAAGGTTTCAACCAGATATTGTGTTGTTGGATGTGATGTTGAATGGAGACTTGAATGGCTTTGAAATTGGAAATCAAATCAGGAAAATAAGCACTGTGCCTCTGTTGTTTACAACTTCGCTTGATAGCAATGACGATTTTAAAGCAGGCTTCAGTATCGACAATACCGATTATGTACGCAAGCCTTATAAATTAATGGAAGTGATGTTGCGAATGGAAAATATGCTTTCCAAACAACAGAATCAGAATACAACAAAGCAGATTTACACACTTGGAAACTTTCGTTTTTTACCATCAGAACAAACGCTGAGATATAATGATGATGATATTCATTTGAATAATCATGAATCAGCTGTATTGGAATTGTTATGCAAAAATGTGGGTGCTTTTGTAAGTAAAAATGAAATTGTGGAAAAGGTTTGGAATGAAAAAGACCACAAACAAAAAGAAGGTTCACTAAACAATGTGTTATCCAGTCTGCGAAAACATCTAAAACAAGACGACCGGATAATACTTGATAATAAAATAAATGTTGGGGTCAGAATTATCCTTCATTGTCCTCGTTAGAATAATTAATTTCCCAATACATCTAAATGCTTATAATAAACATTCATACTTTCAATTTTACCAGAGATATTTGTATTTTTTATTAAAGTTCCAGCATAAGTATAGTCTTGATTCAGAAAGGTTTTGTTCATGGCCATAGAATTTAAGCGAGCAATTGTGTATAGAGTTGTTATCCCTTGTGAAAGCATTTCTACTTCCATTTTTGATAATAAAATAGAAGCAAGTTTCTGTCCTCTGAAATCCGGCAAAGTGGCAAAATCTGTCATTTCAGCATTTTGTCCTGTTTTATCGATTTCGGCAGAAGATAATGCAATTAATTCTCCATTCTTCTCAATGCCAAAATATTGAATATTTTCGTTCATGGTTTTTAGAATATATTCAGGATCGAAAATTGGGAAAGGATAGCTATCAAAAACCTTTTTGTAAAGGCTGGCTATACTATCTGCATTTTTCATATTAAGTTTCAATATATTATATGACTCTGGTTTTTCATGTATACTATTATTGTCCGATTTGTTTACCAAAAGGTTAGCCAACTGATCTAACATCTCCTGTTCCGGATTTTGAAACCTGTGGGGGTTTAAAAATTTTGACATAAAAAACACATCTTCCTTATTGCCATAAAACCTAGGAATTAAAGCTTCAAGAATAAAACCATTTGAATAAAATACGGGGGCTGCCCATGAGGGTACTTTGCAAAATATTTTAGAATATAAATATTCATCTGCCAAATTAATGATACGTTCCAGAATGTCAGGAAAATCCTTTTTATGCAACTTCATCACATAAATTCTATCATTTAATTCCCCGTGTTGGATGATAGTCCCAAATCCTATTTTCTCAATTATATCAGACATTTTCTGTTTCGTTATCAGTTCTTCTTTGTAAACGGTCATTATCTTCCGGCACTAAGCAAATAGTTTCATTATCATCAGATAATAATCTTTCTATTCCTACCGATTCATATTCTTCACCTTCGCGAATATCCAATTCAAGTTTGCATTTATCACAATTTCCATCACACAAATTTGAAACATAATTGTCTGGTTCCTGGTAAGTGGTTATTACACCTTCATAATTTCTCAATACGACTTTATGTGACGACCATGAAATAAGATAATTTGGCATAAGTGGAATTTTACCACCTCCACCGGGTGCATCTATTACGTAAGTAGGACGAGCAAATCCGCTGGTATGACCAATCAGACTTTCCATTATTTCAATCCCTTTGCCAATGGGTGTTCTGAAGTGAGATAATCCTTCGGATAAATCACATTGATATAAATAATAGGGGCGCACTCTATTTTTTACAAGTTTATGACACAATGATTTAATAATTTTTGGACAATCATTAACATCGGCTAGTAATACCGATTGGTTTCCTAACGGGAAACCTGCATCTGCCAATTTAGCCAATGCTTCTTTTGACGAAAGAGTAATTTCGTGAGGATGGTTGAAGTGAGTGTTGATCCATAAAGGTTGATATTTTTTTAAAATCGAAATTAGATTATCTGTAATACGATATGGTAACACAACAGGTATTCGGGTTCCGATACGAATTACTTCTACATGAGGAATTTGGCTGATTTCAGAAAGTAACCAGTCAATCATTTCATCCGATAACATAAAAGGATCACCACCCGAAAGCAGCACATCTCTCACTTGAGGTGTATCAGCAATGTATTGAATTCCAGTCTTTAGCTGCTCTTTAAGTGGTATGTGATCAGTATCACCGACTTTTCTTTTCCGGGTACAATGTCGGCAATACATGGCGCAAACATTACTAACATGAAACAATACACGATCGGGGTAACGGTGTGTAATTCCTTCAACCGGACTATCGGAATCTTCTGATAATGGATCATTTATTTCCGATTTTAAAGTTGTCAATTCATGAATACTTCCAAAAGCTTGTTTAAAAACAGGATCGTTCTTATAGTTCGATTTATCAATCAAGGAAAGATAATATGGAGTAATGGATAATGGAAATTTATCAAAGGTTTTTCTAAGATCAATTCGTTCATTTTCGCTAAATTTTATATCCGTCAAATACTCAAAAGCTTCTAATGTTTTGATAGCATGTTTCATTTGCCATTTCCAGTCTTTCCAGTTTGAAATATTTGTGTCTCCGTCAATTCTATTGGCGATTTTTTGTTGTTTTTTGTTGTAAATCATATTTTTCATGTTGTTTCTGTTTGAACAAAGCTACTAAAAATAGATCAGAACTCGAATTTATGAAAATATATAACTTTCTTTTAATGATATAAAACACATAATATCAGACATATAAGCTGCAAATGATTTAAGTAAACTTACAATATGGTAACATTAAAATACGGTTAAATTTGTATGAAGGCCTAATATTGGGAAGATGTAATTTGTGAGTTATTGCCAAATGGATTTTTAAATTTCAATTTACCCCATTGACTAACAAATAATCCGAACACGACTATTGAAATCCCCATCCATTTATATGCACTTAAAATTTCATCTAAAATTATCCAAGAAAAAATGGCTGTGAAAACAGGAATTAAATTTACAAACGCATTGGTTCTAGTAACTCCAACTTTTCTCACAGCTCCTGCAAATAATACAAATGCAATAACTGAAGCGAAAATGGATAATGAAACTAACGCAATTATTGATTCTTTGGTGATTTTAATATTTTGAACAGAGGAAAAATCAGTTAAAAGAAAAGACGGAATAAAAAACACTAATCCTATTAAACTCTGATATAAAACAACATTAATGGTTGAATAATAAAATGGGATTTTTCGCAATGTGATGGCATAACAAATACCTGCAAATACTGCAACAAATAACAATGCAACACCCCACAAATTTGTTTTTAAAATGTCATTAGGCTCATGAATTAAAAAATAAACTCCTATCAATGAAATTAATATCCCCAGTATATTTAAACGACTAATATGTTCGCGAAGAACAATAAAAGCCAATATGGGAGCAAAAAGAGGTATGGTTGAAACAATTACAGAGGCTAATGAAGATTTTACTAAAGTTAACCCGTAAGTTTCACCAACAAAATATAAGAAGGGTTCGAAAAATGCCAGAAGCAAAAACCATTTAAAATCTTCTCGCTTTATTCGTTGTAGCTTTCCTGTCAATTTTAAAACAATATATAATAATGCCGTTGCAATAAGTAAGCGTAACGTTATTAATGTCATTGGCGGGAATGATGTAATGGCAATTTTTGTCCAAATAAATGAAACCGACCAAAATATCATTGCCAAAACTATAGAACCGTATAACTTAAAGGAATTGAACATTATATATTGCTAAATTATTGAATAAAAAGAATTTGAAATGATTTTAACCACCAGATTACATGAGAAAATAAGGCTTCATTTTTCACTAAAATCGGTTAAACAATATTTTTCAATTCCATGTGAATTGTTTCCCAAACTTCATTTGTCATTTTTGCACCCAATACTTCAACAACATTTCCAGAAACTAGTGATCCAATTTTTCCACACACTTCAAGTGAAAATTTATTTGCCAAGCCGAATAAGAAACCCGAAGCATACAAATCTCCAGCACCAGTAGTGTCAATGCAATTGGCTAATCGGGGTTTTATCTGTACTATATGATTTCCCGATTTAATATATGATCCCTCTTTTCCAACTTTCACTATTGCAATTTCACATAGTTCAGCAATTTGAATTAATGCTGGCTCTGGTTCATTACCTGTAAATGCAAGAGCTTCTTCCTCATTGGCAAATACAATATCGACATATTCGCGTACAATTTCGTGCAAGAAATTAAAATTTTCTTTCACCACATTATAGCTTGCCAGATCTAATGAAACCTTCAATCCGGCATTCTTCGCTAATTTTACCGCCGTTCTGATTAATTCATGGTTTTGTACCAAATAACCCTCAATATGGAAAATATCGTATCCTTCAAACATTTCCGGACTCAAATCAGCAGCTTCTAATTCACAAGCTGCACCTAGATAAGTACACAAGGTGCGTTCACTATCAGGCGATACCAAAACTGTGCAATGTCCTGATGGCGTTTCGCTTTGCAATAGATGAAGAACAACTCCATTATTTTGAGAATCGCTTATAAAAAACGAACCAACATCATCTTTTCCAATTTTTCCTACAAAACCGGCACTCATTCCTAAACGGGTTATACCATTTATTGTGTTGGAAGCAGAACCCCCAGCGGCCATTTTTCTCGATAAATTGCTTACTGCTTTACTAATTTGTTCAGATCTTTCGGTATTTATTAACTGCATTCCACCTTTCATCAAATTTAATGACAATAAAACTTCATCATTCTCAATTTGCAATAAAATGTCAGTCAGGGCATTACCCATTCCAAGAATTTTTTTCATAAATTTATTCCTATTTTTTATGCAAAGATATTGCATATTTCAATAAAACCTATTACTTTTGCACAGCATTTGAGAAAAAAAATGCACAACCAAATTCTTCCTTAGCTCAGTTGGTTAGAGCATCTGACTGTTAATCAGAGGGTCCTTGGTTCAAGTCCAAGAGGGAGAGCCAAAAAAAACCGAATTACTAAAATATAGTAATTCGGTTTTCTTTTTTTTATGCAATACCGATTGCACAAATAATTCAGTCCAATGTCGACCCTGCCTGCCGCAGGCAAGTTCGTCTAATGGAACATCCCTTGTAACGGGATTGTACTTTTTATTTCAATGCCTTTCCGCAAGCGGAATCTCTAAATACTCGATCGGCATTATACCAAAGCTGAATTTAGATTGAAATAATAATTCATTTGGTATAATTTGTCTGATAAATACTTATTATTCAAGTCTCCATCTCTTCGTTAAATCGCCAAACGCATCAATTCGTCTATCGCGGAAGAAGGGCCACATTCGACGAACTTGTTCTGAACTGGTTATGTCTATATCGAGAATAACATTTTCTTCATTATCATTCGAAACCTGAGTTATAATTTCCCCCTGCGGACCGGCTACAAAACTATTTCCCCAAAACTGAATTCCATTTGTCGACCCAGATGGATCAGCTTCGAAGCCTGTTCTATTGCATGTCAGAACGTGAATACCATTAGCAACGGCGTGTCCTCGTTGTATTGTTATCCATGCATCCGTTTGTCGTTTTTTCTCTTCAGTTGTATCTGAACTTTCCCAACCAATAGCTGTTGGGTAAATCAGAATTTCGGCACCTGCCATTGCCATCAAACGTGCAGCTTCAGGATACCATTGATCCCAACAAACGAGCACTCCTAGTTTTCCAATTGAAGTCTGTATTGGTTCAAAACCTAAATCGCCAGGAGTAAAATAGAATTTCTCATAATATGCCGGATCGTCTGGAATATGCATTTTGCGATATTTTCCTGCTATAGTTCCATCTTTCTCAATCACCACAGCCGTGTTGTGATGCAATCCCGGTGCGCGTTTTTCGAATAATGACAACACAAGCACAACGCCCAACTCCTTGGCTAGTTTCCCAAACGATTCTGTTGATGGTCCGGGAATTGTTTCTGCTTGTTCAAAAATAGCTGGATCTTCTGTCTGGCAGAAATACAAACCGTTGTGTAATTCTTGTAAAACTATTAATTCTGCACCTTGCAAAGCACAAATGTGTATGTTTTTTTCAAGTTTAGCAATATTTTTGGCTCTACTATCTGAGTTTGATTGTTGAATTAATGCTACTTTCATGCTATACGTTTTATGGTTTTTCTAAAGTTTGGAACTTTTAAAAAAGTTGAATTAAATATATTTTGGATATTGCATTGTTACGCAATGCAACGAGCCATGTTGTTTGATAAGTGCGAGACAATTTATTCCAACTATTTCGCGGTCTGGAAATGCCTTTTGTAATTGTTGTTTAGCTATTTCATCTTTTGGCGAATTGTATGTTGGCACTAAAACAGCTCCGTTAATTATTAAAAAGTTAGCGTAAGTTGCAGGAAGTCGTTCGTCTTCAAAATACACTTCGTCTGCCATTGGTAGTGCAATAAGTCTAAAATATCTTCCGTCCGAAGTTCTAAAGCTGCGCAACTCTTTTTTCATTTTTCTCAATTCTTGGAAATGCTCATCCTGAGGGTCTTCGCATTTTACATACGCAATAGTGCTTCTATCACAAAGTCGAGCCAAAGTATCAACATGACTATCGGTATCATCACCAGCCAAAAAACCGTGATTCAGCCACAAAACCTGTTTCAATCCAAAATATTCTTTCAGTTTAATTTCGATATCCTCTTCGGAAAGATGGTTGCGATTGTCTGAAAGTAAACACTCCGCTGTAGTCAAAACAGTTCCTTCACCATCCGATTCAATGCTACCCCCTTCCAAAATAAAATCAAAACAATTTTTATGCTTGGCATCACCAAAAATACCAGCCGCATAAAGCTTTCTGGTAATCATATTGTCATGATTAGCTGCAAACTTCATTCCCCAACCATTAAATGTAAAGTCGTAAATCACAGGGTCTCCATCTTCGAATACCGTAATTCCGCCATGATCGCGTGCCCAGGTATCGTTAGTCTGCATCTCTGCAAAAGTGATGTTAGCCAATTCTTCTTCGTTGAAAAATGTTTCTATTTCATCTGTATTAATACAGACAATTAATAAATTTTCACGTTTTAAAATTTCTTTGGCAATGTTTACAAAACACTCGTTTACTTCATCGAGCATTTCAGCCCAATCGGTGTTAGTATGTGGCCATGTAAGTTGAACAAATTGCTGTTCAGCCCATTCGGCAGGTAATATTTTTTTCATTTTCGCCCCCTAAATCCCCATGGGAGATTTTTTATATAGTTCAATTTTATATTTATTCGACAAAAATACAAAAAAATACTTGTTTACTCCAATTTCAGTCTTATTGACTAACTTTGCGTCAAATAATAGTAATTAAATCCCCCCCTTTGGGAGAGAGCTTATGAAAGATATTGTAATTCTATATTCTGGCGGAATGGACAGCAGCGTGGCATTGTATAAATATGCCAATAAAATCAGGCTTGCTGTTTCGTTCGATTATGGATCAAAGCATAATAAAATTGAAATCAACTATGCAGCTCAAAATTGTAAAACACTTGGAATTGAGCATCGTATTATTGAAATTAATTTGAATAAAATGGGGTTTGTATCTGATTTATTACAATCGGGCGGTGAGATTCCTGACGGACATTACGAGGACGAAACGATGAAAAAAACCGTTGTTCCATTTCGAAATGGAATTATGCTTAGCATTGCTGCAGGAATTGCAGAAAGCATTGATAGTAATCGATTATTGATTTCCAATCATGCAGGCGACCATGCCATTTATCCCGATTGTCGTCCTGATTTTATTAACAGTATGAACGATGCCATACGTTTTGGCACCTATAATAATGTAGAAATATTTGCACCATTTACCAATTTGAGCAAACGCGAAATCGCATTAATTGGTAAAGAAATCAACGTTCCTTTTGAAAAAACATATTCATGCTACAACGGTCAGGAAATTCATTGTGGAACTTGCGGAACATGCACCGAACGAAAAGAAGCGTTGGATGGTTTTGATAAAACGGACTATCAGAAGTGAAATTTAGGCTAAAGAACAATGACAAATGACTTTTGAAAGTCGTTTCGCCAATGAAATATCGCATAAAAATAAATATTTATTCATTTTTCTATTTCCATAAAAACATCTATTTTTGTAAACTCAAATTAAAAACATATAAACTCTCAATAATTCAACGAAAATGGGAAAAGTATTGATTATCGGCGCCGGAGGCGTAGGAACAGTAGTGGTAAACAAAGTGGCTCAAAACACGGATGTTTTTACTGAAATTATGTTAGCCAGTCGCACAAAATCAAAATGTGACATTATTGCTGCTGATGTAAAAAAGCTTTTTGGTGTGGAAGTGAAAACGGCTCAAGTTGATGCCGACAATGTACCTGAATTGGTAAAATTATTAAACGATTACAAACCGGAATTGCTTATTAACGTGGCACTTCCATATCAGGATTTGACGATAATGGATGCTTGTTTGGAAGCAGGCGTAAATTATTTGGATACTGCCAATTACGAACCAAAAGACGAAGCACACTTTGAATACAGTTGGCAATGGGCTTACAAAGAACGATTTGAGAAAGCAGGTTTGACTGCAATTTTAGGTTGTGGTTTCGATCCTGGAGTAACCAGTATTTACACCGCTTATGCAGCAAAACATCATTTTGATGAAATTCATTATCTGGATATTGTGGATTGCAACGCCGGTGATCATGGTAAAGCATTTGCCACCAATTTTAATCCGGAAATCAATATTCGTGAAGTTTCGCAACGCGGTAAATATTGGGAAAACGGCGAGTGGATTGAAACCGAACCACACCAAATTCACATGCCATTGAATTATCCTGAAATCGGACCAAAGGAATCGTATGTAATTTATCACGAAGAATTGGAGTCGTTGGTAAAAAATTATCCAACCATTAAACGTGCCCGTTTTTGGATGACTTTCGGACTAGAATACCTGACACATTTGCGCGTTATACAAAACATCGGCATGGCTCGTATTGATGAAGTGGAATACAATGGACAAAAAATTGTACCCATCCAATTTCTGAAAGCCGTACTACCAAATCCGGGAGATTTAGGCGAAAACTACACAGGTCAAACTTCTATTGGTTGCCGCATCAAAGGCTTGAAAGATGGTAAAGAAGTAACTTATTATGTATACAACAATTGCAGCCACGAAGCAGCTTACAAAGAAACCGGAGCACAAGGAGTTAGTTATACTACAGGAGTTCCGGCTATGATTGGCGCTATGATGTTCTTCAAAGGTGAATGGCGCAAAGCCGGAGTTTACAACGTGGAAGAATTCAATCCGGATCCGTTTATGGAACAATTAAACATTCACGGTTTACCTTGGCACGAATTGCACAATATTGATTTGGAATTGTAAAATATCCATTTATTCATATTATAGAGACGCATTACAAGCGTCTCTATTTGTTTAAAAGAACTATTTTATTTTTCCTAATCGAGCCGTTGCCTTTACAGTTGTTTTAGAATATATAATAGGAATTACGAATTTTTTTGATTCGTATTGTGGATACAAAACTATATCATAACCCGGGTTTTTCTTCATCATTTCATAAAGTGCATATTGATTTACTTTCTCTTTCCCAAAATCTCCAATAACAGGAATTATTGCATTAAATGCACCAACAATACCATCTTTAACAAACTGAGTTGCCATGTTAATTGTCGTAATTTCTGTCGGATTACTTAAATTTTCACCCGTTACATCACCTTTCTTTACATTAAATAATCTTGCCCAATCAATCATTAATACTTTTACAGATGTAGCTTCTCCAGTAACTTGTGGTGAATAATCAAAATCACCTTTGTAAAATTCAATGTGATTGTTTGGCTGTTTCATTGCCATGTTTGAAATGGAGCAACTAGTTATCATTCCGGCAAATAATAATAATAATAATGTAACATAAAATAATTTCTTCATTTTCTAGTTTGTTTTTTAAATTATTGTATCTTTAAATATTTTACAAAGTTAATTTAAACTTTTGAAGAAATAATAAAATATGAAGAAAATAATCTAAAATTTCAACCAAAATCCTTAACACAATAACTTTTAATACATTTGCATTAAGCATACATTTTTCGTACTTTTGCGCGACTTTTTATAATTCAACGAATCAACAGTTAAACCATCACTACAAAATACATGTTGAAAAAAATAATTATCCTCGATTTCGGCTCACAAACTACCCAATTAATTGGTCGTCGTTTGCGCGAGCTGAATGAATACTGCGAAATTTTACCTTACAATAAATTCCCTGAAGACACACATAATATAAAAGGTGTAATTCTTTCTGGTAGTCCTTATTCGGTGTACGATCCAATAGCTTTTAAAGCCGATTTGAGTCTAATTAGAGGTAAATTCCCTGTTTTAGGTATTTGTTACGGTGCACAATTAATGGCATACACTTCAAATGGTATAGTTGAATCAGCTGGTTCACGTGAATATGGCCGTGCTAATCTTTCATTTATAAATAATGATGATTTATTGATGAAAGATATTCAGGCTGGTTCACAAATCTGGATGTCGCACGGTGATAGCATTACCAAAATCCCTGAAAATTTCAATAAAATTGCCAGTACAATCGATGTTGAATTAGCTGCATATAAAGTAAAAGGTGAAAAAACATGGGGCGTTCAATTTCACCCGGAAGTATTTCACACGCTTGATGGGACACTATTACTCGAAAACTTTTTAAACATTTGCGGCTGTACTCGTAATTGGTCTCCGGCTTCATTTGTTGAATCAACAGTCGCTGAGCTTAAAAAGCAATTAGGAAAAGACAAAGTCGTACTCGGACTATCAGGTGGAGTTGACTCATCGGTTGCAGCCGTATTGCTTCATAGAGCCATTGGCAAAAACCTGACTTGTATTTTTGTCGATCACGGTTTACTTCGCAAAAACGAATTTGAAAACGTAATGAAAGATTACGAACACCTTGGCTTGAACGTGATAGGCGTTAACGTAAAAGATCGTTTTTACAGTGCATTAGCGGGCGTTTCTGACCCTGAAAAAAAACGCAAAATTATTGGAAGTGGCTTTATCGATGTTTTTGATGAAGAAGCCCATAAAATAAAAGACGTAAAATGGCTGGCACAAGGCACCATTTATCCCGATATTATCGAATCGTTATCAATAACCGGAACAGTAATTAAATCGCACCATAACGTTGGTGGACTTCCCGAAAAAATGCATCTTAAACTTTGTGAACCATTGCGCCTGCTTTTCAAAGACGAAGTTCGCCGCGTTGGAACTGAGTTGGGCATGATGCATCATTTAATTAAACGTCAACCTTTCCCAGGACCGGGATTGGCAGTGCGTATTCTGGGTGATATTACAGCGGAAAAAGTTCGTATATTGCAAGAGGCGGACGATATTTTCATTAGTGGATTGCGTGAATGGAACTTATACGATAAGGTTTGGCAAGCCGGAGTTATTTTGCTTCCTGTACAATCTGTGGGTGTAATGGGCGACGAACGAACATACGAAAATGCAGTTGCATTACGTGCGGTAACTTCAACCGATGCTATGACAGCCGATTGGGCGCAATTGCCTTATGAGTTTCTGGCAAAAATGTCAAATGAAATTATTAACAAAGTAAAAGGAGTTAATCGGGTTGTTTACGATATAAGTTCCAAACCACCTGCAACTATTGAGTGGGAATAAAGGAGTCCCCTAACCCCCTAAAGGGGGAATATTGGTGAGAAAAGATTGGCTTAAATAAAAAATATTCCAAACTTTTTACGGCTAAAAATTAACGTTAAAGTCATTTAATACTACCACTCTAATTCCCTCTTTAGGGGGTTAGGGGGCATAGATTTAAGGTTCAAATGATAGATACTCATTCACATATATATTCTGAGGAATTCGACACAGATCGTGATGAAGTAATACAACGTGCGAAAGATGCAGGTGTAAAACACATCATTCTTCCAAATGTAGATAGCGAATCGCTACCACGTATGTTGGCTTTGGAAGCTGAATATCCTAATTATTGCCATGCGGCTATTGGACTACACCCAACAAGTGTGAAATCGGATTATAAATTTGAACTTGAAAAAGTCCGTTCAGAACTGGAGAGACGAAAATATATTGCGATTGGTGAAATAGGAATTGATTTGTATTGGGATAAAACTTTCTTAAATGAACAGATTAAAGCATTTCAACAACAAATAAAATGGGCGTTGGAATTTGACTTGCCTGTAATAATTCATGTGCGAGATTCGTTTAATGAAACAATAAAAGCACTTAAACCATTTAAAGGAAAAAATTTAAGAGGTGTTTTTCATAGTTTCACAGGAAATTTAGCTGAAGCACATGAAATTATGAATTTTGGAGGTTTCAAACTAGGCATAAATGGCATTGTCACTTTTAAGAATTCTGGCCTATCAGAAATTTTAAGAAATATTGACCTTAAAAACATCATTATGGAGACCGATGCGCCTTACCTTACACCTTCTCCGCACCGGGGGAAACGTAATGAAAGTTCATTTGCTCAATACATTTGTTCACATTTAGCTGAAATTTATGAAACTAACGTGAACGAAATTGCTAAAATTACAACTAAAAACGCGTTAAATTTATTCAAACTATAAGGTAAATAGATATATATCTGTATTTTTACACTCAAAAAGAATATTTATGATTTACAAAACTAAATATCTATATTGTAATTCATATTTTTTTCTTAACTTGCGCCCCGAAATGGAGAGGTGCTCGAGTGGTTGAAGAGGTGCGCTTGGAAAGCGTATGTACTCCAAAAGGGTACCGGGGGTTCGAATCCCTTCCTCTCCGCAATAATTTCTCAATTAAGGAATTAGTAAGCAAAAAAGAAAATAAATAAAACAAATTAGAAATCTAAAAAAAAGAAAAAATGAAAAAGGTATTTGCAATCTTATCAATCGTAGCGATTTTCAATTTTGGAAACCCTGTGAATGTTGTAGCACAAGATGCTACTGCTCAAACCGAACAAGTTTCGGCCAAGGACTCAGCTGCAACATCCGCTGCTGATTCTACACAACAAACTGAGGAAACTCAGGCAGCTGCACCAGTAGAAGAAGGTGGTATGCACAAAGCGTTAAAACAAAAATTTATTGAAGGTGGTGCAGGTTGGATGGCTCCAATCGCATTATGTTTGATTATTGGTTTGGCACTTTGCATTGAACGTATTATTTTCTTAAGTTTATCGTCTACCAACACAAAGAAATTGTTGACGAATATAGACGAAGCTTGGGATAAAGGTGGAGTTTCTGCTGCATTGGAAGTATGCCGTGATACTCGCGGACCAGTTGCTTCAATTTTCTATCAGGGACTATCCCGTTACGATGAAGGTATTGAAGTAGTTGAAAAAACAGTTTCGTCTTATGGAGGTGTTCAACTAGGTATGTTAGAGAAAAACATGAGTTGGATTACTTTATTTATTGCATTAGCTCCAAGTTTAGGATTCTTGGGTACAGTAATCGGTATGATTGCAGCCTTCGATAAAATCCAACAAGTGGGTGATATTTCTGCAACAGTAGTAGCAGGTGGTATCAAAGTAGCACTTTTAACAACTGTATTCGGTCTTATTGTAGCAATGATACTTCAGGTATTCTTTAACTACATTCTTACAATGGTTGAATCAATGACAAATGAAATGGAAGATTCTTCTATTTCTTTGCTTGACATCATTGTTAAACACGCGAAAAAATAATTTCAATTAATAAAGAGTATTAGATATGTCAAAATTAATAGAAAAAATCCCCGGAATTGTAGCACTCGTATTAGTGTTTGTATCTATCCTTCTTGTATTATTAATGTACGTGGGTGGAAATGCAGATTCTATTATGGATGGAGCAGGTGAAGCTTTAACAGTGCCTAACTTTACCGATGCATTGCTATACTGGACGTATGCACTTACTGGAGCAGCTTTATTTATCACATTATTTATGGCTGGTCTTGGTTTTGTAAAAGGTCTGATCAGTAACCCTATGGCAGAGTTAAAATCATTAATCCCAATAGTATTGTTTGTACTTTTATTTGTCATAGCGTGGAGTTTAGGTAGTGGAGAAAAAATGTCAATTATTGGGTACGATGGTGACGGTAACGTTGGCAATTGGGCTAAATTTACAGACATGATAATCTACTCTATTTATGCATTATTTGCTGCAGTTATTCTAACAATTGCAGGAGGTAGCATTTACGTTAGACTAAAATAAGAATAACTTTCTGAGTTATATTATAACTCAAGTAAACAGAAAAAATTATCATGGGAAAATCGAAAAGAAAAATAAAAGAGATTAATTCGAGTTCGATGGCCGACATCTCGTTTCTACTCTTGATTTTCTTCCTTGTAACAACATCAATGAATGTTAGTACGGGTTTGTCGAGAAGGCTACCGCCACCTCTTCCACCCGACCAAAAACCTGAAGATATTGATATTAAGAAACGAAATATCTTCGTAGTTAAGGTTAACAGTCAAAATCAATTACTGGTACAAGGTCAGGAAATCAATGTTAGACAACTTAAAGAGAAAGCCAAAGAGTTTATTAAAAACGAAACGAATGACCCTAATCTCCCTGAGAAAATAATGGTAGACATTGAATTACTCGGGAATATTGAGATAACCAAGGATCACGTAATTTCGCTTCAAAATGATGTTGACACTCAATATCAGGCTTACATTGAGGTGCAAAACGAATTGGTTGCAGCATACAACGAACTTAGAAACGAATTTGCCCAAGGCAAATATGGCAAAATGTATGATGAATTGGAAGCGGATCAACAAAAAGCAGTTCAAGAGGTGTATCCTCAGAAAATATCTGAAGCTGAACCTAAAAATTATGGAGGAATAGTAGATGGCAAGAATTAGAAAAGACGAAAAAAGAGAAGCACCTGCATTAAGTACTTCTTCTCTACCGGATATTATCTTTATGTTGCTGTTTTTCTTTATGGCTGTTACAAGCATGAAAGAAGTAACATTTAAAGTATCGGTTAAACCTCCGGAAGCTACAGAACTTCAAAAGCTTGATAACAAATCGCTAATTCGTTATGTATATGTAGGTAAACCTATGGAAGAATATAAAAAAATATTTGGATCAGAAACACGAATTCAATTAAGCGATGCTTTTGCAGATGTTTCGGAACTTGAAGACTATGTTGTTCGCGAACGAAGCGCTATGAAAGAAGAAGATCAAAGTTTAATGACAATTTCCATTAAGGCTGACAAAGACACCAGAATGGGTATTATTTCTGACATTAAACAAGCTTTACGAAGAGCATACGCATTAAAATTAAGCTATGCTGCTGTTCAACGAACTTCTTATTAATTTTGTATACAATAAATACCTAAAAAAACCATTTGCGTTATGCAAATGGTTTTTTTTATACTTAATATTTAAGTAAAGCAATTCCAATTTATCAAATGAGGCTGAAATAATTAATACCGATTGCACAAACAATATAGTCCAATTTCGACCCTGCCTGCCGCAGGCAAGTTTGTCTTATGGAACATCCCGTGTAACGGGATTGTCC
>JAAFGX010000045.1 GCA_010365115.1 Paludibacter sp.
CCGTGCAAAAATTTCGCTACTCCCCTTGCGGGTGTAAAACGATAATTTGCCGATGCTTCCGGTTAGTTGGTCGAAGTTTTTTACACGTGCCATGGATTTTAAGTTTATAATTTGAAGTCAATAGTTTATAGTCAATACAATGCATGTTTTCATTACAAAAGTAGTAAAATAAAATATAATTTGTATTTAAATAGTATATATTATACATTATTAAATACATAACATATACCTTATATATACGAGATATATACCTTATATATAGTTTATATCTAATACTATGACAATAGGTTGAAGAGATTTAAATGGCGTTGATTGAGTGCAGCTAGAATGCCTATCTATTTTTTTTTGAAGTTAAATACTGTTTTTCAAATGAATCGATTCTAATTTATTTTATGACGATTCATTTCATATAGAAACACTTACACTTTAATTTCTATCAAAAATCAAAACAGAAACTATTTGAGCTAAAACAGAAACTACATTTATAAAAGTCTATTCTATCTTTGCACACTGTGAAAAGAGAAATTTACTTCAACAAATAACATTAAATCAATATTTTATGAAAAAAAACAAATCTATTTCTCCAACTTCAATCAACAAACACTTTAGCCCGACTTCTATCATTTGGATTTTGCTGTTGATAGTTAGTTTCATTCCGTTACAACTCATAGCACAGAACTCACCCCAATCGATAAAGATTTCTGGGAGCGTTTCTGATAGCAAAAACAAAGAATTAATGGTAGGAGTTAATATAATGGTTGTTGGGGAAAAGCAAGGCACCATTACTGACTTAAATGGCAAATATACGCTAATTGCAAAAAAAGGAGATGTCTTAAAATTCTCGTATATAGGATACAAAGATGCACTGGTTAAAGTGACTGAATCTACCTTAAACGTAACCCTTCAAGAAAATGAACTTTCATTGGATGAGCTTGTAGTAGTTGGTTATGGTGTTATGAAAAAAAGTGATTTAACTGGTTCTGTAAGTCAGTTGAAAAACGAAAAGTCTGCTGAGAAAGCTTATTCGTCTATTCAAGAAATGATGCAAGGGCAGGTGTCGGGTGTACAAATAGTACAAAATACTGGAGCGCTTGGTGGAGGAATGACCTTCAATATTCGCGGAGCAAACTCGGTTACGGGCAGCAATCAACCGTTGGTGGTTATCGATGGCTATCCTGTGGAATCCGGCACTTTTGGAGTTACAACAGGTACAGATTCTTCCTATTCGGGCGACACTCCAGGTATGAATGCACTTTCGGCTTTGAATCCAAACGATATTGAATCCATTGAAATTTTAAAAGATGCTTCGGCTACTGCAATTTATGGCTCTCGTGGTGCCAACGGCGTGGTAATGGTAACCACTAAACGCGGTAAAGAAGGAAAAGATAGGGTTGAATATTCATTCCGTACGGATATAAGTTATGTGCCAAAGAAAATTGCAGTGTTAAACACGGCTGAATTTTTAGCTTATTCTAACGAAGCAAGTTTAGATAAATACGATGGTAGTTTTTCATACTCAAATGATAATATTGGTCAATATGCCGGCATCGATACCAATTGGCAAGATTTGATTTTTCAGACCGGTCTCTCACAAAACCACCAACTAAACATCAGTGGTGGTGACAAAAAAATGAAATATGCGCTAGCTTTGGGTTATCTTAATCAGAATGGCGTGGTGAAAAGTACGAATTACGAGAGAGGTACAATCCGGTTGAACTTAGACAGGGAAATAAGTTGGAGATTAAAATTTGGCATAAATATCAATGGTGAGATGAGCCTTAACAAAGCCGTAAACCAATCGTCGAAATTTGGCAATGTGGGTGCATCAGTTATTGCTTCGGCACTTCGCTCGCAGCCCATATACAGACCTTTCAACCCCGACGACGATGAAATTGCCCTGTATAATTCGGGCATCACCACCAATCCGCTTTTACTCATTACCAAAGCAAAAGACCAAACCCGAACAAATCAGGTAAATGTATCGGGATTTATGGATTTTTATTTTACAAAATCTCTTTTTGTGCGCCAACGCTTAGGAGGTAAAGTAATGAACGGCTTGCGTCAGTATTATATGCCACGGGGTACTTATTTGGGCGACCAAAATCAGGGTTTTGCCTATTATGGTAATGTTCGCAATTCCGATTATCTTTCGGAATCGACCATTAATTATTACCGAACTTTAAATAAAAAACATTCGTTAAGTGCCGTAGGAGGCTACACTTGGCAAAGCTGGACAGCAAGCACCGACGGCATAAATACAGGTGGTTTTCCCAACGACAACATGACTTTTTACAATATGGGCACTTCCACTATTGTAAACAAACCTCAAACCACAACGACCGAATGGTCGCTTGCTTCGGTGCTGGCTCGTTTCAATTATGTTTACGACAAAAAATATCTTCTTACCGTAACTTCGCGTGCTGATGGATCTACACGCCTCGCACCCGGACGCAAATGGAAAGTTTTCCCATCGGTGGCACTTGGCTGGAATGTTCATAACGAACGGTTTATGAAACGAAACGAACTGTTTAACGAGCTGAAACTAAGAGCAAGTTATGGTATTTCGGGTAATCAATCCATTGCAGTGGGTTCAACACTTTCGAAGTATAATAATACCACGGGAGTTATTAACCAAACGGTAACCAATGTGTATTATCCGGGCAATATGCCTAATCCCGATTTAGGATGGGAAAACACGAGACAATTTAATGCGGGTATGGATATGGCATTTTTATCAAGTCGTTTTGTTTTTGCCTTTAATTATTACAACAAACACACATCGAATTTACTGATAAATTTACCCATTCCGCCCACAACAGGCTATCAACAATACGCATCCAATTCGGGCGAAGTGGAAAACCAAGGTCTTGAATTTGATTTATCGGCACGAATTTTAACTAAACAACTTCAGTGGAAAGTGAATGGAAATATTTCGGTAAACCGGAATAAAGTGCTTAAGTTTGATGGAACAATGCAAAGTTTTTTAGGACCAGGCTTCAATGTAGTGAACAGTCAACCGCTTCATATTGCACAAGTTGGTCACCCTGTTGGTTCATTTTATGGCTATAAAATAAATGGAATTTATCAAACTCAGGACGAAATAAACAGCGGTCCGGTTGATCCAACCAATCCACGTCCGGGAAGTTTTAAATTTGAAGACATAAGCGGACCCGATGGCAAACCCGACGGCATTATTTCGGGCTTCGATCGTACAATAATTGGTAATCCTTATCCTGATTTTATTTTCGGATTTACAAACGATTTTGTATGGAAAGGATTTTCGCTGAATATTTTTATACAAGGCAGCATTGGTCAGGATATTGTAAATGTAAACCGATATTATTTGGATGCATTAACAAAAAATACTAGTTCGAATGTGAGCGTGGAAGCTTTCCGCAATCGTTGGACAGGACCAGGCACAAGCAATGTATATCCGGTGCCTCGAGCCAACAGTTTGCCGTTCGAAGGACGATTTACTAATTTCCTTGTTGAAGATGGTTCGTTTATCCGCCTTAAAAGTGTGACTTTAGCGTACACTTTTCCAAAAAAATGGATTAAACCACTTGCAAATGCCAAATTATTTGTAACTGCGAATAATTTACTAACGCTTACGAAATACAAAGGCTACGATCCTGAAGTAAATGCACAGGGTCAGAATTCGCTCACTCCGGGTGTCGATTTGGGAACAATACCTCAATACAGAACATTTTCGGCAGGTTTTAATGTAAATTTCTAACAAATTAATAAAATAAACAGATGAAAAATATATTATTTCTGATACTTCTAATCTCAATAACACTTTCGGCTCAAAAAAATGCTGAATTGCCAAAAGTATATACTTGGGATGCAAAACTGTTGGTTGATGCCCGCCAAAAAGCGTTGAGCGGCGATGCTTCGATATCGAAAACAGCAGCTAACATTCTGAAAAAAGCAGACAAAATGCTCTCCGAAAGTGCTGTAGCTGTTACCGATAAATCAGAATATGCCTTGCGCATCTCGAAAGCCGACCCGCACGATTACGTGAGTTCGTCCATTTATTTTTGGCCCGATACTACCAACGAAAATAATCCTTGGAAACGCATTGATGGTAAATTCAATATCGAATTTCAGAATAAATTTGACTTTCCGGTGCGCGCCGAAATGATTAACCGCATAACCTATCTGACAATGGCATGGTGGTTTACCAACAAAAAAGAATACGCACAAAAAGCAGCCGAACAACTGAAAGTTTGGTTTATAAACAAGGAAACCTTTATGAATCCGAACATGGAACGTGCACAATTTGTACCTAACGACCTGAAACGCGGCTGGGGTTCGTGTTACGGCATTCTCGATGCTGAGCGATTTGCTAACGTACTTAACTGTGTGGGTATGTTGAAATTTTCGGGCGAATGGTCGGACAAAGACAACAAAGCCCTTCAAAATTGGTATGTGCAGTTTAACAAATGGCTTATGGAAAGCAAAAACGGCAAGGAGGAATCGATACAATTGAACAACCATGGCGTTTCGTACGACATAACATTGGGTACAGGATTGCTTTTTGTAAACGATACCGCAGCTGCACGGAAACTTTTCACCGAAGCCAAAACCAAACGTATTGACGTACAAATAGATCCCGACGGTTCGATGCCACGCGAGTTAGCCCGTGCAGGTTCGTTTCATTATACTTGCGTAAATTTGGATGCCTTCACCCGCTTGGCGTTGGTGGCCGAAAAAGCAAACGTAGATTTGTGGAATTATCAGTCGGCGGATAATCGAAGCATCAAAAATGCATTCCGGTTTACCTATCCTTACCTTAACGGAACTAAGAAATGGGAATTCCGCGAAAGTGTAGAGCATAAAAAAATGTTCGACCCATTTTGGCAAGCTTCTTCCCGTATTCCGGAGGCAAAAGAAGTGTTGAAATTGAACATACTACCCGCTTTGCCCAACGATTATGCCAAATATAATTTGTTAAGTGCTTTATTTCCTTTGAGTTTATAACGTAAAAATCAACACAATACAATGATCAAAAATAAAATCATAACCGCTTTACTGCTTGCTTTCGTTTTACTGCAAAGCGGATGTTCGCTCGACGAGCAACTTTATGGGGTATCCACTACCGACGGTTTTATAAAAAACGAAGCTGACGCAGCCTTTGTGGTAAATGGTGTTTACGCCAATTTCCAGGATTTTCAATCGTTTAAATCGTCGGCTGCCGGCTTGATGCTTTATTCGGGCGATGAGTTTGCATTTACGGGCACGGTTGGAAATAATGCTGCCGGTGTTTGGATAAATCGCCTTTTTACATCATCGGACACTTATGTTACGGGCACTTGGACGAATCTTTTTGGTGGAATAAACAAAGCAAATTCAGCCAAAGAAGCCGTAGATGCTTCCACATTATCCACTGCTTTCAAGACCCGTATTAATGGCGAAATGACATTTATTAGAGCTTTCAGCTATTATTATTTAGTACGCTTATTTGGTGGCGTGCCAATTTCGACACAAGCAACTAAGCCAGGTGATAATTTTTACAAACAACGTGCAAGTGTGGATAGTGTGTACCAACAAATATTCCGCGATTTTAAAAATACAAACGAAAAATGTCTGCCATTGAGCAAACAACCTGCTACCGAATTTGGGCGTGCTACAAAAGGCGCAGCACAAGCACTGCTGGCTCAGGCTTATCTGACTTACGGCAATTTTTGCGACCTGAACGGACGCGCTGCCGATGCACAAATCAACTATCAACAAGCAGCAAACTGGGCCGATAGCGTTTTGCTTTCGAAAGAATATTCGCTTATTTCCAATTATGCCGACTTGTGGGATGTTACCAAAGAAAAAGCCGCTTACAAGGAAGTGATTTATGGACTTCAGTTTACCCGCGATGCCATTGCTTCGGCTGCAGGCTCAAAAGGCTCTGAATGGGCTTATTACACACAGCCAAGCGAACGTTGGGGCGTAAGCGGAAATTTGTTGCCAAAAGGAAACGGACATGGCGGTTTAAAAGTGCAACCTTGGTTTGCCGAACAGTACTTTACCGGCGAATACGCAAAGGATTATCGCTCGGAAGTTACATTCCTTACTGGCTGGAGTGGCTTTACAACCGCCACAACACCTGTGGCAAAAACCTATAACACATTTCCGGCAATTGCTACTGATGCTTCTGATTTGGTACGCCAGTCGATGTGTTATTTAGATAAATACAAAGATGCGAAAGGTTACGACCAACGAAATAACGAAAACGACTATTTTGTGATTCGGTTAGCCGAAGTTTATCTGATAAAAGCAGAAGCACTGAATGAACTTGGACGCACTGCCGAGGCATACACTTCTTTCAACGAATTGCGCAAACGTGCCCGTCAAACAAATGGAACTGCTCGAACAACTCCTTTAGATTTAGCAGCAGGATTGGACAAAGAAAACTTCCGCTTAGCAGTTTTCAACGAACGAGGTTTGGAATTAGTTGGCGAAGGTCAACGCTTTTTCGATATGGTGCGTATGCGCTATCCGAACACAAATATGACTATGATGCAATGGCGGTTGGAAACGTTTTATCCAAATTTACCTACGACCCAAAAAGCTTTACCAAGTTGGGACACGGCCACTAAAACATGGAAAGGCGGACGTGTGTACACGGTTAATATTGTTCCATGGAACGTTCGATTCCTGCTTTACCCAATTCCAAATGCCGAATTCGATTCTAATCCAAATATTGGATTACAAAATCCAGGTTGGTAAGAGATAAACTAATTAATAATAAACAAATAATAAAAATCAAATAATGAGAACGAAATATGAAATTTTAGGTTTTCTGCTTCTGATAATTAGTATGTTGTCGTGCGAAACTACGCAGGTAAACACGGATACACCTTCTACGGGCTATATCGAATATCAGTACGATTACAAGCTAAAAGTAAACGGAGTAGAAACTTCAAAGTTGGGCTACGAACGTGCCAGTATTTCCGATGTGGCTTACGCACCTTACGAAAACAACACCCTTGATTCGGTGTATATCAAAAAAGGTTTTCGTCGTGTCGAACTGTATCTGTATTCGAAAGAGTGCCATCCCGACAGTGTAAATCAACCGCTTGGAGCTTCGTATGCACAAATCTCGCTTATCGATTCGCTTGGGTTGGACAGTAAACCCGACAGGGTGTTGAATTATGCCTATACGCTTGCTGCTGAGACGACTCTTGCCACCACGAACAAGCCTTTGTGTACAGCTATCAATGCAAAAATGATTATGAGAACCGATACTCTGACGCAAACACTTGCATACAAATACAGCATTAGCGGACAAGTTGGTAAAAAAGTAACCATCCTTTCGCTTGGTAACGATTATTATCAGATTATTGCTTATGGCGTTTCTAATTCGAAGGTTTACACTATCTACTATTACGGTAAAATACGTGCTAAGAAAAAAATTCAGCCATTAAACTAATATTAATTTATCAATTTTAAAAAACGGTGAAAATATGAAGATTTACAAGTGGGTTAGTTTGTTTCTTGTAATAAATTTATCGGTAGCTTTTGGTCAAAGCTGGCGCAGCAGCTTGTATCCTGCCAATTGGACACCAGGTTTTTCAGACAAAGAAGGACGTTTCTTACATGATTTTTCCTACGCTGGTTATCACAGTGGTTTGGATGAAATTCCAAATCGCAAGAACAATGTAATTGATGTGACTAAATCGCCTTATAATGCCGATAAAAGTGGCCAGGCCGATGCGACGGAAGCTATTCAAAAAGCCCTTGATATGGCAGGCAAACAAGGCGGAGGGGTTGTTTTATTGCCAGAAGGCGAATATAAAATTTCTGTTCCTGAAAACAAAAAATACGGAATCATTATCCGTTACAGCAATGTCGTTTTGAGAGGAGAAGGTGCTTCGAAAAGTTTTTTGAAATGTATAACTACTAATCTCAGAAGTAAAATTGTATTGCTTGTAGCACCCGAAAATAACAATTGGAGTAAACCCGAAGACAATGCAGTTGCCTTGGCAAAAGATGTAGATCAACCAACACAGCGTATTCCACTACAGGATGTAAATTCTTTTAAAATAGGAGATAGAATCTGCATCACGTCTGATGTTACTGACGAATTTGCTGCTGAGCATGGATGTTTGAATTTCTGGAAGGCATTACGCGGACCAACGTTTTACAGAGAAATAAAAGATATTGATAAAAAAAACAATTCGATTCTCATAGATGTGCCTACCCGCTATTACCTCAAAACCAGAGATATGGCTCGTGTTTATAAAATAAGAGTAACACTTTCAGAATCTGGACTTGAAAATTTTGCGATTGGTAACGTTCAGAATGCCGAACAAGGCTTTAATGACAATGAATATAATGCGCCAGGAACTGGAGCCTATCAAGTGCATAGTTCGCAAGTTATAGAACTTCGTAATGTAGAGAATTGCTGGGTTAAATCAGTATCAACCTATAAACCAGCAGAAAACACGCTGGATATTCATGTACTTTCAAACTGTCTATCACTGAACAATTCACGATTTGTAACTGTAGAAAGTTGTAATTTTCAGAAAAGTCAGTACAATGGCGAAGGTGGTAACGGATATATGTATTGTCTAATGTCAAATGATTGCTTGCTGAAAAACTGCTATGCCGAAAACGGACGCCACAATTATGATTTCAAACTTATGGTTTCGAATGGAAATGTAATTTACGGTTGCCAATCTAAAGACCCTCGCTTAGCAAGTGATTTTCACATGCATCTCAGCATGGCTAATCTTTTTGATTCGTTTGTAGCCGATGGTGATTATTTAGATGCATCCTTTCGCCCTTACGGCTCAGGTGGTGCAATGCACATGTATTCTACCACCCAAAGCGTTTTCTGGAATACTATTGGTTTACAAAAGCACAAATCGTCCAATTATTTGATTGACTCACGGCAGTTTGGCAATGGATATGTAATTGGAACTTCTGGCAAATCGTCGGCTGTTTTAACCACACCTGTAAGCGGAATAAAAGGAAAAATAGAATTCAATACCGCTCCAGAAGATTTTACTGAAGGCATTTCGAAGGGTGAAACGCTTGTTCCGCAGTCGCTGTACCTCGACCAGCTTGAAAAGCGAAAAGTTAGAATTAAAAATCAAGCAGCAAAAAAATAAAATTAAGATTAGTTACAATGTACATCAAAAAAACATCTCCGATAGTGATTGTGTTCTTGTTTTTAAGTTTGTTTTCACAAGGACAAACAAAAGTTAAAATGCCGTATCAGAACGCAACATTAACTGTAAAAGAAAGAGTAAACGACCTAATGTCGCGTATGACATTGGAGGAAAAAGTGGCGCAAATGTGTCAGTATGTGGGCATTGAACACATGCGCAAAACCGAAGAACACTTTAAAGGGAAAGTGAAGGAAAACAACGATGCCAATGGCTTTTACAAAAATCTGAGTGTTGATAACTTGATAAAACTGACCGAAAACGGCATGGTTGGCTCGTACCTGCATGTGGTTACTCCTGAGGAATCGAACTACCTGCAAACGCTGGCGCTCAAAAGCAAGTTGGGCATCCCGCTTATTATTGGCATTGATGCCATACACGGAAATGCCATGTGCGCCGGTGCTACCGTTTATCCTACGCCTATTGGTCAGGCTTCGTCGTTCGACACCGATTTGGTGAAAAAAATGAGCATTCAAACAGCAGTAGAAATGCGCGCAAGTGGCTCACAGTGGACTTTTACGCCCAATATCGACATAGCCCGCGACCCACGCTGGGGGCGAATTGGCGAAACATTCGGCGAAGATCCTTATTTGGTTTCGCGTATGGGTGTTGCCACTATTCTGGGTTTTCAGGGCGATAATTTTTCGGGAACCGACAAAGTATTAGCGTGCGCCAAGCATCTTATTGCCGGCGGTCAACCTATTAATGGCACCAATGCTTCGCCCATGGATGTGTCGGAACATACGCTGCGCGAAGTTCATTTACCGCCCTATTTGGCTGCCATAAAAGAGGCAAAAGTATTTTCGATTATGGCTGCACACAACGAGTTGAACGGCATTCCATGCCATGCCAATTCGTGGATTATGAACGACATTATTCGTACCGAATATAAATTCGATGGTTTCATTGTGAGCGATTGGATGGACATTGAGCGCATGGTTTCCATTCATCGTTATTTATCGGATGTGAACGAGGCATATTTCGAAAGCGTACAAGCTGGAATTGATATGCACATGCACGGACCCGATTTTTTGGAATCGGTGGTGGCGCATGTAAAAAGTGGGCGACTTGACCCAAAACGTATCGACGAGGCTTGCTACAAAATTTTAGAATCAAAATTCCGACTTGGTCTGTTCGAAAATCCGCTTATTGACATCAACGTAGCAAAGAAAACATTTTTCAAAAAAGAACATCAGCAAACTGCACTCGAAGCTGCCGAAAAGTCGATTGTTTTACTTAAAAATAAGGGCATTTTACCACTCGATTTAGCAAAGTACAAAAATATTTTAGTTACAGGACCTAATGCTAACAGCGACGCCCTGCTTGGCGACTGGACACTTCAACAACCAGCCGAAAATGTTATAACTGTGCTCGAAGGACTACAAGAGGTTTTTTCGAAAGGAAGTATCAACTTTGTGGAAATGAACCCGAATGTACAACTTACAAATACTGCTAAAATGAACGAGGCTGTTGAAAAAGCAAAAAAATGCGACCTCGCCATTTTAGTTCTTGGTGAAAATCCGTTGCGGTATGACGCAAACAAAACTTCGGGCGAAAACGTAGACCGCATGTCGCTCGGTCTGCTTGGCGACCAAAGCGAATTGTTTAGCCGATTACAAGCTACCGGCATACCAGTAGTAGTTGTACTGGTTGGTGGCCGCCCATTAGCATTACCCGAAATTGCCGAAAAAGCCACTGCACTTGTGCAAGCATGGGAACCTGGTTCGTTTGGCGGAAGAGCAATTGCGAATATTCTGACAGGAAAAGTAAATCCATCGGCAAAACTGCCGGTAAGCATTCCACGTTCCGAAGGTCAGATTCAGATGATTTATAACCATAAAAAATCGCAATATTACCACCCGTATATCGATGGTGAAAGTACGCCGCTTTATCCATTCGGCTTTGGGCTGAGCTATACAACTTTTGAATATGGAAATTTAGAAATTGAGAAATCTACCTATTCGAAAAATGAATTGGTAAATGTAAGTGTCAATATTAAAAATTCGGGCAAAACAATCGGAACTGAAGTTGTTCAGTTATATATTCAGGACATCTATAGCTCACCAACTCGCCCTGTGAAGGAATTAAAGGATTTTTGCAAAGTAACATTAGCACCGGGTGAAACAAAAAAAGTAGAATTTGCTATTTCACCCGAAAAATTTGCTTTCTTTGATAAGAAAATGAATTTCGGAATACAATCGGGAGAATTTGAAATTATGGTTGGTGGTTCTTCTGTTGACAAGGATTTGCTCAAAAAAACAATTTCTTATAATTAAATGAAATTATTTTCAATATGTCAAAATTAAGATTTATCACATTCGCGTTGTGTTTCCTAACATTTGTTGCAGTTACTTTTGCACAAAACAATGACCTTCCATTTACATCAGGGAAATTTGATGCAACGAATTCATCGCTGGCAAAATACCAGTACCCTAATTGGTTTCGCGATGCAAAATTCGGAATATGGGCACATTGGGGTCCACAGGCAGTACCTCGTCAGGGTGATTGGTATGCCCGTAGAATGTACGAAGGTCCAGGTTTTATGGATCGTAATACAAAAAAACCATCCGAAAAAGCTCAACCAGACTATATGTATCACCTAAATAATTACGGACATCCTTCGGTGTTTGGTTACAAAGATATTATTCCACTTTGGAAGGCTGAGCGTTGGAACCCTGATGAGTTGATGAAGCTTTACAAACGAGTTGGTGCCATGTATTTTGTGAGCATGGCAACACATCACGACAATTTTTTCCTTTGGAACTCAAAACTGCACGAATGGAATTCGGTGAATATGGGACCGAAAAAAGATGTAGTTGCATTATGGCAACAAGCAGCTCAAAAGCAGGGATTGAAATTTGGTGTTTCAGAACATCTGGCTGCCAGTTATACCTGGTTTCAAACGGCTCATAAATCGGATCTTTCGGGCGACAAAAAAGGAGTACCCTACGATGGCAACGACCCGAAATATGCGGGTTTGTACCACGAAAAAGCTGATTCTACCGACACTGGCTGGATGACGAAAAATCCTGTTTGGCAACGGGAATGGTACGACAATATTAAAGAACTGGTTGATATGTATAAGCCTGATTTAGTGTATTCCGACAGTAAAATTCCATTCGAAAATCAGGTTGGTCGTACACTCATTGCGCATTACTACAACAGTAATATGGAAAAAAACAAGGGTAATCTGCAAGCTGTTTATACTTGCAAAGAACCTTCCAGAAACCGTTTTGTACAGGACATCGAAAAAGGAGCTATGGACTCCATTAGCGAATTTCCTTGGCAAACCGACACCTCTATTGGCGATTGGTATTACCGAACAGGTCAGAAATACCTGACATCGAATCAAGTAACGCAAATGCTAGTGGACATTGTGAGCAAAAACGGAAATTTATTGTTGAATGTAGTTCAAACTCCCGAAGGTGATCTGGAAGCAGATGTGCTGACAATTCTAGAAGAAATTGCACGCTGGACAAAAGACAACGGTGAAGCAATATACGGCACACGTCCATGGAAAGTGTATGGCGAAGGACCATCAACCACAACAAAACAAGATGGCGGTAAATTTGGAGGAGTAAAAGATGTGCGAAAATACCAAACAACCGACATAAGATATACCACCAAAAACGGAAATGTGTATGCCTTTTGCATGGAGCATCCAGTAGCGGGCATTCAATTAAAATCGTTGGGAATGGATTCAAAGTTAGGTGATAAAAAAATTGTATCGGTTACGATGTTGGGAAGTAAGCAAAAGTTAAAATGGAAACAGGAAAAAGAGGCTTTGAAGATTGAACAACCTATCAACTTGCCTGCATATAGTGTAACGACCTTTTGTGTGAAATTTAAAAACTGATTTTGAAAATAGATTGAAGAATAAACAATATTATAAAAAACAAACTAATTATCAACACTTTAAAAACAAAAAAAACATGAAAAAACAATTGATCACAGCAGTCTTTGCAATTCTCTCATTATCGGCTTTCGCTGCACAACCATTATCCGAAGATTTCGAAAGTCATAAACTATCTCCTAAAACTGGCGATGGCATTTACAGTTCTGTTTCGCAATGGCGGGCGCATAATATTCAAATGGTTCAAATTGGGGTTGTCGACAATCCAAACAAAGCTGGAATTAACCCAAGTAGCAAAGTTTTAAAAATTGATCGTGCTGTTTGCGATACACTTACCGACAACAAATGGGCAGGTCGTATTGCGTTCAGAGGTGCACGTACCCAATCGTTTAAAATTCCGTTTACGGCAACCAAATGTATTGTGGAGATCAAAATTTTGAACACTGTCGGTGGTCAGGTAGGTGTTCGCATTTATCCTGACATGGATAAAACAACGAAAGATGATTTTAAAATTGTAACAGCAAATGTTCCAGCTTCCAACGACTGGCAGGTAGTACAATTTGACTTTTCGTCCATCGTTTCGTTAATGACAGATTACCCAAGCTTCATTTTTGAAGTGGATAAAAAAACTACTATCGCCTCTCAATCGCCAGAATTGATCATATATATTGACGATATTAAACTAGTTGACAAACAATAATTATTAAAATTTAAAAATGAAAAATCATTCTCTTTTGCTTTCGTTTTTGTTGTTACTAGCTACATTCGTAGCCATTACAGCACAGGATACAAAACTTCAGTATTCTAATCCCATTATACCTGGCTTCAATCCCGATCCGAGTATTTGTCGTGCTGGTAACGATTTTTATTTAGTTACCTCAACGTTCGAGTACTTTCCGGGAGTGCCAGTGTATCATAGCAAAGATTTGGTAAATTGGGAAATGATTGGACATGTGTTGAGCCGACCATCACAATTGAATTTAGACAGTATGGATTGTTCGGGTGGTATTTATGCGCCGACCATCCGTTACAACAAAGGTATTTTTTACATGATTACTACACTTGCCAATGTAAAAATAAAAGGAGTGCCGCGAGGTAATTTTATATGCACTGCCACCAACCCGGCTGGTCCTTGGTCGGAACCGCACTGGATTGCAAATGCTTCGGGCATAGACCCCGATTTATTTTTTGACGATAATGGGAAAGTGTATTATACAGGAAATACCAAACCAAAAACGCAAGTTTATCCGGCTCATCGAAATATTTGGATTCAGGAACTGGATATTCAGAACTGGAAATTAATAGGCGAACGTGCAGAAGTACTCGATGGGTCTGAGTATTACAAAAAAGGAACGCTTGATGGTGGAATTGAATCGGGTTTAAATAATTATGAATCACCACATCTTTATAAAAAAGATGGTAAGTATTATGTTATGATTGCTCATGGCGGTACAGGACAAAACCATGCTGTTTCTATTTGGAAATCAGACAAGGTGTTCGGTCCTTATGAGTTGAACCCTGCCAATCCTATCCTTACCCACCGCGATTTGCCACGCGAAAATGCCATTACTACCACCGGACATGCCGATTTGGTCGAAACTCAAAACGGAGAATGGTGGATGGTATTTTTGGGTAAACGCCCTTATGGTGGTGTAAATCATATTCTTGGACGCGAAACGTTTATGGCACCTGTTGATTGGAGCGGAACGTGGCCGGTGGTAAATCCAAAAGGCAAAATTGGACGAACTGAGCTAACTCATACCCGACCAAACCTCAAAGAATTTGTTCCTGTGCAATTGCCAGCCAAAGACGAATTTGAGGGTAAAGAATTGCGAAAAGAGTGGACGTTTATCCGTACGCCCCGCACCGAATGGTGGTCGCTGTCTCAAAAGAAAGGCTTTTTGAGCATACAGCTGCGCCCTGAAACTATCAACGAAGCACTCAATCCGTCATTTATTGGTAAACGTCAAGAACATAAAAACTTCAGTGCTACAGCCAGCATGCAATTTACCCCTCAAAAAGAAGGGGAAGAAGCCGGCTTGGTGGTAGAACGTGATAAGGATTACTACTTTAAGTTCACCTTAGCCACCAAAAACAACAAAACAGGTATTTTGCTGATTAAGAATGCTATGTTGGATAATAAAGAGCTGTCATTTAAAGAAATAGTTCCAATACATAATAAAAGTGTTTTTCTGAAAATCAATGCTGAAGGAGTATTTTATACGTTCAAATATTCTGTTGATGGCAAAAACTGGAGTTCTGTTTCCGAAAATGTTGACGGACGTTTCCTCGGTATTGATGCCGCAGGTCGTTTTACCGGAACGATGTTGGGTATGTATACTTCGTCGAATGGAGTTGTAAGTAAAAATTACGCCAATTTCGATTGGTTTGAGTATTTTGGGAAATAATCTGTTACTTAACTATTAAAACTTCGAAATGAATTTTATAATAGGGATTATATAAGTTGAAATTTTATCTACCCCCCAACCCCCAAATGGGGGAGAAAGAGTGATATTTGCATATTCTAAAAATAAAAATCTTGGTCTTAGAGCCCCCTTTTTGGGGGTTTGGGGGTCAAAAGCAATAAATAAAACTAAGCAATAATATTAAATATCCCAACTTATATAATGTATAATCAACATATCTTTTTTGTTCAGTTGTTTGAACTGCATTTTGCTTTTCGACCTGAATACCTCATACACTATGTCGATTTGAAAATTAGAATTGAAATTAATAAACGGGAAATCTCAAAACTCATTTAAACTATTTTAAATTATGCGCATACGTTACCTCTTAGTATATATAATCGTTTTTCAGACTTTTGGTCAAGTGTTTGCTTGGCGTAGCTCATTGTATCCCGATACTTGGACACCAGGCTACAAAAATGCCTCTGGACAGTTTCTGCACGATTTTTCGTATGCTGGATATCATCGTGGCGAAACGGCTTTGCCGGTAATTACTCAAAACATAGTGGATATTACCAAAGCGCCCTATAGTGCCGACAATACAGGACAAACGGATGTTCGTGACAAAATTCAAACAGCTTTAGATGACATAGGAAAAGCTGGCGGTGGCGTATTGTATTTACCACAAGGCACCTATCGTATCAATGTGTCTGCTGCCAAAGCAAATGGTATTAGCATAAAATACCCATATACAGTTTTACGTGGGGCAGGCATTAATAAAACCTACATTTACAATGATAATGCAGATATAAGAGATATAGAAATTATAAGTATTGGAAATTCTTCAGGTGGAATATATTATCCAACATCATCTACGTACACCAAAATTACCAAAGATTTATTGTCTCCAACCGATACGATACCTGTAGTTTCTGTTTCAAATTTCTCTGTTGGCGATTGGGTAAAAATAACCTCAGACTTGACGCAGGGTTTTATTGATGAACACAAAGCCAATGCAGTATGGCAACCAGGTGATTTTAGTGGTCCAACCATTTATCGCTATATCAAAGGTATAGATGCGGCCAAAAATCAATTGATAATTGATGCGCCCACACGGTACTTTTTTAAATTGCGTGATACAGCAATGGTGGGCAGGGCTGTTCGCTCAACGCTTATTACCGAATGCGGAGTCGAAAACTTTTCCATTGGGTGTCGCCAGTCCAATTTGACCACTTTTGGAGATAATGCTTATGATTCTATTGGTACAGCTGCTTATCAGGTGCATGCAAGTTATGTAATTCAATTTAAAAATGTTGTAAATTGTTGGGCTAAAAATATTTCCACTTATCGCCCTGCCCAAAATGTTTCAGACATTCACTCCGTGTCTAATGCTTTTATTATTCTGAATAGCCGGTTTGTAACTATTGATTCGTGTACAGCACAGAAACCTCAGTACAAAGGTGGTGGCGGAAATGGTTACGGTTTTTGTATCGAACAATCCAACGACTGTTTGATTAAAGATTGTTACGGAAACTACAATAGGCATAATTTCGATTTTAAAGGTCCTGCTACAAATGGAAATGTTTTGTGGCGTTGTAAATCTGAAAATGTAAGATGGAGTACCGATTTTCACATGTGGTTTAGCCAAGCAAACCTGATTGATAATCTCACAATGAATAAGGACTTAATAGAAGCTTTTTATCGACCATACAAAGATGGAATGAACCACGGTTATACCTCAACCGAATGTGTGATATGGAATACAATCGGTCAAAGTTACTTGGCAGGTCAAACCGTATTGATAAAATCGCAGCAATACGGTAACGGTTATGTTATCGGTACGAGTGGTGCAGCAAATAAGGTGCTGACTCCTGGAAACACCAATGTTGCTGGTTGGGGAAATGATGTGTTCGATTGTAATCCAGTAGATTTTTCGGAAGGAATTGGAACGGGTGCTACACTGCTGCCCGTATCGCTTTATGCCGACCAACTCAGCAAACGACTTGCCCGACAAGCTGCAAAACCGCTTTCGCAAACCATCTATTTCGAGGTGCCGATTAAAACTTATGGCAACGAACCATTTTTTCTGACTGCCTATTCTACCTCGGGATTAGCCATTACATATACAAGTTCGAATGCAGCAGTTGCAACAGTTTCGGGCAATAAAATAACCCTGACAGGTGTTGGTAGCACGACCATAACCGCTTCGCAGGGTGGAAACACAAATTATTTGGCTGCTGCGAATGTAAATAAAACATTGACGGTGAATAAAAATACTTTAAATGGATTGAGTGTTTTGGCAACAGACAATTTGATAATATTTCCGAATCCTACAACTAATTATTTAAACGTTCAACTTCCCGAAAACGAAAAAATGCTGTCGTGTCAGATTATCGATATGCAGGGAAAAATAATCAGGTCATTTTTCGAAATCACTAAAAACAATATTGATTTAACAGGAATTCGAGCAGGAGTCTATCTTATTCAAATAAATAGCAAGTACAAACAGATAGTCATTAAAAAATAAATTGCCAAAAAGCCAAAATAGAAACATTTTGCGATAAAACAGAAACATCAAATCTGAAGTCTTATAGTATATTTGTATCATCAAACTAAAATTTAAAACGCAAACAACATGAGAAAATTTACATTAGTAATTTTATCCTTTTTAGTATCATGGGTGGTAGCCAGTGCGGCTGTTGCTTTTCCGGTAGATTATAGCTCTTTTTTCACTTCATCTGCTATGAATAGCAATGGCACATCAGTCGAAACAGGAAATGCTGCCGCAGTGGGAACATGGGCAATGGGTAATGCTGGGACGAATGCAGTTAGTCCCACTATAGCTGATAACAACCTAAGTTATCCGGGATACATCGACAACAATGCCGGAAAGAAGATTTCGTTGGCTTCGCTGGTTAGTGGTTCTACTGCAAGAACTTCAGCATTTTACATTACTTCCGCAGTTACAGATTTAACTTCCGGCCCATATTATTTGAGCTTTCTATTAAACGTTAGTTCGGTAACAGGGAGTGCATTAAATTTAATCTCTTTTGGAAATGCAAGTGTAGGAGGTTCATTGCGTGGCAGATTATATATAAAGGCTGTAACAGGAGGGTATATTCTTGGTGCCACAATTGATGGATCTCCTTTAAATTATTATACAGCAGACACTCTAAAATTAGGTGTGACTAAACTAATTGTTTTAAAACATAAAATTGACCTTGCTAGTGCTACTGTAGGTTCAGGCACAACTTCCATTTTTGTAAATCCTCCGCTCGGAGCTGCTGAGCCTGCAACTGCTAATGCAACTGCCACTGAAACAGCCGCTGTTACTGGCTTAGATTGTATAAAATCAATGGTAGTTAGTCAAAATGTTGGGGTAGCAGCCGAAATTGCTGGGTTGCGCATGAGCAATGCATGGGAAGATGTGGTAAAATTAGTTGGTGGTCCAAAGCTTACCACGCCAACCGTTTCATCGGCTACAATGGTAAATTCCACTGGATTTACAGTAAACTGGACACCTGTACAAAATGCCTTGAGTTACGATATAAAGGTTTATCAAAATGGGTCGATGGTAAAAACATTAAATGTATCAGGTCAATCGTCATCGACAGGAATTGTTACAAGTCTACAAAATATTCTTGCTTACACCTATACAGTAACTGCTGTGGGTAATGTCACAAATTTTAGTAATTCGGATGCTTCATTGCTTCAAACAGTTATACTTCCATTAAATTATACTACATTTTTTGCTCCATCAGCTGTAGGAAGTGGTGAAACGGCACTCGAAACTGGAAACACTTCAGTTGCTAACACCTGGACTCTTGCCGGCACAGCCAATGGCACAAATCCTGCTATTAGTAGCAGCGACTTAAGCTACTCAAATTATATCGACAACAATATTGGCAAAAAGATAGTATTGTCGGATATTACCGCACAGCGTACTTCCTTATTTTACCTTACTTCATCGTCTTCCGATTTAACAGTTGGGACTTATTATTTGAGCTTTCTTCTAAAGATTATTACCCCGCCAACCGCTTCGGGAGTAACGCTGATCTCATTTGCAAACTCAAATACAGGCGGACAACGTGGTCGATTGAATATAATGCCTATTGGAGCAGGTTACCAACTTGCGGCATCGCTCACAGGTTCATCAACTTATTACCCATCTACTTTGGCATTTGGCACGACCTACCTGGTTGTCGTTAAGCACGAAATTACAGTGGCAAGTGCGACTGCGGGAGAAGCAACTACCTCTCTATTTGTTAATCCTATAATTGGCAATAGCGAACCTGATGCTAGTGCAACTAAAACTGAATCGGGCATTACTAGTTTGGACTGCATCAAAGGAATTGCTATCAATCAACAATCCGGTCTGAATGCGGAGATTGCAGGACTTCGAATAGGTTCAAACTGGGACAATGTGGTGACATTGGCAGGTGCAAATGCTCTTTCGACTCCTGAAATGAAGAAACTTACTGTTGCTGTTGTTTCAGCAAATGAGTGGAGGGTAAATTTGAATGCTATTTCGGGGCAATGTTTACTGTCTGTTTATAATCCGCAGGGACAAGTCTTACTGCAAAAAAACCTTGAAAGCGAAAAAACCAATAGCCTGAATGTTAGCCTGCCTAAAGGTTTATACATCGTTTTGTTACAGTCAGAAAAAGACAAATATACTACTAAAGTGATTTCTAAATAAAATAATAATAATTTTTTAAAAAAAAATCTAATGAAAAAAAATTCCCTCAAGGCTTTAGCCATTTGTGTGTTTTGTGTAGGTTCACTTGCAAACTACGCAGCGGTAACATTACCTGTTAATTACACGAAGTTTTTTGCAGTTTCTGCCGTTAATGCAAACGGAACAGATTTGGAAACTGGTGCTGCAGCTGCTGTGAACACCTGGTATTTAGCCGGAACAGCTAACGGTGCAAGTCCAACAATAAGTACGAATGATTTATTATATTCGAATTATGTTGATAATGAAGCAGGTAAAAAAATGACATTATTATCCACTATTACTGCTGCTAGAACATCATTTTATCAATTTACTGGAGCAGCTGCAGACTTACCTGGAGGAGGAAATCCCTACTATTTAAGTTTTTTGATCAATGTTTCTACTGCACCAGCTGGATATGTATTGTTGACAAATTTTATTAACGGAATAGCTTCTGGTGGAACTAGGGGTAGAATCCAACTAAAAGCAAGTGCAACCGCTGGCAACTTTCAGATACAATCATTGGTTAGTGGCTCAGGCTCACCAAGTATCGGACCACTGGCATACAATACCACTCATTTAATTGTTTTCAAGTACGAAATAACTACTGCAAGTTCACCTGCAGGCACTGCCAATGGTGCTGCTACTGTTACACTTTTTGCAAACCCAACTATTGGCGCCACCGAACCTGTATCAACATCTACCATTACAGAGTTCAATATATCAAATTTAGATTGCATAAAGGCCTTGGTTATCAATCAGCAGCCGTTTTTAGGTGCTCAAATTTCAGG
Source organism: Paludibacter sp. (assembly GCA_010365115.1). GTDB lineage: Bacteria > Bacteroidota > Bacteroidia > Bacteroidales > Paludibacteraceae > Paludibacter. Next base: position 20,931 of record JAAFGX010000045.1, read on the forward strand.
GCTTCGTTTTAGTACAAATTGGAACGATGTAACTCTTGGTGGAGGCACTACAACAAAACTAATTCAAACTCAAACCAGTAAATTGATCATTCATAACAACACGATATCTTCACCTGAATCAGGAACTTTTGAAGTGTTTAATGTACAAGGTTTGCAGGTATTAAAAACCCTGAATGCTAAGCAAATCAATCTAAATTTAGCTAAAGGGATTTATATGGTTAAGTTTAATTCAGCAAATATCAAATCTGACATCAGAAAATTTGTAATTCAATAAGGGATTAGCCTACAATTGCCTATAAAAAAGGACTATCACACATTGCTGGGATAGTCCTTTTTTTATATTGAAATACTCAAAGTTCCGTTTAAATTGTCCCCAACATTAGAATTCAAAATGGTGGTTTTCATAAACGCCTAATTTTCATCATTCACATAATTGCTGGGGCTCACACCGTAGTATTTTTTGAAAAAAGTACTGAAATGCTTCGGATTCGAAAAACCAACCAAATAGGCAATTTCGTTGATCTGGTATTTTTTTTCGCGTATCAATACAACCGCTTTTTTCATTCGGATTTCTTTTATGAAATCTTTTGGATTTTCATTGGTAAGCGATTTCATTTTTTTGTAAAATACAGTTCTACTCATAGCCATTTCTACTGCTAAATTTTCGATGGCAAACGATTCGTTAACCAAATTGTCTTCTATTAAGCTGATTACCTTAGTAATAAAAACTTTGTCCTTTTCGTTAATAGTACTGAACTCTTCCTCATTAACCGTTTTTGCTATATATTTACTTTTAAACAAATTACGTGTTTTGATAATGGCCTTTATTTTCGATTGCAATATTTTCATATCAAAAGGCTTGGTAATGTAATCGTCGGCTCCCAGACTCAACCCTTTCAGAATATCGTTTCGCTCTGAAAGTGATGATACTAAAATAAGCGGTATGTGACTTGTTTCGGTATTGCTTTTTAAAATTGAGCACAAATCAAATCCCGAAATTCCGGGCATCATAATGTCCGAAAGAATAAAATCGGGGGCATTATTTTTTATCATTTCGAGTGCTTCGTTGCCACTAGGAGCTTCCATTACTTCATATTCATTCCTAAGTTGCTTTGACAAATAAGCTCGTATCTCGTCATTATCTTCCACTAGTAGTATTTTGTAGGCTTGTTCGGGTTTATTTGGCTCAGATTCATCGTGTTTTGCCTCATCGAAACTATTAATAATAATTTCCGACTGTCTATAAGCATCGCGAAAACAAGGTAGCTCTACCCTAAACGTTGTCCCCAAGCGTTCTACACTATTAAATGTAATTTTCCCCATGTGCAAAACAACCAATTTTTTGGTAAGCATAAGTCCGATGCCACTACCAGTTTCTTTGGAATTCGATACATTTTGTGCTCTGTAAAACCGTTCAAAAAGATGTTTTTGGTTTATTATTGGAATGCCAACACCATCGTCTGCCACCTCGATACACAAGTTAACATTTTCTATATCAATTTTGATTTGAATTTTACCGTTTTGGTTTGTATATTTTAAAGCATTCGACAGTAAATTATCAATAATCAACGTTGTTTTTTTTCTATCAATCCAAACAATGGTTTCACTATGAGGCAGCACAACATCCAAACTAATGTTTTTTTCTTTAGCAGGCAAAATAAAATTCTCGGTAATGTCTCCAATAAAATGGTTAAGTCTGGTTTCTTCAACCGAAAGTTGCATGGAATTATTTTCTATGCGTTGGAAATCGAGAAGCTGTGTAATCAGATTAAAGAGTTTGTCCAAATTGCGTTGTGCAAGCGACAGGGCAGAGCGTCCATCTTCACTGAGCGATTCGTTTTCTATTTCGTTTAGCGGAGCTTTTACCAAGGTGATTGGAGTTCGCACATCGTGAGCCATATTCACAAAAAAGCGAATTTTTTCTTCTGAATTTCGTGCTTCTAATTTGTTTTTGGAGTATTTAAAAACAAAATAACCCATAGCAAGCAGGAACATAAAGTAAATAACAAATGCATACCAGGTAGCCCAGAACGGAGGATGAATAACAATTTGAACCGTGCGAGCTGTAAAATTCTTATTCCCGTGTTTAAATGCTCTTAATTCAAAAACAAAGTTACCTGAAGGTACGTTCGTATATACGGCACTGTGATTTGTCGATGGTTTCGACCAGTCTTTCTCAAAACCTTTGAGTCGCCAGCTATAAAATGTTTGAGCATGCGAAAAATTATTGATATCGAGAAAGTTAAATGAAAACGAACGTTGCGAATTGGAGAGTTCTATTTCCGTGGTTTCGTCAATAGGAGTTTTCAGGGGTGTTTCGGGTGTTTGGGTCGTAACTTTCTCGTAAAAAAGATTGAAAGCAGTAAATTTAAGTTGTATGCTCGACAAATCTGAGTTTCTGAAATCTTCGGGCACAATGGATAATACACCATTAGGTGTGCCCCAAATCATACGACCACTGCGGCATTTCTCGTATGCTAGAAAGTTAAATGTATTTCCGGGCAACCCTTCAATTTCGATGTTCGAATGCAATTGACCATTCGTTTGACGCAAGCAGTTCAGACCATTTTCGGTGCTTATCCAAAATCGGTTTTGGTTGTCTTGTTGAATTCCATACACATAATTAGATGATAAACCATTTTCGTTCGAATAAATTTGCACCTCATTGCAATGAATATTAAAACGATACAGTCCGCCCCCATCCGTACCTATCCAAATCCACTGTGGATAACGTTGATCAACATACAAACTATTGAGAAAAGTTTTAAGTTGCTTGTTGTGGTGACGCGAGAGCGAAAAATTAACAAACCTAATTTTATCTGTTCGCTGATTTACAATATAAAGTCCAGTAGCAGCAGCCACAAGTATTGTGTCGGCATTATAGGCGTAAAGTTTGTTTATTTCGTTAATATTGTATTGTTTTTTTTGTTTTAAATCAGGAGACAAACACGTCAGTTTGGTGATTGAGCCAGCAAGCCATAGATTGTTATTTGAGTCTGTGATGATGGAATAAATGTAATTTTTACGAGCTAATGAATCGAAAGTTATAGGGGTTACTGCATGCGTTTTATTGTTGATACAAAATAAGTTAGTAGCATATCCACCAGCCCAAATTTTCCCACTATTGTCCTCACACAGCGATAGAATAACAGTTGATTCGCCTTTTGTATTTTTAGCAAGCAAATGTATCCATTCGTCTTTCGATGGAATATATTTGCTAATACCTGAATTAGTTCCGTACCATATATTCCCATTCGAGTCTTCGAGAATTGCGTTTACATGACTGTTTACGATTGATTTTACGTTGTCGCGCTGATGACTGATAAACTGATAATTCGACACAGGATATTGACAGTTGATAATCCCTGAAGTATATGTACAGACCCACACAAGCGAGTTGTAAGACAAAATATGGTAAATACTGTTTGTTTCAATAAAATAAGGATTCGGATTATTCTGATTGTAATTAGCCAACACATTAAAATTGATCGTGTTAAATGCGAATATCCCACTACCATCAGTAGCTATCCAAATTTCATTTTTCGACACTTTACTAATGCTTCGCACAGGCGAATTGGTGGCAAGAATACTAATTGGAGTCAGGTTTTTCAGATCATTTATTTTCATTACAAACAGTCCGTCGCCAAAAGTACCTATCCACAACTCATTACTTTCGACATTATAATACATTGAGCGCAAATTACTTGTTTGTTCTACTTTTTTCAATACCCTAAACGAATTATCCGATTTTTTAACGGCAAGCAACAAAGCCGAATTGGTACCAATCCACATTTCGTTATCATTGCCATCGCAAAAACAAAAAACGCTTTTGTTTTCCGAAAAATTAAATTGTTGCCAGTTTTTGTTGTTTGAGCTGTAAAAAATACTGGCAGAGGTTCCTATCCACAGCGCGTTGGAGTTATCGAAATGAATCGTAATTATCGATTCTGTTTTAACTTTGAGCGTATTTATGCGGATAAATGCATCCGCTCCTTCGTCGTAACTATATACATATTTGTCGGTAAACGCATAAATTTTACCTTGTTTGTCGCTTACTACTCCCCTGATTTTATAAGGATCGCTCATTCCCTCAAAATTATAATGTGAAAAAAATTCACCATCGTATCGGTCAATTGCCGTACGTGTAGCAAACCACATAAAACCCTTACTGTCGCGAGCTGTACTGAAAGCACGTCGGTTACTAAGTTCGTTTTTAACATCAATTGTGCTAAATTCGATGGCGTCAGCTGTAAGTGGAAACAGCATCATCAAAAGCAAACTTAATTTTAATAAACTTTTGTTGAGATACATAGTAGTGATTATTATTGAGAGTTAAATCCGAATTCAAAGGTATTAAAAATTGCAGATATACATTGAAAACAATTCGTATTTTTTTTGTTTCAACCAAAATTGAAACCAATAAAAATTAAAATGAAACTTGTTACAGTAATAGATTGACTAATTTTGTATAAAATAAAAAATATCAATTCAATTGTATGAAATTTATTGACAAAATGAAACGAAATTACCTAATCTGCCTATTAGTGATTAGCAGCACACTCTCATCTGCTCCTAAAATCATCTTAAAATTAGACGATTTAAAAATTACTAATGGAAAATCGGCAAGTTTGCCTGTTATGGATTACTTGGTTCAGAAGCAAATAAAAGCTTCATTTGGAGTTATTGCTGCCTCGCTCGATAAGTCAACACCACAAGTGCTTGCACCTTATCTGAATGCAAAAAACAACAAGGGTGAAAAACTTTTCGAAATCTGGCATCATGGCTACGATCACATTAAACCCGAATTTGCGGGAACCAGCTTTGACTACCAGAAAAGACATTTTGGGGATGCCGATTCCATTATTAATAAACTCTTAGGCATTCAAATGCACACTTTTGGTACTCCTTACAATGCGAGCGATACAACTACAAATAAGGTGATGAAACTTTTTCCCGCATACAAGGTGTTCTTATTCAGTAGTGTACTCCCCGAAAAATCATCGGGGATTGTTAACCTCGATAACAGGGTAAAGCTCGAAATGACAACAGGTGCACCCGACTCGGCTTATTTTGTTGCAAATTACATGGCTGCAAAATCCAAGTTTACCGACTATATGGTTTTGCAGGCACATCCGCCTTACTTTAATGCCGAAGGGTTCGAGCAGTTTAAAAAAGTAATTGATTTTTTGCTCAGCGAAGGATGCGAATTTGTGTTGCCTTACGAGTACGTGAATGCCAAAACAAGCGTAAAACCCGACATGAAGGTCTTGATAAAAAAAGCCTTGGATGTTGCGTCCATTCAATCCATAAATATGTGCAAGTCGCTTAAAGATAGCACCTTGCTTTTGCCCCGAACGATCGACAAGCAAGGCAAGTTAATGACTTCAGATTCACGATGGTGGTGTAGTGGATTTTTTCCCGGAGTGCTGTGGTATCTGTATGAAAATTCAGGGGATAAAGAAATGAAAGAACAAGCCGAATTGTATACAAAAAGGGTTGAACGCGAAAAGTTTACCAAAACAAATCACGATGTGGGTTTTATGATTTATTGCAGTTTTGGCAACGGCTATCGACTGACACATAACAAAGCCTACAAAAAAGTAATCGAAACAGGTTGTTATTCACTTTCAACCCGTTACAACGACAGGATAAAAAGTATTCGTTCATGGGATTATAATAAAAAATGGCAATTTCCGGTAATTATCGATAATATGATGAATCTTGAAATGCTGCTTTGGGGTGCCAAAACTTTTAAGAATGACCGGTTTAAAGAAATTGCAATTAACCATGCCAACACTACCTTGGAACATCATTTTCGTCCCGATTATAGTTGCTACCATTTGGTGTCGTACGATAGCATTAGCGGAAAACCCCACATCAAACAAACCCATCAAGGTGCTTCCGACTCCTCGGCTTGGGCACGTGGTCAAGGCTGGGCGTTGTATGGCTACACCTTTATGTACCGCGAAACTAAAAATCCGGCCTATTTAGAACTGGCACGCCATATTGCAACTTACATATTGAATCACCCGCGCCTGCCCGAAGATAAAATTCCGTACTGGGACTTCGATGCACCGAATATTCCCAACGAGGAACGCGATGCCTCGGCAGGTGCCTTAATAGCTTCGGCATTGCTGGAGTTAAGTGGCTATGTAAATGCTACGGAACGAAAACAATATATATCAGTGGCTGAAACACAATTAAGAACGCTCTGCTCCGACGAATACCTGGCAAAACCAGGCACTAACGGCAATTTTATTTTGAAACACAGCGTGGGTTCGAAGCCACACAAAGACAAAGCACCTTATTTTGGCGAAGTAGATGTACCGCTTACCTACGCCGATTATTATTTTATGGAGGCACTGGTGAGGTATCAGAATTTACTCAAAAAATAAAATGAATACGTACCATTCACATAATAGCAGGAAAGCACTTACTTTCCTGCTTTTTTATGTGTTTCAAAATCAGTTGATGCTGAATTTTAAAGCAACTGATAGACAGCCAAATACACACATCTGACAGATAAGTCAATCTGAAAACCTTTTTGAATAAATCAGAAACCCATACTTTAACCCTATACACTATTTTTGTTGCAGAATATTTCATTCCAATTAAATCAAAAAAAAATAGCATGAAACGAACACGACAAGCAAATCTTGACACACAAGAAAATGTCCCGATAGCTATCGGGAGTGTGAGTTCCATCTGACAATTAAAAAATAAATAATAAACAGATGAAAAAAATTACATTCTTATACTTGACTTTTATGTCAATTGTTTCTTTGGTAAATGCAGCTGTAACATTGCCGGTTACTTCTTCTACTTTTTTTGCAACATCTGCTGTTAACGCTAACACAACTGATTTAGAAGTGGGAAGTACTTCTGCTCTCAAGACTTGGTATTTAATTGGAACAGCTAACGGTGCAAGTCCTACAATAAGCACGAACGATTTAACGTATTCAAACTATGTGGATAACTCGGTCGGAACAAAAATCGCATTATTATCAACTATAACTGCTGCAAGAACTTCGTGGTTTCAATTAACATCTGCTGCTGCAGACCTGCCCGGCGGAGGTACAACCTATTACTTGAGTTTTCTGCTCAATGTATCTTCAGCTCCTTCTAGTTATCAGCTTTTACTTAATTTTATAAACGTAACAACTAGTGGTGGTGCAAGAGGTAGAATACAAATAAAAGCTAATGCTGCATCGGGTGCTATCGGTTATTATTTACAACCACTTGTATATGCTTCTGGAGGAGTTGTCACATCCTTGATTCCTTTTAATACAAGTCATTTGATTGTTATGAAGTATGTCATAACTACAGCAAGTTCTCCAGCTAATACCACCAATGGTACTGCTACGGTCACAATCTTCGTAGATCCAACCATTGGTGCAACAGAGACAAGTTCGACTTCTACCGTAACTGAAACATCAATTGCAAATCTCGATTGTATTAAAAGTTTAGTTATCAATCAGCAGCCGGGTTTAGGGGCTCAAATTGCAGGACTTCGATTTAGTACTTCATGGGCTGATGTATGTAAAGCTTCAGCAGCTCCTAAACTTACTACGCCCACTACTTCTGCAGCCACATCGTTATCTTCCACCGGCTTCACTGCCAATTGGACAGCTGTAGCAAATGCCTCGAGTTATGATGTAAAAGTTTATCAAAATGGAACATACATTAAAACAACCAATGCGTCAGGTCAGTCGGCTTCGTCAGTTGCTATTACTGGATTGTCAAACTTTTTGACTTATACATACACCGTTACTGCCAAAGGGGACGTAACAAACTACGGTGATTCAGATCCATCAGCAGCCCAAAGTGCCACAACTTTAGACCCCAATACAGTAGCTTCCATTAATGCCAATTTTGCAGACGGAACATGGTCGGCAATAGGTTCAAGCTATGCTAATGTGTCAACAAACGGTTTTGATTTTGCTCTGGCAAACCTAAATAATATTACGTATTATGGTTCAAAAGGTGAATCGCACAGCACAAATGTGGGATTGGATAATAAAACCAATGGTGGTAAAATGACCTTGCCCACAGTAAATTCAGTGGCTCAAATTGAAATTCACGCATTAACAGGAACAGCTGAGCGTACTTTCGCCCTGAAAGAGTTTAATAAGACAACGGGGGCTTATGATTTGGTAGCAACTTATACCTATAATACCGCATCAAAAATTCAAAACCTCGATTCGGTCTATATCATTAATATAAGCAGAACATCTCCTACAAAATTCAGAATTGAAAACAGTGGGTATGGTGGCATGAATGTGATGCAGGTTATTGTTAGATCTTCAGCCACTACGCTAATCAGCACGCCAACAGTAAATAGCGTTACAAATATTATAGGTGGAGGTTTCACCGCTAACTGGAATACGGTTGCAAATGCCACAGGCTATCGAATTGTTGTTACAGGATCGGGAAAAGTAAGGTATGTCTATACTGCATCGGGTCAATCAACTAGCAGTTATAATGTAACCGGAACTGATAGTATTTCTTCGGCTCGGGTGCGTGTATCAGCATTATGCGACGGCGATGTGAATTATTCCGATTCCTATTTATCGCTTAGTTCTGCCGCTTTCAGCGTATTGAAAAGTCAAACCATTACATTTGCTACACCCACCAAAACCTATGGTGATGCAGATTTTGCTCCCGCTACAACCAGTTCAGACTTAACTCCATCGTATGCCAGCTCCAATACAGCAGTTGCAACCATTGAAAGCGGCAATATTCATATTGTTGGTGCGGGTACATCGACCATTACTGCTTCGCAATCAGGAAATTTAAGATATAATGCAGCAGCAGATGTTGCTCAAACTTTGACAGTAAATAAAGTAGCTTTGACAATTGGCGCACCAAGCATTGCATCAAAACAATACGATGGAACTGCCACAGCAGGAACTGTAACAGCTGGTGCTCTTTCAGGTTTTATAGGTTCTGAAACAGTATCAGTAAATACAGCAATTGGAACATATCCAGATGCTAATGTTGGTATTGGAAAATCAGCAACAATTGTTTATACCTTAACCAATGGCACTGGTGGTGGTTTAGCTGCCAATTATAGTCTGGCAAACGGAAATGCTACTGGTGATATTACAGCTATTCCCACCACATTGTCAGGTAACTTGGGTACGCAAGCTTTGTTAGCTGGATCAGATATAGCCGTTTCATCAACTTTAGTCGTTGATAATCCAGTAACTGTTCATTCAATTACCGTAGCACCGGGTGCAAAGCTAACAATTAGTGCAAATCTCACCACCACCAACGGCATCACCCTTCAAAGCAATGCCAGCGGCACAGCCACCATGTTGAATAGCGGAACTTACACTGGAACTATTACAGCAGAGCAATACTTGGGCACTGCCCGCAATTGGTATGTATCGAGTCCTGTTCTGGTTACAAATTCGCCATCAAACAATATTACCCGTTATTACGAATATGTGGAAGCTGGCAATAATGATCCAAGCGGACAGCCTACTGGCTCAACAGTCTATTGGAAAGGATTAAGTACCGGAACTGCTATGACAGTTGGTAAAGGCTATATTTCACAAGCAAATGCCGAAACCACTGTTTCGTTTTCGGGAACACCCAACAACGGAACTATCACAACCATCTTCGACCTTACACGCGACGATGCCAAAGGCAAAGGTTTCAACTTGGTAGGCAATCCATATCCTTCTTACATTGATTGGAGTTTGGTGGCTGGAGCTAATACAAATCTTATGTCCACCGCTTGGTTCAAAACAAAGAAAACAGATATTGCCGGAGGAACATATACATTTGCATCGGTAAATGTTGCAACACCTTTAAGTCTTGAAATTGTAGCCAATAATGCTAATACGACCATTACCAAATACATTCCACCTATGCAAGCTTTTTGGGTAAGGGTAAAATCAGGTACTGCAAGTACAAATATGAGCTTTACAAACGCCATGCGCGAACATCGACTCAATACTGGAGATGTAATGAAAGCTCCCAAACTGAACGAACGTAAACGTTTACGTCTGCAATTAATAAATGGTTCAGAAACCGATGAAACATTGGTTTACTTCGATGCCAATGCCACCAACGATTACAATGATTTTGACTCGCCAAAAATGATGAACAACAGTGCTACGACACCCGATTTGTATAGTAATGTAGGTAACGAACGCTTGGTAATTAATGGATTAAATGCTGTTGTTGATAATATGGAATTGCCGTTGGGTTTCAGCTTAAATGCAGCTGCTACCTTAAAACTGAAAGCCACCCAACTAAGCAATTTTGCCGAAGGCACGAAAG
>JAAFGX010000189.1 GCA_010365115.1 Paludibacter sp.
GTTTGAAAGCCTTCCGCAGGCGGAATTTGCAATCGGCATTAACAACAGTAGACATTTAAAATAGATTGGACTATTTTAAATGTACAGTTGGTATAACCTATTTTATTGAGGTCCATTTTGTGCGGAACCCGACAAAGAACCCCTGTAAGTCAGTGAGGGTAGGGGGCGGTCAATCAGTGGATTCTAACATTTTTAATCAAAACTGATAAGACTATAAAATATTGATTTTTTTTACAACTTTTTTTGTGGATTTACCTTGTGAATTTTTAAACTCATTTTATTGATATTTTTTTCTGAAAATAATTTTATTCAAAAAAATAATTTATCTTTGCACACGTTTGTATTTTATGATACTATGACTAAACGCATTACAATAAAGGATATTGCCAGCGAATTGAATGTCCATCATTCAACGGTTTCGCGTGCGTTGCACAACGATCCCAGGGTGAATGAAAAAACACGTGATATCGTATTGGCATATGCTCGTGAACATGAATATCAGAAAAATATGAACGCAGTGCAACTTCGGGGAACCGCTAATAATGCCATTGCGCTGATTGTTCCCAATATTAATCACTCTTTTTTTGCCGATATTGTGAGTCAGCTTACCGATATTGCATTTCAAAAGGGATATGTAATTTCTGTTTTTCAATCAAATGAAAAATATGAGCAGGAAAAAGAAATTATAAACACAATTATTCAACATAATTTTGCAGGTGCAATAGTATCAATAGCCAAAGACACCCAAAAAAGTGATCATTTTCGTTTACTTAAGAAATTCGGAATACCTTTGGTTTTTTTCGATCGTGTGTGTGAAGATGTGATGGCACCAAAAGTGATTGTAAATAATTATGATATAACAGTTTTGGCGACTGAATGTCTGATTAAAAAAGGATATAGTCGTATTGCTCATATTACCGGAACTAATATTATTAATGTTTTTCGGAACAGAGATCAAGGCTATCAGGATACTATTAATAAGTTCAATATTGATTATAAGAATTCAATCGAAATAAAAGAAGATTTTAGTATTGAAATTGGAAAAGAAGTATTTAATAAGCTTTGGAATTCAACTGAAAAGCCTGATGCAATACTATCATCTTCTGTGAATCTAACACTTGGTATTTTGATTCAGGCTAAACTATTAGAAGTGAAAATACCTGAACAATTGGGACTTATAACATTCGGAAGTATGTTGTCATCTGAGATATATCAACCCCAGATGACAACCATCGAACAACAAGAAACTGAAATTGCTCAGGCTACTTTTGAACTTTTGGAAGATATGATTGTGAACAAAAACAATCAGGTCATTATCAAAGAGATTAAAGCTCAACTCATTTTAAGAGAATCTTGTTAAGTAGTTTATTTTAATAATCTTGCACACGTGTGCTATAAATCACAAAATTATGCTAAAAGGAATATCCCCTTTAATTAGTCCCGAATTATTAGCCGTTTTGGCGCGTATGGGACATGGCGATGAAATAATTCTTGCCGATGCCCATTTCCCGGGAGAAACATTCAATGACAGAGTATTGCGCGCAGATGGGCTTCGCATTCCGGAACTATTAGCTGCAATTCTTCCGCTGTTCGAATTAGATGCTTATGTACTGCATCCATTAGCAATGATGGCTGCTGTTGAAGGCGATACTTTAGACCCGAAAGTTGAGGAGTCGTACCTGAAGGTCATTTATATAAGCAATCCAAATGCGACTTCTATAGAAAGAATTGACCGCTTTACTTTTTACGAAAGAACAAAATCAGCTTTTGCAGTAGTGATGACAGGTGAAACTGCTAAATATGGAAATATTCTTTTGAAAAAAGGCGTAACACCTTTTTGAATTTATGTTTAAAGTTAATTAGCTGAATGGTTAATCGAATAAAAAAAATATTGACAAACAATTAAAATTCTTTCATAATTAAATCACACAAATGAATAACACGACAAAAACTACACTTTTAAAAGATGCCGATGGAAGGAATTATTTGGTTCCATTTATTCTTGTTACTTCTCTTTTCTTTTTTTGGGGCGTGGCCAATAATATGACCGACACCTTGCTTGCTGCGTTTAAGAATATTATGGAAATGAATGATTTTCAAACCTCATTTATTCAAATAGCTTTTTATGGTTCTTATGCTGTTTTTGCTATTCCTGCTGCATTGCTTATACGTAAATTTAATTTTAAAACCGGAATTATTGTTGGATTAACAATGTATTCTATCGGAACTTTTTTGTTTTATCCCGCCAGTCAGTTGGCTTCTTATGGTTTCTATCTTTTTGCTATATATGTTATGGCTGGTGGATGTTCCATTCTCGAAACTACTGCCAATCCTTATATTCTGACAATGGGACGGCCAGAAACTATGACCCGACGGCTGAATTTTGCTCAGTCTTTTAATCCACTAGGTTCTATATCAGGTATTATCCTGAGTCAAATGTTTATTCTGTCGCAACTTAGTGCCAATAAAGCTGAAATGTCTGCAGCTGATTTACTAGCCGCACAACACAAAGAATTATCGGCCGTAACGCTAACATATATTGGTGTAGGAGTATTATTACTTGTATTATTGGGAATTATTGGTTCGTACAAAAAAATGCCTACAGCTAAAGATGTTTCTACCTTAAGTTTTGGACAAACAACCCGGGAATTGTTTAAACGGAAACACTATTCTTTTGGTGTGATTACACAGTTTTTTTATGTTGGAGCACAAATCGGAGTTTGGTCATATACAATTCGTTATGTAATGTCAGCACTGAATTTAGTAGATTCAACTACCGATGTCATTATCATTGAAAATGTAAAATCATTTATTGCCAATCACACTGCCTGGAGCTCAATTTGGCAATTTGATGGTACAACTACAGCTGAAAATATAGGCAATTCGTTTTATTTGACTTCAATTTTACTGTTCACTGTATCACGTTTTATCTTCACGGCTTTAATGCGTTATTTCCGTCCGGGCATTTTACTTGCTATTGCTGCATCAGGAGCTTTGATTTCTGCAATGATTGCCATTTTTGCAACAGGAATGACCGGCGTTATCGGGTTGGTTTTTATATCATTTTTCATGTCGTTGATGTTCCCGACCATTTATGGAATTGCACTTGAAGGTCTTACAGATAGTCAGGCCAAAGTTGGTGGCTCATATTTAGTGATGGCAATTTTAGGAGGTGCCTTACTGACATCCATGCAGGGTTTACTTTCTACTTTTTTCGGAAGTATTAATGTTTCTTATTGGATACCGGTTGTGTGTTTTGTAATTGTAGCCGTTTATGGTTTGTTCGCAAACAAAGATGAAAAAAAATTCGGTTATGAATAATTTATAGAATGAATTTAAACTGTTGATACTTTATTTCTTATAAATAATAATGACAACTAACGATTTAAATTCTGAAGTTTAAAATATTGTTTTTGATAATAATACCGATTGCAGAAATAATTCAGTCCAATGTCGACCCTGCCTGCCGCAGGAAAGTGCGTTTAATGGAACATCCCGCGTAACGGGATTGTATTGTTTATTTCTCCCGTGTGACGGGATCTCCGCTATGCTACGATATGCCTTGCGCAAGCGGAATCTCGAAATGCTCGATCGGCATTATACTAAAGCCAATTTAGGACTTAAATAATAATTCATTTGGTATAATATAAATTTTGGAATTACGATAAATTCGGTTGGCTATAAAACTATTTTACTCGACGAGAATATTGTTGGAAATAATGGAATAACGAATTACAAATATCACAACAAAAAAGCAAGGTTTCACATGAGTTTAAAATTTTGTGAGGAGGTAGGCAAAAAACAATAACATGTCCAATGAAATGAGGGCAAGGATTTACTTTCGTAAATCCCGACTGCATCTTGCAAAAATTGACCGCTTGTTTGTATCAATGAAATTAATAATTTAGTGATGTTTCAATTCTCCACTTCCAAATCTTGAGAAATCTAACGTCGGGTTTCCAGAATAAACAATATCACCTGAGCCGGCAATAGTAGCTTTAAGATTTTCTTTGACATTTATATACGTATCACCGCTACCATAAATGGCACATTCTGCATCTGTTGCCACCAGATTAGTTAGACGCAAATTGCCACTTCCGGCAATTACAGTATATAAATTCTTAACACTACCTGTTAGGTTTATGTTTCCACTTCCCGAAATCATAATTTTTAAGTCGTCATACTGGCTGTTTGTTTCAGATATAACGGATTTTACTTCAATAAAACAAGTGTTGGTGCATGTTTTGAGAGATATTTTTTTTAATTTATTGCTACAAATTCAGGTGCTTCATGTC
>JAAFGX010000190.1 GCA_010365115.1 Paludibacter sp.
GAACTTTGAATTGCATCATAATTGCATCAATTGCATCATAATATAAATATTTAAACGAAGCTGGCTCATATTATGAACTTTGAATTGCATCATAGCTGCAACACCAATTGCACTGCAATATTATTTAGAAGATAGCTTTAAAAAGATCACGCTTTATTCTAACAAAGTTACGAAAGCCTCTTATAAAAAAGTGGCAGACGACAAATATGAAGTGACTATTGAAGTTGAAAGCTCAAAAAACTATTTTGATGGTAACGGTAAATTATTAGCAACAGGAGATAAAGCCAACCTACTTGAAATTGCAGTATTTGATAATGATATTAAAAACAAACAAGGAATGACGATAAAGTCGCCTTTAGTTCTTGAAAAAGTTTGGGTGAAACCAGGGAAATCTAAATTTACATATATCACAAAGAAGCTGCCTATAAAAGCAGGTATAGATCCTTACAATAAAATGATAGACCGCATTCCGGATGACAATCTCATCACTTTAGAGAAAATGTAGATTCATGTTTTTAAGGTATTGCCTTTTCTGAGATGGCTTTGCAGATAAAGAATTATATCTATGATAAAAAAAAGATATTTTCGATAATGATAGAAAATCACTAATAAATAAAACTGGATACAACAAAGAACTGAGTTAAAAAACAAGTCTTTTTATACTAATTTCGACACAAATTTATTAGGGTAATCCTGATTTTACAATAGCAAAAGCTTGTTTTAGTGGTTTATTACAAACAGCTATTAAAGCAAGTTTTTTGCTTTTTGCTTTTCCCTTTTGCTACAATTCTCTCATAACGTTCTTACTGTGGGGAATTGGAAGCCGTGTTTTTTTTGTATTCAGATGAATTGTACTTAAAATGATGAGATTCTGAAGCAAGTTCCCAATGGCGTACTTTTTTAAATGCCCTTTTAGTTCTGTTTTATGGAACAAAATGAAGCGGATTGCGAACACCTTATTACCTGCTAAATATTCTGTTTTGTTGAGGTTATTCTTATGGAAACGGATTAAAAAAAGCGCAATGGCAAAAAATAAGTGCTTTTTTTAAAGCTCTTATTGCGGGGAATTGGAAGCTTTATGGAATGGAGTGTTAACGAAATGGAATAATGCTAGAGATGGGTGGGATGGATTTTAATAAAAAGCGATATGATTCCCGTTTTCATAAGGTTTTTGTATGTCTTCAAACTAATTTGGATTTTTCCCTTGAATGTGTTTTCATAAAAATTTAAAAATCCCAATTTGATTATTTGGGTATTGAATTTATTCTCTCTGCTATATTTAAATATTAGGCCTTTCATTGACCAATTTTTTCAAGTTGCCTACTCTTTATTTTTTATTGGTGCAATTTGAATTTGCTAAGTTATTTTAGACATGTTTTTCTTCAAATAATTCTAGAGATTTTTTAATTATTTTTTCATTTTCAGTTTTTCATTCACAAACTTCCCAAGATTTCTTCCTTGTTTAACACCGACCTCAATTGCTGTACGAAAATGAATGCCTCCATACATTCTACTTATAGCAGCTTCCTCTGCAGCTTCATTAAACGAATTAAAAGATCGTTCAGGTAAACCATAGGAAATTTCCGTGTCATCATCAAATCTAAAATTATCTCCAAAAATATCCGTTAATGCGGTTGCTGCTGCACCTGATACCACACTATGCCCACTTGGATATTCCGGAAATGGGGGCGTTTGCAATATTGGTTTCCAGTTTTCATCAATGTATTGATTGATAAGCGTTTCCGGTCTAATTAAATTACTTCTGTATTTTTCATCCCAACAACTTATAAATGCATCGGCTATTGCAAGCGAGGTTTTTGTGCAAGCAAAAATAGTATCGTCAAAATTACTGTTTGTTTTTCTTGCTGCTATTTTAACAATACCCATCCAATGCGCTCCAGGAGTTATCTTTTTGGTTGCAAACATTAAATGCCCACTGGAAACAGAAACATATGGATTGCAATCCCAAAATTGCGCAATTTTAATTTCTTCAGAAGCATCTCCCTTTTCAATGGTTGAATTTCCAATCGTATAAACTTCTATTAATTCTTTATAAAAATCCGACTTTTTCCCAAGAGAAAATACCAAAGGAGGAGTTGGCTTAAATTGTGATGCGGAGTCTATAACAAATGGTCTAATTTTAGCCCAATGCGGTTCAACAGCATCCATATAAGCTGGCGGGGTTGGCTGCCATCTTGAAGCGTCATCTGAATACACCGTATATTTTGGCATGCTTCTCGTTTGTTTGTAATTGTCCTTATTCATCCATGATTTTATATGTTCCGCCACTTCCAGCCCATATTCTCTAGCAATTTCAAATTCGGATTTGTTGGTCTTTTCCCATACATTATACAAACTGTCTCTAAGTTCAATTATTTTATCTTCTGAAAAAATAAGCCCTTTACTAAGCTCCATATGTGCTATTAAGGCTGCTAACTGTGGATTTAAAGGACCTTTAGCAACATCAAAAGCTGGAATAGGCGTTAACTCGTGTAATTGACCACTTAACGAATTGTATTTATCGTTATGGGCTGCAATAATTTCAAAAGCGGCAACATTAGGATAGGCTAAAATTCTGCTTGCTACAGGCGGCGAAAAAATGTCATGAATCATTATTTCGGTTACCTTATCTGTTGTAAGGTAATAATCTTCAGGAGTAATAATAATTGGCGTGGTTTTTATTTGACAGCTTACAAAGAAAACTGCTGCCACAATTGCATTTAACACATAAATATTAATGGTTAATTTCATAAGTAAATATTATTTGCTTTAAATCGGTCATATGGAATTCGCCTATTCCTTCTGGGAGATTTATTCATGCTTTAATTGTATTTCCTATATACTCATTTCATAGATTCAAGTCAAAATTCATCATTGTTGGAAGGAAAAATCTATACTCTTCTTATAAAAAAAATCTTACACTAATAAATCGTAACCCCTTGTACAACTCTTGAAATTGCCCCACTTTGTGATGGGGAATCTGGTTTTAATCCAATTGCCAAAGATTTATAATAACCCAGTAACTGACCTAATAATATATTTGAGACTGAAAGATACTCTTCGCCAATAGATTTACTTTCATTAGAAAGCACAATCTTTTCATCAATATTTATATCAACTAAAACACCTTCAGCAATACCTAGTTGAAAAAGCGGTTTATTGCCATTCTCCATACTAACTACCAAATCCCTTTCGTAACGAAAAACATCTTTTTTATTGGAAAAATAATATACTATCAAGGTATCGCCGTCAACAACCGCTTTTGGACCGTGCCTAAATCCTAGGTAAGAATCGTTTTTGCATATTACCTGACCATCTGATAACTCCTGTAATTTAAGGTGAGATTCCATCGCTGTCCCATATTGTGGTCCAGAACCCAAAAATACTGCCCGTTTAAAAGATAAACATGCCACCTTTTTTATAGTTTCTAAATATTCACCAAGTATTTTATGACCATAGATTTGTAATGTTTCAACAATTGTTCTTAAGTCTATATTTTTGATATCATTAATTAAAAGGGCCGATAAAAGCATCCCTGAATAACTTCCCGTCATTGCAAGGCTTTTGTCATTTGCTTCGGAAGGTAAAATAAATACATAGCTACTATTTTTGAAATTGCATTTGGCCAAATTACCTTCAGTATCACAAGTTATCACTAAATGATAACATTCATCACAATATTTATCAGCCAATTTAACTGCCGCAACACTTTCTGGGCTATTTCCAGACCTTGCGAACGAAACAAGAAGTGTCGGTAATTTTGGGTCAAAATAATCTTGCGGATGAGAAACCAGATGCGTTGTAGGTATAGATATTGTCGTTATTTTATTTCTTCGCTGAAAAACACCTTCAATAGAGTACCCAATATATCCGCTAGTTCCTGCTCCAGTTAAGATAATCTTTTTTGTTTTTTTAAGCACATCATCCAAAAAAGACATTATTTCCGCTTTTTCCGCAACTACTTTTTCGAAAATATTCATCCATAATTCCGGCTGTCCTGATATTTCTTTGGCAGTAAAAAAAGCACCACTATCTTTCAAGATGGCTTCATCGATATTTAAATACTTCATCCTATTTTTTGTAGTTAGTTATAATTTTAATAACTTTCAAAACGTTGCTATGCAAAATTACAAAACTTATTTATACTTTCATAATAAAAAAATAAATTATATAACATTGTAAAAATATTATAAATAATAAT
>JAAFGX010000191.1 GCA_010365115.1 Paludibacter sp.
TTCTATGAGATCAATATCTTTCTGTTTATACTTTCCTTTCAGTTCTTTTATCAAAATTTCAATGGCGCAATAATGAAATTCTCGTTGGTCTTTTGTATATAAGGCTATCGCAATTTCTCTTGCATTTTTGGCCACTTCCTCTTTGTTCGCTTTCCAGACTTCTTTAAAAAGTTGTCTCCGTTCGGTTGTTTTTATTCCAAAAAACGCAAAATGATTCTTCATATATTTGGCCATAGCCAAAGCATTTTCGCTCTGGCTATTTTCTTGAATGACAGCTTCTAAATCAGCAATAAATCCCATACTTCTAAAATCCAACTGCGGTATCATCTCCTCTAAAATCGGCTCCGCCTTCTAGTTTATTATTTGGTAAAACCAAGATAGCGTCTACTTTACCAATAACGGGAGTTGTTTTTTCATTGATGAGATAGCCTTTTGCTTTTAACGCATCAAAGGTTTGTGTGCTAAAAGTATTGGGTTCGAATGTAATCAAATCCGGTAACCACTGGTGGTGAAAACGTGGGGCATTTACTGCTTCCTGCATACTCAAATTGTATTCGTACACATTTAAGATCGTTTGCAATACTGAAGTGATAATCGTGGAACCACCAGGCGAGCCCACAGTCATCAATAGTTTTCCGTTTTTTTCGACAATAGTAGGCGTCATGGAACTTAGCATTCTTTTTTGTGGAGCAATGCTATTCGCTTCATTTCCTACGAGTCCAAACATGTTAGGTACTCCAGGTTTAGCGCTGAAATCATCCATTTCATTGTTCAATAGAAACCCCAATTCATCACAGTAAAATTTTGAACCATAACCGGCGTTTAGCGTGGTTGTAGCGGCAATGGCATTTCCAAATTGATCTATAATAGAGTAGTGGGTGGTTTCCATACTTTCATTATAGTTGACGTTCCCTTCCTTGATATCTGATGACAAGGTCGCTTTGTCAAAACTGAAATTGGCCATTCTTTGCTTAAGGTAGTTGTCGTCCATTAAAGCATTCAATGGTATTTTTACAAAGTCAGGATCTCCTAGAAAGTAGCTTCGGTCTGCATAAGCTCTTCGTTCTGCTTCTACAATTACTTGTATACCCTGTGAAGAATTATGTCCCATTTTAGCCAAATCATAAGGGGCGATCATTTTAAATATTTGTGCTAGGCATATTCCGCCACTGCTTGGTGGTGCCATTGAAATAATGTTTAAATCTTTGTATTTAAAACTAAGCGGTGTTCTCCATTTGGCTTCATATTGAGCCAAATCTTCCATGGTGATTATAGCTCCTTTTGCCTGAAGATAATCCACTAAGGTTTTAGCGGTTTCACCTTTGTAAAACTCGTCGCGTCCATTTTTTGAAATCCTTCTTAGTGTTGCCGCTAGCGCTAGATATTTAATGGTGTCTTTTTCTTTATATACTTTTGAAAGCACCGAATTGGCACCGTTAATTTTTGTAAGTTCTTGACGATAGTCATTCAGACGTTCTTCCTGTTTCTGTGTAACGACAACACCACGTTCTGCTAATTCAATAACGGGTTTTAAAATCTCTTCGATAGGTAAAGAGCCTAATTTTGCATGTACTGCAAAAACACCAGCGATCGTTCCCGGGATACCTATTGCCAGCGCCGATTGAGTGCTTTTTCCAGGAATTACATTTCCATTGGGATCCAAAAACATATCTTTTGTGGCCGCTAATGGGGCTTTTTCTCTATAATCCAAAGTTCCTTTTTCACCATTTGCCTTTCTGTAGACCATAAATCCGCCACCGCCAAGGTTCCCGGCGTAAGGGTAGGCTACTGCCAATGCCAATTCGGTTGCAACCATCGCATCAAAAGCATTTCCGCCTTTTTTCATGATTTCGACACCAATTTTAGAAGCTTCTTCCCGTGCCGAAACGACCATTGCCTCATTCGCTAAAAGTCCTGTTGGTTGAACCGCAATTTTTTGCGTTTTACAACCAAAAGTAATGACGCACAATAGAATAATAATTTTTTTCATTTCTGATGTATTTGTATTATTTGTTTGGAATAGAATGAATTAGAAACCTAATGCTTTGTTGTCTTCTCTTTTATCGGCGCCACCTTCCAGTTTTCCATTTTCTAAGACTAAAATAGCATCGACTTGACCTACAATTTCTTTATTGGTTTCGTTGACTTTGTATCCTTTTGCTTTTATTTTTTCCAGTAATTCTCTATCGAAAGAGTTTGGTTCAAAGGTGATTTCGTCAGGAAGCCATTGATGGTGAAAACGAGGTGCGTTGACTGCTTCTTGCATGCTCATATCAAATTCGTACACATTTAAGATGGTTTGCAAAACTGAGGTAATAATCGTAGATCCTCCTGGAGTGCCCACGACCATGAATAATTTTCCGTTTTTCTCTACAACGGTCGGCGTCATAGAGCTAAGCATTCTTTTGCAGGGAGCAATACTGTTAGCTTCTGTTCCGGTAAGACCATATAGATTAGGAACTCCCGCTTTAGCGCTAAAATCATCCATTTGGTTGTTTAAAAAGAAACCCAATTCATCACAATAGATTTTCGAACCGTAATTATCATTTAAGGTAGTCGTTGCTGAAACTGCGTTTCCTTCGGTATCAACAATAGAGTAGTGCGTTGTTTGCTTACTTTCGTAACCTGCAATTTTTCCTTTACCGATTATAGATGATTTTGAGGCTTGGTCGAATGAGAAGTCGCTCATTCTGTTTTGGATGTAGGCGGAATCTAATAGTTCTTTTACAGGAAGTTTTACAAAATCTGGATCACCTAGAAAAGCATTTCGGTCAGCGAAGGCTCTTCGTTCAGCTTCCGTGATCACTTGAATAGTTTTTATACTGTTGTGTCCCATTTTAGCAAGGTCAAATGGCTCGATCATCTTCATGATTTGGTCTAGACAGATACCACCGCTGCTTGGCGGAGACATAGACGTTATCTTTAAATTTTTATAAGTAAATGTTATCGGAGTTCTCCATTTGGCTTCATATTGATTTAAATCTTCTGCTGTCATATTGCCGTCTTTTGCTTTTAGAAAAGCGACTAATTTTTTAGCCGTTTCCCCTTCGTAAAACTCATCACGGCCATTTTTTGCAATTCGTTTTAAAGTGGCTGCCAAAGCAAGATATTTAATAGTGTCACCCGCTTTATAAACTTGAGAAAACAAGCTATTTACTCCATTGGTTTTTATAAATGTTTCTCTGTAGGTAGCTAAGCTTTCTGCTTGAAATTTAGTAACAACAACACCATTTTCGGCTAACGCTATAACAGGTTCTAAGATTTCAGCTATTGGTAGAGAGCCGTATTTTTTATGCACTTGAAATAATCCAGCCAGCGTACCTGGAATTCCGGAAGCCACAGCCGAAGCAGTACTTCGGCCTTCAATAACATTTCCGGCTGCATCGAGATACATATCTTTGGATGCAGCAAGCGGTGCTTTTTCGCGGTAATCAAGGGCTCCGGTTTCTCCATTGGCTCTTCTAAAAACCATAAAACCACCTCCACCAATATTCCCCGCTTGCGGATAAGATACAGCCAATGCGAGTTCAGTCGCGACCATAGCATCAAAAGCATTTCCGCCTTTTTTCATAATGGCAACACCAATTGCTGAAGCCTCTTCCCTTGCCGAAACGACCATTGCTTTATCGGTTACCAAACCTGTTGGAGCGACGATTTTTTCAATTGATTTACAGCCGATAATTGCTAGAGAGAGAAGTAGTATTATTTTTTTCATTATGGTATGGTGTTTTTGTTTTATTGGTATTTTTTTAGTGTGAAACTAGCTTTAAATGCTTTAACCGCATAGATGCATAGACTTTTAGATTGTGTATAAAGACGCTTCTTTTAATAATAGATTTCATAGCTGGATTTAATTTTTTTTTAAACTATGTTTAAAAATTCATTTTCAATTTTTTTAACCCAATAAAACTAACCTATGTTTCTATGCGGTAAAAAAGAAATCATTCTAGGTTTAATTAAGGCCTCGCTTCGCTTAATAATAAATTTTACAGATGGATTTACTGATCCTTCAAAACTATGTTTAAAAATTCATTTTCAATTTT
This sequence comes from Paludibacter sp., assembly GCA_010365115.1. Taxonomy (GTDB): domain Bacteria; phylum Bacteroidota; class Bacteroidia; order Bacteroidales; family Paludibacteraceae; genus Paludibacter. The sequence goes on from JAAFGX010000191.1 coordinate 4,044, forward strand.
TTTAACCCAATAAAACTAACCTATGTTTCTATGCGGTAAAAAAGAAATCATTCTAG
>JAAFGX010000046.1 GCA_010365115.1 Paludibacter sp.
TACATATATTAACAAAATAACTTGTAAATATATAAGGATTCGGATAGTTGGGGACAAACGGTTTCCTTACCGCTTGATGAGTTTTTTCAAGCGGTTGGGAAAACCGCTTGTCCCTTGGATTGTTTCATTTATATATTAACAAAATAACTTGTAAATATATAAGGATTCGGATAGTTGGGGTCAAATGGTTTCATTACGGCTTTTAAAATAATACTTAAACTGAACACTCACATTTTCAACAGAGCCCGAACCACGGCTACCAGGAAACTCGCCATGCTCGGCACACAAAAAAAGCCGAAATCAAATTGATTTCAGCTTTACTGGCGGAAGCTACGAGATTCGAACTCGTGGTACGGTTGCCCGTACGTCAGTTTAGCAAACTGGTGGTTTCAGCCACTCACCCAAACTTCCAAAACTTTGCTTTAGCGGGTGCAAATATAGGAAGGAATTTTCGATTATCAAAACCATTTATTCATTTCATAATTCACAATTTATAATTCACAATTATTTTTGATTGACTTTCTGTATTTTACAGTCAAAAAAGAAATATAAAAAATTTGCTTTTTGTTTATGCTTTACTATATTTCAAAACAAATCAGTACTTTTGTGGTTTAATTTATAGCCCATTAGAACATACCCGAAAATGACAACTAAAAAGAAAATAGTAAAACAATCCAAAAACTCTAAAAAGGTAATTAAATGGATAAGTTTTATTGTTATTAGTACTGTTTTATATTTTGCTTATATTTTGTTTGCACCTAATATCTTTTCTAATTCTTTAGAGAAGTCATATCTGTGCATTCCCGACAGCAGCAGATATATTGATGTAACGCAAATACTTAAAAAAGAAGCCAATGTGATTAACATGTCATCGTTCAAGCAAGCTTCAAATTTACTTCGCTACGGCACTAAAATCCGTCCGGGTCGTTATGAATTAAAAAAGGGGATGAACAATTTTCAACTGATCAGAATTTTAAGAAGCGGTCGGCAAACACCTGTCAAGCTATCTTTCAATAACATCCGCACTAAGGAACAGTTAGCAGGACGGTTGGGTAAACAATTAATGACCGATTCTACCAGTATTTTGCTGCTGTTAAATGATTCATCATTTTTAGCAGGTTATAATTTAAATCCAAACACATCCGTTTCGCTTTTTATTCCAAACACATATGAGGTTTTTTGGAACATAAATGCAAAAAAATTATTTGAGCGTATGGATAAGGAATACTTAAAATTCTGGACTAATGAACGTAAGGATAAAGCAGCAGCCATTCCGCTTTCACTTGCAGAAGTTAGTACATTGGCCTCAATTGTAGAAGAAGAAACCAACAATAAAAAAGATCAACCTATGGTAGCAGGTTTGTATATCAACCGTTTAAAAACAAACATGCCATTACAAGCCGACCCTACTGTGAAATTTGCATTGGGTGATTTCAGCATTAAACGAATACTATACGGACATTTGAAAATAAATTCGCCTTATAACACATACAAAAACACCGGACTACCTCCCGGACCCATCCGTATTGCAACGCCTAAAGGAATTGATGCAGTTTTGAATTATAGTCATCATAACTATATTTATATGTGTGCATCCGAAACATTAAATGGAGAGCATAAATTTGCTAAAACCTGGGATGAACATAAAATAAATGCAAATAAATATCAGCAGGAATTAAATAGAAGAGCTATTTTCAAGTAAATAATACACCTATATTTATTTGTAAATCAAAAAAATACAAGGTCTTTTATTTAAATCCGGCAAATTCTTTTTCCATTCTTTTATGGTTTTGGTTTTAATAAACTCCGAGTCTAAGGTAATATCAACTGCAATACATAAAAGAGTAGAAGGTTGGCAGGTTTGAATAATTTCTTCCAACATTTTCATATTCCGATAAGGTGTCTCAATAAAAATTTGAGACTGATTTTCGGAATAAACCCGCGATTCCAATTTTTTTAATGCTTTTGATCTTTCACCCGGTTGTATTGGCAAATACCCAACAAATGCGAAACTCTGACCATTGAAGCCGGAAGCCATTAGCGATAACAAAATTGATGATGGTCCTACTAGTGGCACAACCGTAAAATCATTTCGTTGTGCCATGGCAACCACATCGGCTCCCGGATCTGCAATTGCAGGACATCCAGCTTCAGAAAGCACACCCATATCATTTCCTTCAAACATTGGTTGCAGAAAACCACTTAATTCCTCGGGAGTTGTATGTTGGTTCAATACAAAAAAGGTAAGTTGGTCAATATCTATTGCCGAATTCGTTTTTTTCAAAAAACGTCTTGCTGTGCGAACATCTTCAACAATAAAAAAGCGTAATCCAGTTACAACTTCGGTATTTAGTGAAGGTAAAATGTTCTTAAAATCGCACTCGCCGAGTGATGTTGGAATTAAGTATAGATTTGACATTTTTTAAGAATTGAAAGGTTTGAAAAGTTTGAAAGGTTTGAAAGGTTTGAAGGGTTTGAAGGGTTTGAAAAGTTTGAAAAGTTTGAAAGGTTTGAAAAGTTTGAAAGGTTTGAAAGGTTTGAAAAGTTTGAAAGGTTTGAAAGGTTTGATGTTTAGCGTTCAGTGTTTCTAATTTTGCTTAGAAGGTAGTAATATAGTTGCAATCAATAATTATAAATCATTTACTAATATATCTTACTACAACTACCTACTACCAATGGAGTTTGTGACATCCTGATTTGGACTACCCACTACAAACTACTAACTACCCACTACAAAGTACTAACTACCCACTATTAACTACCCACTACTAACTACCCACTACAAACTACTAACTACAAACTACCCACTACAAACTACCCACTACAAACTACCCACTACAAACTACCCACTACTAACTACCCACTACTAACTACCCACTACTAACTACTAACTACCCACTATTAACTACCCACTATTAACTACTCACTACTAACTACTAACTACTAACTACCCACTACTAACTACCCACTATTAATTATCAACAATGCGCTTTAATATCTTCGAGTTCTTCGTTCAACAGTTCCCATTCGTAAATTTTCTGTTCCATTTCACGCTGCTTACGTTGATATAGCATAATATACTCATTATCTGATGCTTTATCGGGCAATTGAAGCATTTCATCCATTTTTGAAATTTCAAGCTCAAGATTAGAAACATTTACTTCCACTTCTTCAACAGCTTTTTCGGCTTTCCGAATTTTCCTGTTTAATTCTTTACGAGCTTCGTATGAAAGTTTGTTGTCCGAGACTGCTTTTTCTTTAACATCAGTGGTTGCTTTTAGTGAATTTGATATTTCCAGATCACGCAGGCTATCCATTTTCTTAAATTGTAAAAACTCGTAAATTCCGCCTAAATGTTCACGTACTTTTTTGTTACCAAATTCGTATACTTTCGTAACTAATCCGGCCAAAAATTCGCGGTCGTGCGAAACAATAATCACTGTTCCATCAAATGCTCTAATCGCTTCCTTCAATACATCTTTAGAGCGCATGTCCAAGTGATTAGTAGGTTCATCAAGAATGAGCAAATTTACCGGTTCTAACAATAACCGAATCATTGCTAACCGACTTCGCTCACCACCCGATAACACTTTCACTTTTTTATCTGAAGCCTCTCCACCAAACATAAATGCACCAAGTATATCACGAATTTTTGTACGAATATCACCAACTGCCACATAATCAATGGTTTCGAACACACTTAGACTTTCGTCTAACAATGAAGCCTGATTCTGAGCGAAATATCCGATTTTTACATTGTGACCAAGTTTCATTATTCCTGAATATTCAATTTCATTCATAATGGATTTCACCAAGGTACTTTTGCCTTCGCCATTTTTACCTACAAATGCCACCTTCTCACCTCTATTGATAATCATACCGATATTATCCAGTATCAGATTATTTCCATACGCTTTGGAAAAATGTTCAATTTCAACAGGAATACTTCCAGAACGTGGTGCAGGAGGAAATTTAAGACTTAAACGCGAATTATCTTCTAAATCTACTTCAAGTCGGTCTATTTTATTCAATTGTTTGATACGCGATTGTACCTGAATAGCTTTTGTTGCTTTTGAACGAAAACGATCAATAAAGTCTTCCGTTTCCTGAATCATTTTTTGCTGATTCTCGTATGCTCTTACTTGCTGATCATGACGCTCTTTACGAAGTTCGAGATATTTCGAATAATGAACATTATAATCATAAATTTTTCCCAACGAAATTTCAATAGTCCTACCGGTTACAGCATCGATAAATGCACGGTCGTGAGAAACCAACAATATGGCTCCATTTGAAGTTGTTAGAAAATTTTCAAGCCACTGGATTGATTCTATATCCAAATGATTGGTAGGTTCGTCCAAAAGCAACACATCAGGCTGCATTAGGAGTATCTTGGCTAATTCGATACGCATACGCCATCCACCGCTAAACTCGGCACACTGACGTTCAAAATCGGTACGCAGAAAACCTAATCCTAATAAGGTCTTTTCAATCTCTGCATAGAAGTTTCCATTACCAATAATTTGAAGACGTTCGTTTTCGTGTGTCAGTTTTTCGAGCAAATATTGGTAATCTTCACTTTCATAATCGGTTCGTTCAGCCAAATCAACATTTAACTGTTCAATTTGAGCTTGTAAATCAGTAATATGTTCGAAAGCTTTTTCGGCTTCTTGCAAGACCGTAGTACCTTCATTATGGATCATGTGTTGAGGTAGATAGGCAATGGTCAAATCTTTGGGAACTGTAATTTTTCCTTTTGTAGGAGCTTGTTTTCCGGCAAAAATACGAAGAAGGGTAGTTTTTCCGGCTCCGTTTTTTCCTACTAAAGCAATTTTGTCTTTTGGATTGACCAAAAAACTTATTTCATCAAAAAGTGGCGAGCCACCAAATTCAACTGTAAGTTGTTCAACAGAAATCATGGAAAGGAATTTGAAGGGTTTAGGAATCCAGCATTTGGATAAGAGAAATAGTAAAACAGACTACTTGTTATTTAAATTCATTTGTTTCTGGTCAACAAGACGCCATAAAATATATGTAAGAACTGAAGCAATAGTAAAAGCAACTAAAACCAAAATCCCGATAGACCAATTACGTCCAATTATGCCAAGAACAATAAAAAATACTGACACACATAATAAGACGAAAGTAACCTGACGATGTTTTAATCCTGTTTTAAGCAGTAAATGATGAATATGATTTTTGTCGGGGTGAAAAGGAGAAACACCTTTTTTAATTCGGGTAAGCATTACACGTATTGTATCAAACAAAGGGATAGACAGGACACAAACTGCAACTGCCGGAGCAGCCGACATATTATATACTGGTAAAATACTGTTATTTACATTCAGTTTACAAAATTCAAAAACATAAAGTGCAATCATATAGCCTAATAATAAGGACCCTGAATCACCCATGAAAATTTTGCTTTTTTTTCCAAAAACATTGTAAATAAAAAATACAGTAAGCGAACCAATCATTGCATAAGCTGAAATAGCCAAATTTATATTACCTGTAAGATGAAAATAAGCAGCAAAGAAAATGCAATATAAAATACCGAGACCAGATGCTAAACCATCAACTCCATCAATAAGATTCAATGAATTAATTATAACTATAAATACAAAGAATGATAGCGAATAACTAACCATTACAGACAATTCGTAAACACCCAGAAATCCGTGTAAACTTGATAATCTAACATCCGATACAACAATTAAGAAAAATGCAGAAGTTAATTCACCAATTAATTTCCACAAAGGCTTAACATCAATTAAATCATCGACAAATCCTACAATTAGAATTATAAAAACACCTATAATAGTGAATTGAAGTTCACTAATGATACCATACGAAAACATAAACACGGTGAGAAGAAATGAAATAAAAATGTTTATTCCACCAATATTTGGTATTATTCCTTCGTGTGAAGTTCTTTTATTTGGCTTAACAACAAAATTTCTGTTTTTTGCAATATTTAAAACCAGAGGCATAAAACACAGTCCTATTACAAACGAAAATAAAGTTGTGAAAAAAGGAAAATTTTGTATGAAATTATTAATATAAGACATTTATATGCTAAAATTTTAATTATACATCTAAGCGTTCGTACTGAGAGTTTTTACTTAAAAACTCGGGAACTATTTTTTTCATCAATGATACTGTAAGGAAATTCTTACACATCGAACTGTGTTTTATCAGCTCATTTATTTGTTCGGAAACATCATCGTATTTATATTCCTGAACTTTTGCAATCATTATTTTAGGATGATGAGTTTTAGTAGTCAACTCTTTATGATTCAGCAGTTCTTCATATAATTTTTCACCCGGACGTAATCCGGTATATTCAATTTTGATATCTAATTCGGGGGTAAAGCCGGCTAAACGTATCATTTTTCGAGCCAAATCAACAATCTTCACCGGACTTCCCATATCAAAAATAAAAATTTCACCTCCATCACCCATCGCACCTGCTTCAAGTACCAGCATACATGCTTCGGGAATGGTCATAAAATAGCGAATTATCTCAGGATGAGTAACAGTAACAGGACCGCCTCTTTCAATTTGTGCTTTAAAATGTGGAATTACAGAACCATTCGAACCTAAAACATTTCCAAATCTTGTGGTAATAAATTTAGTTTCGTTATTTTCTCCTTCCTGCAATTTGTGGAATAATGATTGAACGTATATTTCGGCTATACGTTTAGAAGCACCCATAACATTTGTAGGATTTACAGCTTTATCAGTCGAAATCATTACAAACCGTTCAACTTTGTATTTGACCGCCAAATCGGCCAAAATTTTAGTTCCTTTTACATTTACCTGAATACTTTCAACAGGATTATCTTCAATTAATGGAACATGTTTATAGGCCGCTGCATGATAGATGTAATCAGGTCGATACATTTCAACCAAATATTCCATCCTTTCTTTATTGCGAACATCTCCGAGGAATACGCTGAAGTTTTGTTGTGGAAATAATTCCTCCAATTCCAATTTTAGAGTATGCATTGGTGACTCAGCCTGATCGAGCAATATAATGAGTGTAGGCTTATATTGAACAACTTGTCGAACAATTTCACTACCAATAGAACCGGCTGCACCGGTAATTAAAATTACTTTCGTTTTTAATTGGCGCGCTATATTTTCTGTAGATATTTCGATACTTGGTCTCTCAAGTAAATCTTCTATCTGAATTGATTTTATTTGTTTAATGTTAGGCATATCGTTTTTCCAAATACTCATTGGTGGTGAAGTAAGGATCGATAAACCATTGTTTAAAAAAATATCTAAATCATTAGTTGCATCAATTTGTTGCATTTTAACAGGAGAAATAATAATTGCCTTTGCTTTCTTAACGATTATTTTTTTTACAATATCTTCTTTAAAATGATAAACTTTTACACCCATAATTAATTTTTCGCTAGCATTTTTATCATTATCAATAAATCCAACTAACTTATATTTATTTTCTGGGCTGGTTCGTAGCATTTTTGCGATTCCAATGGCTGCTGACTGAGTACCATATATCATTACAGGCGTTATATAACCAAAACTCTGTGTAAAATAATCATAAATCGTTTTAACTGCCAATCGTAAACAAAAAAGTAAGAAAAATGAAAGCACCCCATAGGTTATTAACGAAGTGTAATAAAACAAAATTACAGATGCTGTTTTATAAAAAATAAAATTCATGAGACTCAACAACCCAATATTAAACGAAACGGCAAATAATAATTTAGTTGCATCAACAAATCCTGAATATCGCAACACTCCTGAATAAGTGTGAAAAATCCAGAAAAATACTATTTGAGTGCTTATTATCAATGATACTCGTTGAAAAAAAGTAAGCAGAATATCCTGGTTGTAATTAACAAATAATTTAACTGATAAGAAATAGGCAACATAATATGAAATTAAGCAAAGAAGTATATCGACAATTAACACCATCCAGCGCGGTATATATTTCAAATTATTAAGATGGGAGAATATGTCGGAATTTCTCAAAAAAGAGTAAGAATCTTTCATTAGAGTTCGGATTCGTTTTTATTATTTTAAAAAAATGTCTACAAAGATAACTGTAAAAAACGAAAAAAAAATCAATTATTATCAATTAACACACTAAAATTACTTACAGCTTAAATATATTACTCATATACAAATACATAAGTCAAATGCACTAAAAAAGGGAATGAATATGTAAATTGAAAATATAAAATATATATCTTTGCATGCTCAATCAATAAAACTATCAATTATGTCGATACACAGCGAAGACTCACGAAGGGTTACCACACATCGTTTATTGGAAATGAAACAACGCGGTGAAAAAATAAGTATGCTAACTGCATACGATTTCACAATGGGAAGTATCGTCGATCAGGCAGGAATAGACATAATTCTGGTTGGGGATTCTGCATCAAATGTGATGTGTGGAAATGTTACAACTCTGCCGATAACATTGGATCAAATGATTTTTTTAGCAAAATCAGTTGTAAGGGGTGTAAAAAGAGCTTTAGTAGTTGTAGATATGCCTTTTGGTTCCTATCAGGGAAACTCAAAAGAAGCACTTGCTTCTGCTATTCGAATTATGAAAGAAACGCATTGCGACTGTTTAAAAGTAGAAGGTGGTGAGGAAATTCTTGAATCAGTGAAACGCATTCTTAGTGCCGGAATACCGGTTATGGGACATCTGGGATTGATGCCTCAATCAATAAACAAATACGGATCTTATGCCGTGAGAGCCAAAGAAGAAGAAGAAGCTGATAAATTAGTAAGAGATGCACATTTACTGGAGGATGCTGGTTGTTTTGCTATTGTATTGGAAAAAATACCCGCTGCTTTAGCAAAAAAAGTAGCTGCCGAACTTACCATTCCGGTTATTGGAATTGGTGCTGGCAACGAAGTGGACGGACAAGTGTTGGTTTTGCATGACATGGTAGGATTGACTCAGGATTTCTCACCACGATTTCTTCGTCGATATGCCAACATACAAAATATTATGCACCAAGCAATTGAACATTATATAGAAGATGTAAAATCAGGTGATTTTCCAAACCAGAAAGAACAATACTAACATTTACTTAAGTAATCAACAATAATTATTGATATGTTTTATTGATGTTGTTTTTAAGGGGGACAAGCGACTTCCAAGTCGCTTGAATAGCATCAAGCGACTGGGAAGTCGCTTGTCCATGGAAAAATCAAAACATATCATTAAATACTTTCAATTATTTAGAAAAAAATATAGTCATTAATATTTCACAAAAAGAGCAACCTCAATGAGGTTGCTCCTTTTATTTTTTAAGAAAAATCGTACTATCGTTCAGATTATCCTAAAAATCCTTTTAATAATTTGCTTTTTGCGTTTGGTCTCAATTTACGAATCGCTTTTTCCTTGATTTGACGCACACGTTCACGAGTTAATCCAAATTCATCTCCAATTTCTTCAAGTGTCATTTCCGTTACACCAATTCCAAAGAATTTTTTTACAATATCGCGTTCTCTGTCTGACAAAGTAAATGCCAATACGCGTTCTATCTCTTTAGAAAGTGATTCGTTAATCAACACACGGTCGGCGTTGGGAGAATCGTCATTAATCATTACATCCAACAAACTGTTGTCTTCACCTTCCACAAAAGGAGCATCCACCGAAATATGACGGCCTGACACCTTCATTGTGTCTGCAATTTTTTCAACCGGAATATCCAATACTTCGGCTAATTCTTCGGGTGAAGGTCTGCGTTCGTTTTCTTGCTCAAATTTTGAGAAAGCTTTGTTGATTTTGTTTAATGAACCTACTTGGTTCAATGGTAAACGTACAATACGCGATTGCTCAGCCAAAGCCTGCAAAATTGATTGTCGAATCCACCAAACAGCATACGAAATAAACTTAAATCCACGCGTTTCGTCAAATTTTTCGGCGGCTTTTATCAGTCCAAGGTTGCCTTCATTGATTAAGTCGGGTAGACTGAGGCCTTGATTTTGGTACTGTTTTGCCACTGAAACAACAAAACGTAAGTTAGCACGTGTAAGCTTTTCTAACGCTAAACGATCTCCACTACGTATCCGTTGAGCCAATTCGACTTCTTCTTCTACAGTTATAAGATCCTCACGTCCAATCTCTTGTAAATACTTGTCAAGAGATGCACTTTCACGATTCGTGATTGATTTGGTAATTTTTAATTGTCTCATTTCATTAATGAAAATTAGCTTGCAAAAGTAGTTGTTTTTTTCGATTCTACAAAGGGAAAAATGCAAAAAGAATTGTAGTATACATTGTAGGTTAACAAAATAAGTACGTGTAAGTTTATATTTTGTTTTTGTTTATCATATTAACGCATTTTTTTAATTTTCAATATTAACACTTTAAGGTAGCATTAAAACCAAAAAAAACCTTTAAGCTTAGAAAGTGAAATAATTCACCTTATTTATTGCAGTATTCATATCTACAGATTTTAGATCTACCAGGTATTTTTCATTGTTTTTCAATACTACTGTTGACATAATGGTCTTTCCTCCCTTTGCATCTTCAGTTGTCATTTCCATAACAAAACCACCTATTGAAAGAGTATTATGCAATGAAGCCATTTTAGCGGCTCTGAAAATTCCCAAATCATTCGACAACTCAACCTGATCGGTTATCCATACTTCTCCAAAAATTTTCTTATAAGTGTAAGTGTATTTTTTGCAATTGAAACCTAAAATTTGTTTTGTTTCTGTTGTAGGTAGAATTTCAAGTTTTTTTAAGTCCGCTTCGGCTGGGAACTTATAACCTCCTGCATTGTAATATGGTGTTGATCCACTTTCCAAACCAAATATCTGTATAGCCACTTCATTTTTTTTATCGATTACAGTTTCCATACCGCTGCCTTTGCCATTCGTAACCAATTTTATTTCAAAGTTTTGACCCGATGACTGATAATATATCTTATAGTCCATAGTACGCATCAATTCATTGTTTTTTGCAAAAAATTTAATTTTAAAAACATTGCATTTATCAAAACTATACAATTCGTCCCATTTAACACCAGGCGCTTTCAATTGAATTTGGGCGAATGATGCTATTACATAAACACTAAATACAAAAAGAATAAACAGCTTTTTCATGGCAATTACGTTTAGAGATGAATACTTTCCGTTTGGTTTAATGGATTTTATACAAATTAAACGCAGAAAAAAACATTTTGTTTTCAATTGTTGATAAAATAAAAAAGAACAAACTCAAATAATTCTGGTTTGTTCTTTTTTATTTTGTTTTCCAATTAATTTGGATTATTCCCCCAAATTAATAGCATAATACATTACTTTTCCATCGGGATAAGTTCCGGCTATATACAATGCTTTATCTTTGCTATCACCATTATTAATAACAGAATCAAAAGCAGTTTGTACATCATCAGCAGTTTGAATAGGTTGATTGTTTATTTTCAGTATTATAAATCCGGGCTTTATGCCAGCATCAGTCAATTTACCTTTAATTAATGATTTAATTTCAATTCCATAATCCAATCCAAGCTGTAGTCTAACCTTATTATCAATATCTTTAAAAGTTGCACCCAAAATATCTATGCTATTTTGTGAAGTAACAACTCCCATGTTACCTTGTCGGTTTTTTAAGTGTACATCAAGAGTTATATCTGCATTATTTCGTACAACTTTAATTGTAATTTTGTCGCCAGGGCGGTAACGGCCAATTTGTTCCTGTAACTCTGCAACCGATTTTACAGGAACACCATTTATATTATTTATAATATCTCCTTCTTTCACGCCGGCAGATTTAGCGGCACTTTGATCACCAATTTTACCCACATAAGCCCCTTCCATAGTTTTCAGGTTTTTATCTTTAGATAATTTATCATTAATGTCGCTAATTTCCACACCCAAAACTGCACGCTGTACAACACCAAATTTGCGTATGTCAGCTACAACCTTTTGGACTATACTTACCGGAACAGCAAAAGCATATCCAGTATAAGTGCCAGTTTGTGAGGCAATAGCCGTATTGATACCCACCAACTCACCACGTGTATTTACCAATGCACCACCACTGTTTCCGGGATTAACAGCAGCATCGGTCTGAATGAACGATTCAATTTTCAATTGGGAATTGATAATATTTATGCTACGCGCTTTAGCACTTACAATACCAGCTGTTACTGTTGAAGTCAGGTTAAAGGGATTTCCGACAGCCAGCACCCACTCACCTACTTTTAATAAGTCTGAATTACCAAAAGCAATAATAGGAAGCTTTTCTGCTTCAATTTTCAACAGTGCAATATCCGTTCCTGGGTCAGAACCAATTAATTTGGCTTTGAAAGTTCGTTTATCGTTTAAAACAACTTCAATTTCGGCCGACTTGTCAATAACATGATTATTGGTGACTATATAACCGTCATTTGAAATAATTACTCCCGAACCAGAACCTTCTTGCATTGGAGCTTCTTTAGGTTGACCTTGTTGTGGACGACCAAAAAAATACTCAAAAAAAGGATCATTGAAACCACCCCCAAATTGTTGTGTTCTCATTGGAGTTTTGGTTTTAACGTGAACTACTGCATTGACCGTAAGTTCTGCAGCCACAGTGAAATCGGTTTCCATAGCATTCGCCACATTCGCAAATTTTGCATAAGTAGCAGGAACTTGAACCTTTTGTTGCTCAAAAACATCACTAGATTTGCTCGAAATGTAACTTGTAGTTAAGTTTGTAGCAACACTTAGTGCAACTACAAAACCGAAAAAACCGAGCATCTTCATTCTTCTTGAATCATTCATATTTTTCATTTTTATAATTAATAAAAAGTTAATTACTAATATTACTATAAAATCAGTTTTCTTATCTGTTTACTGATTTGCGCTTCAAAATTAAACAAAAGTCATTCCTTCAATTATAACTCTGAAAGATATTTGAATATAATTAACACTCACATTTTCATGCTTAACTCGCATTAACAATGGCAAATACATACGTAAAAAAACCTGAAAATCTGAACAAAAAAAGCCGCCTTTTTTGTCAGGTGGCTTTCATTTGTTCTAAAATACATTTTGGCAGAAGTTGAATTTAAACTGTCAAAATTTCTTATTTTTTAAATCCATACACAGCCAAATCACCTAATTCTTCTTCGATGCGTAATAATTGATTGTACTTCGCCATCCTGTCAGAGCGACTTAACGAACCTGTTTTTATCTGACCTGAATTAGTTGCAACAGCAATATCGGCAATGGTTGCATCTTCGGTTTCGCCAGAACGGTGCGAAGTAACGGACGTATAACCTGCACGGTGAGCCATTTCAATAGCATCCAGCGTTTCTGTCAACGTTCCAATTTGATTTACTTTAATCAGAATGGAATTGGCACAGCCCATATCTATTCCTTTTTTCAGGTAATCCACATTAGTAACAAATAAATCGTCGCCAACCAATTGAATTTTGCTTCCCAATTTTTCGGTCAATAATTTCCATCCATCCCAATCTCCTTCGTTCATACCATCTTCAATTGAATCAATCGGATACTTAGACACTAAATCTGCCAAAAATTCAACTTGCTGTACTGAATTTCTCTTTGCACCATTCGGACCTTCAAATTTTGAATAATCATAAATTCCATCTTTATAGAATTCAGAAGCAGCGCAATCCAATCCGATTGTTATATCTTTTCCGGGTTTGTAGCCGGCTTTTTCCACCGCATCAAGAATAGATTCCAGCGCATCTTCCGTTCCTTTCAATGTAGGAGCAAAACCGCCTTCGTCACCAACCGCCGTGCTGAGATTCCGATCGTGGAGCACTTTTTTCAACGAATGAAAAACTTCCGCCCCCATTCGCAATCCTTCTTTAAATGAAGTTGCACCAACAGGGCGAATCATAAATTCCTGAAAAGCAATAGGTGCATCGGAATGTGAACCACCGTTGATAATATTCATCATTGGAACAGGCAATACAAAAGCATTTGTCCCCCCAATATAGCGATAGAGCGGCATATCCAAATACGCTGCAGCAGCCTTAGCCACCGCCAACGATACGCCTAATATTGCGTTTGCTCCCAATTTTGATTTAGTTTTAGTTCCATCCAATTTAATCATAAGTTTGTCGATAGCACGTTGTTGCAAAGCACTTATTCCAATTAAAGCAGGTGCTATAACATTGTTAACATTGGCAACAGCTTTCAGTACGCCTTTTCCCAAATAACGTTTTTTGTCACCATCGCGCAATTCAATAGCTTCATTTTCACCGGTTGACGCTCCAGATGGAACTGAAGCGCGAGCCATAAAGCCTGATTCTAAAAAAACATCTACTTCTACTGTAGGATTTCCACGAGAATCGAGAATCTCACGGGCAACAATTTTTTCAATTTTACTCATTTTCGTATTTAAATTATATTTATTGAACTGATAATAACTTTTATACCTTAACTAACGTTTTTAAAAAAAAATTGTTCGTGATTATGAAATGAATATTAATGATACATACATTTTAAATATTATATTTGTCGGTCCAATATCTAAAAACAAAAAAAATGAGAAACAATATCTATGTAATTGCACTTTTGCTTACCTTCTCCTCCTGTGCAGAGCTTATGCAAGTGGCAAATCAAGTGTCAACTTCCACTAATTCAAATCAACAAATATCAAATTCCGAAAATATTTCCGGGCTAAAAAGTGCTTTAAATGTTGGCATTGGCGAAGCTGTAAAAAACCTGGGGGTTGAAAATGGTTTCTTTCAAAATGAAGCATTAAAAATATTTTTGCCAAAAGAAGCATTGCCAATTATTGATAATATCAGGTTAATTCCAGGAGGGCAAAAGCTAGTGGATAAAGCTGTTCTTTCTATCAACAGAACCGCTGAAGATGCGGTTAAAGAAGCTGCCCCAATTTTCAAAACAGCCATTTCCGAAATGTCATTTAATGATGTTATGGGGATTTTATTTGGCAAAGAAAATGCAGCCACTGAATATCTTCGACAAAATACCTATACAAAATTGCAGGTTGCTTTTGCGCCTAAAGTAAAAACTTCGCTCGGAAAACAATTAGTTGCGGGTGTTTCCACTAATGACACATGGAATTTACTTAGTTCGGGCTACAACTCTGTTGCAGGATCAGCAGTTGGAGTAATTGGAGGATTGAAACCAGTGAATATCAATTTAGAAAATTATGTAACTGAAAAAGCCCTCGATGCATTGTTTATAAAAGTGGCTGAAGAAGAAAAAAATATTCGAACGAATCCTGTTGCTCGTGTGAACGAAATTTTGAAAAGAGTTTTCGGACAACTGGACAAAAAATAGGTTTGATTACAGAAAAAAAATGCAACATTCAGATTAGACATCAAAATGTTGCATTTTTAAAATAATTTTAGCAAATTTATTAGCTCTGTCTGGCCACTTCGCCGTGATGAGCAATATCCAACCCAACTGTCTGCTCAAGTTCAGTGGCTCTTACCGGAATAAATTTATTTATAATTCTAAATAATAAAAGTGTAAAACCAAATGCATAGCATATTGCTATTAAAATTGCTACAGTTTCTTTAAATAACAGCATTCCATCTCCTCCAAAAAACAAACCGTTCGGAACAGCTGAATTTATTGCACTATTTGCAAACAAACCTAGACAAATAGTACCAATTACACCGCCCATACCATGAACTCCCCAAACATCCAATGCATCGTCCCAACCTTTATATTCTTTATATTTTACAGCCATAAAACATCCTACAGCAGCTATAACACCAATAATTGCTGCGGAATAAATATCAACATATCCGGCTGCTGGTGTTATGGTTGCCAATCCGGCAACAGCTCCCGTCATTAATCCAATAAAAGTAGGTTTCTTTTTGCCAGTATTCCATTCAATTATCAACCAGGTAATAGCTGCAAATGATGCAGCAGTATCAGTATTTAAAAAGGCAGAAACCGTTATAGAGTTTACGGCAAGCTCACTTCCTGCATTGAATCCGTACCAACCGAACCAAAGTAAAGCTGTTCCAATTGCTACTAGAGGAATATTGTTTGGTTCAGATTTTTCGGGGCGACGACCTACAAAATAAACTGATGCTAACGCTGCAAAACCTGCCGTAGCATGAACTGTGATTCCACCCGCAAAGTCAAAAACTCCCCACTCTGCTAACAATCCACCACCCCAAACCATATGTACAAAAGGATAATAGACAAAAACTTGCCACAAAACAAGAAAAAATATGTATGACTTAAACGATACACGATTTATAAATGCACCCGTTATTAATGCAGGTGTAATTATTGCGAACATCATCTGATAGGCAATAAAAATGTATTCCGGAAATGGTTTTTCTGCTGAATACAAAGTGGAGGCTGTAATGCCATGATAAAACGCTTTATCAAAATTCCCAAAAATTCCTAGAAAGTCAGTTCCATCTCGTAGATTTCCACTGAAACAGACTGAATAACCGAAAGCAAACCAGAGAATTGTGCCAATACCCATTGAGACAAAGCTCTGCATCATAATACTTAAAATATTCTTTTTACAGCCTAATCCTCCATAAAAGAAAGCTAATCCCGGAGTCATAAGCATGACAAGGCTGGTGGCCAGAATCATAAACGTGGTCAATCCTACATCTAACATAATGGTGTTTTTTAATTTGGCGCAAAATTACACTTTTATGTTGATATTATTAATCATTTTATTCGTTTTTTTTCTACTTAAATGTCATTTATATGTTAATTCGTTGTGATTAATATCAATATGATAATATTATTAAACCAAATGATTCAACCATTTTATAACACTTATAAATATCAAACAATTAAATACCGCTGCATAAAAGTTCATTTAGAGTCATTTTGATTAATTCAAAATTTCCAAGTTAAATTAACCGTGTAAATAAAACTGCTTACAAAAACACATAAAATTATATTTTGACTTCATTAATCAATGGTTTACCATCTACAAAATCCTGAATATTTTGAAGCGTTGTTTCAGCAATATTTTGTAATGCTTCCTTTGTGAAAAATGCTTGATGTGAAGTTACAATAACATTATTAAACGATAGCAATCGTGCCAAAACATCATCATCCATCACAATATTTGAGTGATCTTCGAAAAAATAATCACCTTCTTCTTCATAAACATCTAATCCTGCGAAACCTATTTTTTTACTTTTCAAGCCTTTTATCAACGCATGTGTATGTATCAATTTTCCACGTCCGGTGTTTATTATCATTACACCATTTTTCATTTTGTTAATTGAATCATAATCTATTATATATTCGGTTTCTTTTGAAAGCGGACAATGAAGCGAAATTATATCAGATTGCCTATACAATTCATCTAATGTAGTGTATTGCAAATCATTTAGTTGAGCGAATTTTTCATCTGGAAAAGGGTCGAAAGCCAGAACTTTCATTCCCATACTCCTTAAGGTTACAATAAGAATCTTAGCAATCTTTCCTGTCCCGATAATCCCTGCAATTTTTCCATGCATATCAAATCCCATAAGTCCATTTAATGCGAAATTTCCATCACGGGTTCGGGAATATGCTTTATGAATTTTTCGGTTCAATGACAGCATTAAAGCTAAAGTGTGTTCTGCAACCGCATAGGGCGAATACGCAGGAACCCGTACAACTTTCAAACTCTCTTTTGCAGCATTTAAATCTACATTATTATAACCCGCGCACCGCAAAGCAATCAACTTTACTCCATTTGCTTTTAGCTCAGCTATAACTTCCTTGTCAGCAACTGCATTCACAAAAATGCAGACAACATCTGCTCCTTTCGTTAACACCACATTGTCTTTATTTAAATGACCTTTGTAATACCGGATATCAAAATTGTAAAGTTCGTTAACTTTATTAAATGACATTTCATCATAAGGCTTTGAATCAAAAAATGCTACTTTTGTTTTCATTATATATTATTATTTTAAGTTGAAAAACTGTTTCAATTAAACACACCTGCAATTTCAATTGTTTAAATATAGTCATTTTAGAGTACAATCAAAAGACATCTTAATCATTTATTCAACATACTCATAAAAAGTTGATAAATTCTCAAAAAAAACTGTTTTAATTCCACTTCGAAGTAATATTGAGAACCAAAAGAGTTCTAAACTCAAAAAAATTCAAACTAAAATTTCGCTATATAAAAGAAAATATCTACTTTTGCAACACTCAAAAAGAAACGAATTAACAAAATAGAATTAATTATACAATCTTATGTCGAAAAAAGTAGATCAGAAACACGACGAATTAGAAAATGTTGAACATGCACTAACAGCATCAGAAGCATTTATTGAAAAATATCAGAAGCAAATTTTAATGGGCGTAGGTGCGGTAGTGCTTTTGGTTATTTTAGCTTTGTCATTCAGAAATTTTTACATGGAACCTCGCGAAGTTGATGCTCAAAATGAAATGTATAAAGCTCAGATTTTTTTCCAAAAAGACTCATTTCGAGTTGCACTTGAAGGCGATGGTGTTAATTTTATTGGGTTTAAAGAAATCGTTTCTGAATATGGAATTACCACTTCTGGAAATTTGGCTGCGGCATATACCGGAATTTGCTATTACAAACTAGGACAATACGAAAATGCGATTAAATATCTTTCGCAATTCGATGGCAAAGACACTTATTTTACTTCGACAGTTATTGGGTTAACTGGCGATTGTTATGTTGACTTAGGCGAAACATCAAAGGCTATAAGTTATTTCGAAAAAGCTGCCGATATGGATAATGACGTAATGAGTCCTGTATATTTGAAAAAAGCTGGTTTGGTTTACGAATCAATCAAAAAACCTTCTGAAGCAGAGAAAATGTATACTACCATTAAAAATGACTATCCAAAAAGCCCTGAAGCATCTGATATTGATAAATACATTGCACGCGTGCAAAAGTAAAAATTGATCAATTTCTCAATATAAATAAGCTGCTTCCTGAAAAGAAGTAGCTTTTTTAATTCTTTCATCTTTCAATCCAAAAAATATTTATTCATATGGCAACACAATATCAAAACCTTTCGGATTACGATGCCGAGCAAATGCCTGACAAGAAAAAAGTATCGGAACAACAATATGCTATTGCTGTTGCTGACTGGAATCCACAGATTACTCATACTTTGCTTCAAGGAGCAATCGACTCATTAATTGAAAATGGCGTTCATGGGAATCAAATTAAAATCGTTCATGTTCCTGGAACGTTTGAATTATCTTATGCAGCAAAACACTTGCAGGAAGAATATTATTGCATTATTGACAATGAAAAAGCACATAAATATTCAGCTGTAATTGTTTTAGGATGCGTTATACAAGGTGACACGCCCCACTTCGATTATGTATGTCAGGGTGTAACCTCTGGAATTTCAAATTTAAATATTCGCAGCAATGGTTGTCCGGTGATATTTGGTGTACTCACAACCAGCACATTACAACAAGCACTAGATCGTGCTGGCGGAATTCATGGCAATAAAGGTGTAGAAGCTGCAATTACTGCCATAAAAATGGCAAATATTGTTTGGTAATAAAGATAAAAACACTATCTTTGCACCGCTTTAGAGAAAGCAATTGGGCAGTTACCAAAGTGGCCAACTGGGGCTGACTGTAACTCAGCTGTCTTTCGACTTCGGAGGTTCGAATCCTTCACTGCCCACTGAAATCAATTCATAATTATGAATTAATTGTGAATTATAATTGCGAAAGTAGCTCAGTTGATAGAGCATTAGCCTTCCAAGCTGAGGGTCGCGGGTTTGAGTCCCGTCTTTCGCTCTCGAAAAAGAGATTTTGACTTTTGTCAGAATCTCTTTTTTGTATTGATAAAAATTAAATAATTTTCTATTTGTTGAATTCAATTGAAAATAAGAAAATTTTATCTTTTATTTTACCGAAATTTCCACTATCTTTGCATTCGAAAATGGAAACGAGAAACTTTAAATACTTTTTCGAACAAAGCAACTCACAACGAAATAGTTGCGTGGAAAAGTTAGCTCTAAATATACGGAAACCAATATAAATCTGAGAAGGGTTTGTATTGGTTTTTTTTATAAACAACCCCTAACCTCTAAAGGGGAATTGGGACAGAGGGGAACAAAAACTAGTACATCGTTTAAAAAACATGATTCGAACAATAATCTTCTAACAAGTGACCTTAAAGCCCCTTTAGGGGTTTGGGGTCGTTCTAATTTTATGAGAAAAAACAGTTTAGTATCAATTTCCGATTACAATAAAGAAGAAATTCTGGCAATTCTCGATTCGGCGGCAGATTTTGAAGCAAATCCTAACCGCAAAACATTGGATGGAAAGATTATTGCCACACTTTTTTTCGAACCATCCACCCGTACGCGCTTAAGTTTCGAAACAGCTGTCATTCGACTTGGAGGTTCCATTATCGGGTTTTCCGATGCAGCTACCAGCAGTTCATCCAAAGGTGAAACGCTGAACGATACCATTCACATGGTCAGTTGCTACGCCGATGCCATAGTAATGCGTCATCCACTCGAAGGAGCCGCCCGATATGCAGCTGAAGTGTCGCCTGTTCCAATTATAAATGCAGGAGATGGAGCCAACCAACATCCTTCACAAACGCTGCTCGACTTGTATTCTATTCTGAAAACACAAGGAACATTGGAGAATCTGACTATTTGCTTGGTAGGCGACCTAAAATACGGACGCACCGTACATTCGCTAATCATGGCCATGTCGCATTTCAAGCCTACATTTAAATTCATTGCGCCTAACGAATTGAAAATGCCAGATGAATACAAACTTTTCTGTAATAAAAATAACATTCCGTTCACCGAAGTTAATGAACTTAACGAAAGCTTCAATGATGCGGACATTCTTTATATGACGCGTGTTCAGAAGGAGCGTTTTCAGGACTTGATGGAATATGAACGCGTAAAAAACGTTTATACTTTGAAAAATGAAATGTTGGCAAATTCAAAATCAAACTTGCGAATTCTTCATCCGCTGCCTCGAGTTACAGAAATTGATCCGGATGTGGATGGTAATGAAAAAGCGTATTATTTTCAACAAGCACAAAACGGTTTGTATGTACGGCAAGCTATTTTAAGCAAAGTACTTAAACCAATAACCAATAAAGGTGAATAAGAGAGTTATTAGTGAAATTCGTTTTTTAATTAGTGAAATTTGTATTTATGGAAAAGAAATTAAAAGTAGCTGCACTTTGTAACGGTACAGTAATCGATCATATTCCTTCAGACAAGTTATTCAAAGTTGTATCAATTTTGCATTTGGAATCAAGTATAAACCAAATTACGTTGGCCAACAATTTGGAAAGTGCGAAAATTGGAACTAAAGGTCTTATCAAGATTTCCGACAGAGCTTTTGAAGAAGATGAAACTAATAAAATAGCTTTAATAGCACCAAATGCTAAAATCAATATCATTAGGGACTTTAAGGTGGTTGAGAAACGTCCCTTAAGTTTACCAGATGAAATTCGTGAAATTGTACAATGTGCAAATCCGGTTTGTATTACGAACAATCAACCTGTTACTACTCGTTTCCATGTATTGAAACACTATAATGAAATTATGCTGAAATGCCATTATTGCGAAAGGGAAGTAAAACGAGAAGAAGTGAAAATAAAGTAGACCTCTCTCCTGCCCTCTCTAAAGAAGAGGGTACTAACATTTGAATAAATAATATTAAAGAAGTAAAAAATTGAAAAATAAAGATACTGACAATTATAAAGAGTCTGATTCAAAACCCTTTTCTCCTACAAAAAAGGCATCAGAGAAGTCTCATATTTCGTGGAAGCCGGGAACGTTGATTTATCCGCTACCTGCAGTTCTGATCTCTTGTGGAAGTTCACCTGAAGATTATAATCTACTCACAATCAGTTGGGTCGGCACAATTTGTACAAATCCTCCAATGTGTTATATTTCAGTCCGACCAGAAAGACATTCGTATGATATCATCAAGAAAAATGGTGAATTTGTTATTAATCTTACCAACGAGGATATGGCGTTTGCTACCGACTGGTGCGGCGTGAAAAGCGGAAAAGATTTCAACAAATTTGCTGAAATGAAACTAACTCCTGTAAAAGGAGAGTTGGTAAATGCACCAATTATTAAAGAAGCACCACTTTGTATAGAATGTAAAGTAAAAAAAATTATAAAACTCGGATCGCACGACATGTTTATTGCAGAAGTAATTAACGTACAAGCCGATGCAAAATATATTGATAAAGAAACCGATACTTTTAAATTATCGGAAGCTAAACTTATTGCTTATTCTCATGGTCATTATTACAAACTGGGAGAAGAAATTGGGAAGTTTGGATGGACGGTTCAAAAGAAAAAGTGACCCCTAACCCCTAAACAGGAAAAAGACAGGTAGATAAAAAACAATTCTTAACCCAATACAATGAATGATAAAGAATATGAGCTTTGGAAAAAAACCGTTGAAAAAATAGTTTCCGAAAATAAAACTATATTGGAAGAATTTGAATTTTGGCTACAAACTAAAAAGTTAAGTATTAAAACTATTAATAATCACATTTTCAATATTGATTTTTTCATTAACGATTATCTTGTTCGATATGAACCAATTAAAGCTAAAGACGGAGCTTATGAAATTGGGAGTTTTTTAGGAGATTTCTATATTCGGAAAGCAATGTGGGCATCCAAAAGTAGTTTAATGGAGAATATTGTCAGTTTTAAAAAATTCTATACTTTTATGGTAGAAGCAAATAAAACAAACATCGCTGACTTCCATGAAATGAAAGAAATTATCAAAAATGAACGTGAAGAATGGTTTAACTCACTTGAGCAATTTGATTCACTTGCTTTTGATTATGAAATTGATAAGTTCAATAAACTGTGATTATTTTAAATAGTTGTAACTTTAATTCCCCTTTATGGGTTAGGGGTATATGAAAAAACTTATCGACAAATCAACATGGAAACGAAGGGAGCATTTCGAAGTTTTTAAAAACTTTGATGAGCCACTGTTTGGTATTACAGTTCGTGTTGAATGTTCTGCAGCTTATAAAAAAGCGAAGAACTCCGGTTATCCATTTTCGTTATATTATTTATATCTATCGATGAAAGCAGCGAACGAAATTGAAGAATTCCGTTATCGTATAGAAGATGATAAAGTGTTTTGTTATGATAATGTTGGAGCCGGTCCTACTATTTTCCGAGAAGATGAAACTTTCGGTTTTGGATACTTTCCGTACAATGAAGACATTGAGGCATTTATGACTCAAGCAAAAGCGGAAACAGAACGAGTAAAAGCCGAGCGTGGATTAAAATTTCCCCATGCTGATGAAGATATTCTACATTATTCAACCTTAACATGGGCAGATTTCAGTTCTGTAAATCATGCTCGTGACTTGAAAAATAGTAGAAGCGTTCCAAAAATCACCTTTGGGAAAATCACCCACGACGGTGTAAAAATGTGGATGCCGGTGGATGTGCATGTGAATCATGCATTAATGGATGGTTTTCATGTAGGTAAATTTATTGAAAGATTTCAGGAATTATTAAGCTGCCCTTTGTAGATAAATCGGGCTAAACTGGGGAGACTTTAAAAGTGACCTCATTAAAATAAAACACAACACTATAATCAAAATTTTCAATGCAATTTCCAGTTTTACATCTCAACGATATAAATTTTAAAAACGTAGAAAAAACGTTCGAAAAAACACTCAAGCAGCTTCAAGAAGGTGATTTTAAAAGTGCCGATGTGCGAAAAATGGCAAACACAGGCTACTACCGTGCCCGACTTGACATACGTGACCGGTTGCTTTTTACGATGGTTACTTATGAGAATCAAAAATATTTATTGTTGCTGGAAGTAATAAAAAATCACAACTATCAGAATAGCCGTTTTTTACAAGGAACAGATATTCCCGATGAGGATAAATTTGTAGCCGTTTATTCGCCAAACGAAATGGATGTTACAAATAACGAAATGATCTTTTTGAACGAAAAATCAAAAAAAATTCATTTGTTGAACAAGTTTATATCATTCGATAAAGCCCAGAATGATATATACTCACTTTATCCCCCGCTGATTATTGTTGGGTCAGCAGGAAGTGGTAAAACAGCGTTGGTGCTTGAAAAACTAAAAGAACTGCATGGTGATATAGCATACATTTCTTTATCAAATTTTTTAGTTGAAAATGCCTCAAATACCTATTATTCGAATGGATATGAGAATGAGAAACAGGATGTGGAATTCATGTCGCTTCATCAATATCTGTCCAGTTGGGAAAAACCGAATGGAACAGAAGTAAGCTTTCCACAGTTCGAGGGTTGGTTTAACCGTTATATACAAACGGTCAAAATTAACGAACCATATAGAGTTTTTGAAGAGTTTAAAGGTGTGATAACCGGTTCACCTATTCATACCGATTATTTATCTGAAAACGAGTATATAGACTTGGGTGTTAAACAATCCATTTTTTCGGTGGACGAACGTAAACGATTGTATCCACTTTATTTAAAATACCTCAACTGGCTGAAAGAAAGCAATCATTATGACAGTAATATATTATGCTACAGTCATTTAGAAAAAATTAAACCTCGTTATGATTTTATTGTTGTTGACGAGGTTCAGGATATTACCAACATTCAACTGAAAGCTATTTTACAATCGCTCAAACATCCGAACAATTTTATTCTGACAGGCGACAGCAATCAAATTGTACATCCCAATTTCTTTTCGTGGAGCAAAGTAAAAACTTTTTTTTATAAAACCGCTGACAACACAACAAGTCCAATAAAAATATTGCAAACCAATTACCGAAACAGCCTTAATGTTGTGGAAATTGGAAATAAACTGCTAAAAATCAAAAATACACGATTCGGGTCAATAGACCGCGAAAGTAATTATTTGATTGGAACGGTGAGCAAAAACCCCGGCGAAGTGCTGCTTTACGCCGATGATGAGAAAAAGAAAAATGAGTTAAACCAAAGAACACAAAATAGCACTCAATATGCTGTAATTGTGCCTACTAACGAACAAAAAGCAGAAGCTCGGAGGTATTTCAAAACGCCATTAGTGTTCAGCGTGCAAGAGGCTAAAGGGCTGGAATACGATAACGTGATTTTACTCAATTTTATTTCGAGCCACGAAGGTGAATTTCGAGAAATTATTAAAGGCGTTACACCAACCGATTTACTAAAAGAAGAACTGACATACAACCGTTCTGGCGACAAAACGGATAAAGATGCCGAAATTTATAAATTTTACATCAATTCGTTTTATGTTGCCATTACTCGGGCAATCAAAAATATCTATATCTTTGAAAAACAGTCGAAACATCCGGCTATGCAATTGCTGCAAATGCAAGAAAACAGAGAAGATATTAAAATCAAAGAAGTAAAATCAACAGCCGACGAATGGTTGGCAGAGGCAAGACGACTAGAAGAACAAGGGAAACATGAACAAGCCGAACAGATTCGGGCAAAATATCTTGGTTATGAATATGTTAGCCCTGAGCAATTGGCAATTATTTTAAACTTGGCTTTAGACCCTACAAAAAAAGAAAACGAAGTAAAAAAAGAACGTAAACAACTATTCCAATATGCAGTGGTTCATCAGCGTTACGATTGGGTGGAGCAATTGGCAAAACTTCAATTCCAACGGGCAGTACTTCTGCACCGAGAAGTGAAACACAACAGCAAAGAATACGTAAAAAACATACGATTAGCGAAAAAACCCGAGGTAATTCGTTTTGTAAAAAAATATGGTGTCGATTTTATTGAACCCGAAACCAATTCAACCGGATTAATGATTTCGATACAATATGCTCAAAAAGAGATTATTTCAGAATTTTTCAAACTGAATGCAAACATTAAATTTAAGGATAAAAGCGGAAAAATAGCACTCGACCAATTATTGGCTCAATTCTACTGCAATGGTTCAAAAGCCGAGTCGCTCGAATTATTGAAGCAGTATTGGAAAGTATTAGCACCAACAAAAATTGACTTTGAGATTTCTAATCGGCAGTTACAAGCCAATTCACATAGTATGCTCTATTTTCTGATGATTTTTATTCGTGCCATGCAAGAATTACATCCTCGAAAAACATACTATAAAAAAGGAACGCCCAACGAAAGAGTATTAGCTTGTTTTAAAATGGCTGAATTTGAAAATTATCTAAAACAAATACCCGATGAGATACTGCCAGCATACCGAAAGAACAGATCTTATATTAACAGCGTTTTATCTTCCAATGAGGTTGAGCGACAAGATTTTTCAAATTGTAAAATGTCTTTTACCAGAGTAGAAAGGGGAGTATATGTTTTACATCCAGAAATCATCTGGCTTTAAAATAATTAAACAAACAAATAATAATATAAACTACGTCTTCAATTCCCCCTTCTTTCTTCCTCCCTCTCCTTAAGGAGAGGGTTGGGGTGAGGTTGGGGTTAGGGGGCTAATAAATTTTAAAATGAAAAGAGACCAGGTTATTTTTGACATCATTACACGCGAAAAACAACGTCAATTAAAAGGAATTGAATTGATCGCATCAGAAAACTTTGTAAGCGAACAAGTTATGGAAGCAATGGGTTCCGTATTAACCAACAAATACGCCGAAGGATATCCCGGAAAACGTTATTATGGCGGTTGCGAAGTGGTAGACGAAAGCGAACAAATTGCTATCGACCGTTTGAAAGAAATTTTTGGTGCTGAATGGGCAAACGTACAACCACACTCGGGTGCTCAGGCAAACGCTGCCGTATTTTTAGCTTGTTTAAATCCGGGAGATAAATTCATGGGATTGAATCTGGCTCATGGCGGTCACTTATCGCACGGTTCGTTGGTAAACAGTTCGGGAATTCTTTACAAACCATGTGAATATAACGTGGATGAAAAAACCGGACGTGTTGATTATGATCAAATGGAAGAAGTAGCAGTACGCGAGCAACCTAAACTAATTGTGGGTGGTGGTTCAGCTTACTCACGCGAATGGGACTACAAACGCATGCGCAAAATTGCTGATAAAGTAGGTGCATTGTTGATGATTGATATGGCTCACCCTGCAGGACTTATTGCAGCTGGATTATTGGAGAACCCTTTGAAATGGGCACACATTGTAACTTCAACTACTCATAAAACATTACGTGGTCCACGTGGTGGTATTATTCTATTAGGAAAAGATTTTCCTAATCCTTGGGGAAAAACAACTCCAAAGGG
This sequence comes from Paludibacter sp., assembly GCA_010365115.1. Classification (GTDB taxonomy): domain Bacteria; phylum Bacteroidota; class Bacteroidia; order Bacteroidales; family Paludibacteraceae; genus Paludibacter. The sequence goes on from JAAFGX010000046.1 coordinate 27,124, forward strand.
CGAAATAAAAATGATGTCTGCCCTACTCGATTCGGCAGTATTTCCTGGAATTCAAGGCGGTCCGCTAGAACATGTTATTGCTGCTAAAGCCGTTTCGTTTGGCGAATGTTTACAGCCCGAATACAAAGTATATCAGGCTCAGGTTCAGAAAAATGCTGCTGCTTTAGCAAATGCACTTATTGCTCGCGGGTTTACAATCATTTCAGGAGGAACTGACAATCATTCCATGTTGGTGGATTTACGTTCTAAATTCCCTGAACTAACAGGTAAAGTAGCCGAAAAAGTATTGGTTGAAGCTGACATTACAGTAAACAAAAATATGGTACCTTTCGATAGCCGTTCTGCTTTCCAAACTTCGGGAATACGCTTGGGAACTCCTGCTATCACTACCCGTGGAGCAAAAGAACCATTGATGGAAGAAATTGCAGAAATGATTGAAACAGTTCTTTCAAATATTGAAAACGCTGAAGTTATAAAATCGGTAAAAGAACGTGTGAATAAAACAATGGAAAAGTTCCCACTATTCGCAGACTAATAACATATAGCTTTTCCAGAGTTTTAAACTTTGGAAAAGCTATTCTTAAAATTCAACCCACTGCCAATGATTGAAAAAATATTTGAACTTTCTGAGCTGACTGATTCTACAGTTTTTTATGGAATAAACAATAGTAACGCTCAAACTATAAAAAATTTGCATCCTATTACGACTTTATGACAACAAATCAAATGTAAAATCATATGAATTAGATGAGTTTGGAATTCAAAAATTAAAAGAAAGTATCGGTTTTAAAAATATATCAAAATCGGAGGCTGAAAGAATTCAAAAGTATATAATAGACTACAACCAAGTTATCAATAAAAATTTACAAATTCAATGAACGCACTAACTAACACCGATTTCCATTTCGATGGACAAACAAATGTATACCACGGCAAAGTACGTGATGTGTACACCGTAAAAAATGACTTGCTGGTTATGGTTGCTACCGACCGTATTTCAGCATTCGATGTGGTTTTACCAAAAGGGATTCCTTATAAAGGTCAAATGTTGAATCAGATTGCTGCGAAATTTTTGGACGCAACTGCCGATATTGTTCCAAATTGGAAACTAGCTTCACCAGATCCAATGGTAACCGTTGGTTTACGTTGCGAAGGATATCCTGTGGAAATGATTGTACGCGGTTATCTTTGTGGAAGTGCATGGAGAACCTACAAAAGTGGCGTACGTGTAATCTGCGGAGTAAAAATCCCAGACGGCATGCGTGAAAACCAACGGTTTCCACAACCTATTATCACTCCCACGACCAAAGCAGAACTTGGACGTCATGATGAGGATATTACTCGTGAAGAGATTCTAAGCCAAGGTTTAGTTTCAGTTGAAGAGTATGAAATGCTGGAAAAATACACTATGGGGCTTTTCCTTCGTGGTACTGAAATGGCTGCTGCTCGTGGATTGATTCTGGTGGATACTAAATATGAATTCGGAAACCGTGATGGCAAAATCTACCTGATTGACGAAATCCACACTCCTGACTCATCACGTTATTTTTATACCGACAGTTATCAGGAACTATTTGAAAAAGGCGAAGCTCAAAAGCAACTTTCGAAGGAATTTGTTCGCGAATGGTTAATGGCAAACGGTTTCCAAGGGCAAGACGGTCAGCAAGTGCCTGAAATGACTCCAGAAATTGTGGCTGGTATCAGCGAAAGATACATTGAATTGTATGAAAATATCAGCGGTGAAACCTTCAATAAAGCCGATATTTTAGACATTAAAGGACGTATCGAAAAAAATGTGATAGAATATTTAAAACTGTTTAAACAATAAATATCTGATAACCAAATAGTCTTTAATTATTAATTATTAATTTTCAATTATTAATTAATTGCTGTTTGGTAGTTTCAGAAAAAGCCGTATCTTTGCACCGTCTTAAGAAAAAGGACGCACTCTGGAGAGATGGCAGAGTGATCGATTGCAGCGGTCTTGAAAACCGCCGTACTGCAAGGTACCGGGGGTTTGAATCCCTCTCTCTCCGCAATAAAGATTTCAATAACAATCAAAAGCCTGTAAAATCTATGATTTACAGGCTTTTATGTTTTTAGCAGATCGCAAAACATTCAATATCTATCAATCTGTAGGTGCTGAATTCGGTGGACTTGAAAAGCAAAAACATTAACTCCACCGAATTTTGGCTAAAAGTGTTTATTATCAAGTAGTTCAATCTTTGAACATCTTGATTGGGAATTAAAAAGTATGTATTTTTGAAACTTTTTAAAGGTTACCACAATGAACACAAAACTATCCATTCTCTTTTTCGTAAAGAGAACAAAAACCAATGTTGATGGACTTTTGCCCATCTTTATTCGCGTAACAGTAAACGGAGAACGTATCGAATTCAGTACAAAACGCATTACTCCATCAGAAAAATGGTCTGTTGAAGGTAATCGAATGAAAGGCACAAGTGCCGAATCAAAAGCTACAAATTCCTATTTGGACACTCTTAACCCACTTTGCAGCAATTTCGCCTAAAACTATTGCTATACAAGCATTTTCTGCTCTCGGAATTCCGATTTGAGCACTACAGATTTTTTCTT
>JAAFGX010000192.1 GCA_010365115.1 Paludibacter sp.
CAAAACCAAACCCAACCATGAAGTGGATGCGGAATTGAAAACAAAAATAAAAACTGTTTTTCATCATCTGACTAAGGACGAATTAATCGAAAAACTATTAGCTAATTATTTGTTACAAAACAAAAACGAACCATTAGAAAAACCGGTTAAAAGACAAAAAATGAAATAGTAAATTTGCTGTTTTATAAAGGAAAAACCATTGCTATGCTTGAAGAAGTAGGGTAATGGTTTTTTTTATGTTCTCTATATAATTAAAACATTAGAAAAGTTATACCTCTTTAATGATTTTTATTAATTGCTAGTAATCGTGAAATAAGTATAAAAACTGTAACAAAAAATAAGTTAATTCGTCATAATAGAAACTCATAAAGAAATGAAATCATATTCTAAACTATTATTGTTTGCTTGTTTATTTTTAGTTTATCCTTCTTATTCCCAGATTAAAGGAAAATGTATCGACAAAAATGGCCGAGGAATTCCCTACGTAAACATATCTATTAAAGGAAAACCTATCGGAACAGTAAGTAATATGGAAGGCAATTTTTCTATTGAAAATTCATCACTAGAAGAACATGATTTTTTAATTTTTTCACACTTAAATTTTGATAAAGAGACAATCGGAATTCCTTTAAAATCTGAGCAAATTAAACTCAACGCTAAAGTTGAAAATTTAAAAGAGTTTATCGTTTCGAATAAAAAGAAAAAAGTAAAAGAAAAAATTGTTGGAACTAAAACAGAAACAGAAGGCATTTTAATGTATTTTACTTCAAATAGTTTAGGTACCGAAATAGGTAAAATAATTACAGTAAAAAAGAATAAAATTTATGACTTAAAAAATGTTCAATTCAACCTCCCGAAACTTGGGTATAAATCTGCCACTTTCAGAATCAATTTTTATACTATTGTAGATGGAACTATTGATATATTAAAGACCAATACGGTAGACAATATTATTAAAGTAACAAAAAGTGGCATGGCTAAACTAGACTTGTCAAATCAGGATCTATCATTTCAAAATGATTTTTTAGTAGCAGTAGAGTGGATTGATTTTGAAAACAAAGAAAACATCACGAATCAAGATAATGCAATTAAATTTTCTGCAGCTGTTTTCAGTGGTCCGTATATTTCAAGAGATAATATTAATCTTAAATGGAATAATGAAAAAGTAACGTTAAACGTAGGACCTGGAATTCATTTAAAAGTGAAAGAATATTCTAAATAAAAAAGACAGCTAAAGCTTTGTAATTAATCGAAACACTAATTGACTAATTATTTGTTACAAAACAAAAACGAACCAGTAGAAAAACCGGTTAAAGTATAGAGAATGAAATAGTATTTTTTCTGATTTGTAAAAGGAAAACCAGTGGAAAGCTTGAAGAAAGGGGGCAATTCTTTTTTTTTCTTATTTAATTTTAATATCAGAAAAGTTGTATATATTTGATACTACATCCAAGTTGGTAAACCTTATGAAAAAGACACTAATTATTTTAACTGCTTTATTTTCATTCACAAATTGTTTTTCTCAAGAATTCAAAAATTACGAATTGAAAAGACTGGAGTCATTTGAATTAAATATGAAACCAAATGAACTAAGTAACTCACTTAGCTATTTGAATTTGGGTACTATTTTAGAAAAAGATAAAGAAAGAAGAACAAAAAAAACTTTAGGAATAGTTTTCACTTCGCTTTCTGCCTTGACCACAGCATTTGGCTTTATGGTTATTTCTGGTTCAAAAAATGACCAAGAAGGTGTTGGAGAATCTATAGGAAGCATGTTTGTAGCCATGGGTGCTATTGAATTAGGAGTGTCAATTCCTCTATTTATATCTTCAAATAAAAGGAAAAATGAGCGCGATAGACTAATTAAAATCTACAAGTCCACCGATAAATTAAATTAATCAATTTAAGAAATCGCAGATAAAGCAAATAACCAAATCGCCCTTATCTTGCAAAGCAACGGCAGCCGAAATTTAAAAAATGACAAATTTAACCAGAAGAAAATTTATTAAAAGAGGAATATTAGCCTTAATTCGGTTAGTTCTTTTGGACTCAATCTGGTTTGAGAAATATGTTATCGATTGGAACTATTTTGATATCTCAAAATCAAAAAAGAATAGAATAAAAATCATTCAGATTTCAGATTTACATTTTGACGAATTAAGGTACTTTCACAAAACTATTGCAAGAAAAATTAATTCGATACAACCAGATCTAGTATTTATCACTGGAGATTCAGTCGATAAAACTGGAAAAACAGCATCGCTGAATGAATTCCTTCAATTAATTGATCAGTCTATTCAAAAGTATGCAATCACTGGAAATTGGGAATATTGGGGAGATATAAATCTACAAGAACTTAAAAGCGTATATTCTAAAAATAATTGTGAATTATTAATAAATGAGAACCGAACTATTTCAATAAGAAATCGGGAAATATCAATAATTGGAATCGATGATTTTGTTGGTGGAAATGCCGATTTTGGAAAAGCGGTTGAGAATCTAAAAGAGACCGAAACGACTATTGTTTTATCACATTGTCCGGAACACAGAGATATCATTACAAAACAAAAAGGAAATTTAAATATTGATTTAGTACTTTCCGGTCATACCCACGGAGGACAAATTACATTTTTAGGAATTGCTCCATTCAAGCCTAAAGGAAGTGGAAAATATTTAAAAGGTTGGTATACTGAATCTGAACCAAAAATGTATATCTCAAAAGGAATTGGCACCAGTATTTTACCAATCCGTTTTGGAGCGAGAGCAGAGATGGTAGAAATGGATATATAAAAACTATTGGCAATAACAAGCTCGTTCACATTTAGCAACGCCACGAAAGTACATCGTTCGGGATTCGAGCTATTTAATAGTAGATTTAAACCAGTAATACATCATTAATCAAAACAAGTGCACTCTCAACAACACTTAATACTAAATTATACAACATAGATTAAAAAATAAATTATGACCAAACCAAAAACCTTATGTCTCGTAGGATTAGTATTTTTTGTAACGAGTTACGTCTTATTTGCGCAAGGATCGTTGAGTGCACAAAAACATATTGATTTAGCGCATTGGTTTAATTTGACAGGAGCAGTATTACTATTTTCATTTAATTTTGTGTTTCCTAATAACAAGCTTAATTCCGTCGCCTCAGTTTTGACGGCTTTAGGAGTGATCGCTCACATCGGCCTTTGCACCATAGACTTTATCATGTGGAGTTTTGGGGATGATGCTGTTAGTAGTGATAAACTAAGTCAGCACATCAGTAATACACCACTAATTTTATACCCTTTTGTAATAGTAGGACCTTCTTTACTATTTCTCGGTTTAGCGGCACATGCTTTGAATTTTATTAAAACAAATCCAATACCTGCGTTTATGGTAGTAATTGGCGGGCCGTTTGTTGGAGTTTCTTATTTTATCTGGAATAATGGAATTTTGATGTTGTTAAGCTGCATCGTATTTACTTCTGGTCTAGGGCTACTTTTGTACAGAAAAGAATTAGTGCCAAAAGTTATGACTTAAAAGCAAATGAACGCTGGTCGCTTAGATATGTCTGCGCGATAATGGGGCAGAATTACATTTCAATATTCCTTATTGTATGAAAAACCACAATAACTTTAGTTAAATGTGCTCGAAATCTATTTTAGCGGCAATAACTAGTTTTATGGCTCGTTATATTTTCTAACAAAAACTAGTTTTATACTTAGTTACGAATTCAAAGGATTTTAACTCATGAAGCACATTACAATTGCGGCAATCGCCCTATTTCTTTTTACAGCAAACACTTTTAGTCAAACTCCAAACAAAATTATCGATTCAGGTACCGTAGAAGGTCAGTTTGAGAATCTTATTGATAAGTCAAATAATTTTCAGGGTTATAAGGTTATTAAGAAAACTTCGTTACTTAAATTGCAATCGAATGTCCTTGATTCTCTCAAAGTTTCAAAAAACAAAGTTTTAGCTAATGTAGACTTTCTTAATTCCCAAAAACGAGTTATTGACAACTTAC
>JAAFGX010000193.1 GCA_010365115.1 Paludibacter sp.
TGGAGAAATAGCATTCAATTCGTTTAAAGTAGTCATTGTTTTGTTGTTTGTTCGAAAGGCACAAATATAAACCTTTAAAGGCAATTCCGAAAAGGATTGTTTTTTTAAATAAGGGCAATAAGTGTCTTTTGTAGAAGTTTCATTCCTTCAGAAGCGACTTCAGGAATTACATGGAGTGAATTTCTCAAATTCGGAATTTTTATAGGTTTTGGATCAATGTAATAAATAGGAATTTTAGAATTTGTAAAATCGATTAATCCCGCTGCTGGATATACTTGTAATGAAGTGCCAATAACAGCAAAATAATCCGCAGTTTCCGTAATATTAATTGCTTCTTCAAGAGCAGGAACTTCCTCGCCAAACCAAACAATATGTGGACGCAACTGATTTTTATTATTGTCTAAATCACCAAAGTTTAAATCTTCTGTCCAATCTAAAATGTAATTTGGATTCGCGTTGCTTCGTACTTTTAACAATTCGCCATGCAAGTGCAATACATTTTTACTACCTGCGCGTTCGTGTAAATCATCTACATTTTGCGTAATTACAAAAACGTCAAAATGAGTTTCTAATTCAGCCAAAATCTGATGTGCTAAATTCGGATGGACTTCTTGTAGTTGTTTTCGCCTCTGATTGTAAAAATCAAGAACTAAAGCGGGATTTTTATCCCATCCTTCGGGTGTAGCAACATCTTGGATATTATGTCCTTCCCAGAGCCCGTCGCTGTCTCTGAAAGTTTTAATTCCACTTTCGGCACTAATTCCTGCTCCGGTTAAGACGACTAATTTTTTCTTCATTTTGATTTGGATTAAAAAACAATATTAGTGAATTTTTTAAACACATAGAATCATAGATTTAGTTTAAACTTAATTTTAGGCGTTTTACTCGCATCGGAAAGATAGAGTTAAGTGAAATCCATTATATTGGACTATAAATTTCTTTTTTTTATGTGTTTCAAAAAGAAATATTTTCCAAAACTGATATGTTCTTCTATTTATTAGAAGGTTCACAAAAGATAGCGCTTTAAAAAAACTTACATGGCTTATATGTTTTTAAAAAAAATATGCCTCAATTGGAACTTATATTTTAAAGTTAGTATTTTTGCCGCAAAACAAATGGAATTATGATTGATATCGATTACTTACATTTTCTGGAGAACATACTAACGGATAACCGCAAAGAGAAATTCTTGAAAGTACTAGAAAACAGAACCAATCATTTTACCATTGCCGTAGAAGATATTTTCCAGATGCACAATACGAGTGCGGTAATGCGCAGTTGTGAAGTTTTTGGAATTCAGGAATTGAACGTAATCGAACAGCGCTATGGTAAAAGTATCGACAAGGAAATTGCAATGGGTGCCCAGAAATGGGTTGATATTAATACTTTCGACAGTATTACGGATTGTTTAGATACAGTCAAAAACAAAGGGTACCAAATCATTGCGACCACGCCACACGATAATGACTGTTTACTAGAAGATTTTGATATTTCGAAACCCAGTGCCTTGTTTTTTGGAACGGAGCGTGATGGATTATCAGAAGAGATTTTACAGCGTGCCGACGGTTTTCTTAAAATTCCGATGGTAGGTTTTACGGAGAGTTTGAATATTTCTGTGTCAGCTGCGATTATCATTCAAGATTTAACAAACCGATTGCGAAAATCAGATATTGATTGGCATTTGTCTGAAGACGAAATTCTAGTAAAAAGATTGGCGTGGGCCAAGAACTCCATCAAAGATATTAAACGAATAGAGGAGAGGTATTTTTTAGAAAATAATAAAACTGCTTTATAGGCCGTAAAGCAATTTTACACGGTTTATATTGATCGGTTTGTCAGATGGGATTTCTAAGAAATAATCCAATTGCCATTTTTGGGTTTTCTGTGCCTGTGTATTGTTTGCTTGATCCCAAGGTGGATATACCCGAATGGCTCGCTTACCTTCTTTTTTGCTTGTCGTTATTACGCCTCGTTCACACAACACCGATTTTGGAAATACAAATTGACCCAAACGCTCGCCTTTTCTCGTGTTAATAATAACGAGATCAATTGGATCTGTGAAGTCAAAAGGTTGAATAGGCCCTTTCTCAATTCTTTTCCATAGCGTAACAAATTGTCCTGTTTTTGTGGGGGTGATTTTTGCATTTCTGAATGTAATTGATACGCCGTTAAGTTCAAAAGAGGCAGCTCCATACTCAGTACTTTCGACTTCTTTTTCTAATGAAGAAAAATTAAAACCACAGGGGTCATAAATAAGTTCCTTTGCGATAAACAGGTCGTTGTAAATGGTAGTAGCAGTTTTCAAAGATATTTGATTTTAAGAAGTTTCAAATATAAAAAAATCCCCAACTACATTTCGTAATTGGGGATTGTATTATTTACGGCTGTTTTCAAGACCTGAAAACGGTAACAGAAAAGGAGTTATTATTTTACAACAACCCATTGGCCAGTAGCGATTAAGCTTTCGGCTTTTTTGTATTTCATTTCTTGCGTTTGACCGTTAGCCACATTTTGAATCGTAACAGTATCGTTACGATTAATTTTTGGCATATCTCTCACGATCGTTTCAGTAACTTGTCGTTGTTGCGTTTCACCAGCTTCACGATTTGCACTTTCACTACTTGGAACCTCATCTTTGCTTAATTGCAATTTTTCTTTTGGACGAGCTACTTCTCTAGCTTCTTGAATTTCAGGAGCACTTTGTTGTGGTAAATCCCCTTTGAATAAGAAAGAGATTACCTCTTTATTTACACCATTCAACATAGCGTTGAAAAGGTTAAATGCTTCGAACTTATAGATAAGTAAAGGATCTTTTTGTTCGTGAACGGCAAGTTGAACGGATTGTTTCAACTCATCCATTTTACGTAGGTGCTTTTTCCAAGCTTCATCAACGATCGATAAAGTGATGTTTTTCTCGAAATCAGCAATAAGTTGTTTTCCTTCAGAATCGTATGCTTTTTTCAAATCAGTAACCACGCTTAATGATTTCACACCGTCAGTAAATGGTACTACGATACGTTCAAACTGGTTGTTTTTATCTTCGTATACATTCTTGATAATAGGAAATGCTTCTCTTGCGCTACGCTCTGTTTTCTCTTGATAGTATTTTAAAGCTTCTTTATATACTTTTCCTGTTAACTCGATGTCAGTCATTTTCATAAAATCAGCCTCACTTACTGGAGAAGTAATCGAGAAGTAACGAATCAAGTCAAATTCAAAGTTTTTGAAATTATTGGTTGCTTTTGCGTCTTGTATAATTAACTCACAAGTATCGTATAACATGTTAGCAATATCCAGTTTCAAACGTTCTCCAAATAAAGCATGACGACGACGTTTGTAAACTACTTCACGTTGTGCATTCATAACATCATCGTATTCCAACAAACGTTTACGGACACCAAAGTTGTTTTCTTCTACTTTTTTCTGTGCGCGCTCGATAGATTTGGTCATCATAGAATGCTGAATTACTTCACCTTCTTCAAGTCCCATTCTGTCCATTACTTTGGCTACTTTTTCAGAACCAAACAAACGCATCAAGTTATCTTCAAGAGACACATAAAATTGTGAACTTCCTGGATCTCCTTGACGACCAGCACGACCTCTCAACTGTCTGTCAACACGACGTGAATCGTGACGTTCTGTACCTACAATTGCAAGTCCGCCAGCTGCTTTTACTTCGGCAGATAATTTAATATCGGTTCCACGACCAGCCATATTAGTTGCGATAGTAACCACTCCGGCTTTACCTGCTTCTTCTACGATTTGCGCTTCTTGTTTGTGCATTTTTGCATTCAGGACGTTGTGCCCAACACCTCTCATTTTAAGCATTCGGCTTAATAATTCAGAAATTTCGACAGAAGTAGTACCGATAAGTACTGGTCGTCCTGCATTCGATAATTGGGTTACATCTTCAATAACTGCATTGAATTTTTCACGAGTCGTTTTATAAATAAAATCCTCTTTGTCTTGTCTTGCCATTGGTCTGTTAGTAGGAA
>JAAFGX010000194.1 GCA_010365115.1 Paludibacter sp.
TTAATTGTTGTATTTAAAATACAACAATTAATATTTGAACATCATTTTGATTTAATAGGTGGTGGGAAGTGGTTAGGCAAAGGTCAAGTAAGAGACAAATATTTAGGCTCGTTTAAGGTATAAAGACAGCAGCGTTTTTAAATGTAAAGAACTTGTTAAGTATTGGTTTGCTATTGGAAATCTATTTAAAATTCAATATTTTTGAAATGATTACAAATGAATATGAAAATTAAAATGTTACAAGAGAAAATAAAAGTAGTAATTACTGATTTAGATGGAACACTATTAAACAAAGAACACCGAATATCAGAATATACCAAAACAGTTTTTGCGGAACTGCACAATCAAGGATACCTCATTATTGTTGCTACAGGTCGTCATCATCTCGATGCTATGCCTATTGTTAAAGGCTTAAGGTGTCCGGTCTATTTAGTGACATCAAATGGAGCCAGAATTCACTCGCCGGAAAATGAACTTCTTTTTTCTCATAATATTAGTAGCGAGGCGATAAAATCAGTTTTATCAATGCGAATAGATGAAGAATTTACCACAGTACTATTTAAGGAGGATGTTTGGTTGACTAATAAACATAATGAGGCTTTAAACAGTTTTCAGACTGAATTGAATTATTTGCCTGAGCTTGTAAATTTTGATACCGTAAAAGACTTGAGTGCAATAAAAATGTTTTTTACTCATGAGCGTCATTCTAGATTAATGGAGCTGAGAGATAAAATAGTAGAAAAGCATTCAGATGTTTTTAGTCACGCATTTAGTTTACCGCTTTGTTTGGAGTTTATGGACAAAACGGTCGATAAAAGTGTGGCTATTGCCAAGATTTTAGAAATAGAAAGTCTAAGTTTTCATCAGACCATTTCCTTTGGTGATGGATACAACGATGAAAATATGTTAAATGCTACAGCCAAAGGCTTACTAATGGGAAATGCTCCTGATAGTTTAAAGAACAAACTTTCTCATCTTGAAGTAATAGCAACTAATTACGACAATGGCGTAGCTACATATCTATCTGAAAAACTACTGAAGCATACTATTTTAAGTATTTAAGTATTCTAAAAGTCACGATATTTTTTTAAATACGATTCAAAGTGTATTTTTGTGTGAAACAAACCGTACAAAAATGATCAGAACTATTTTTATCGTAGCATTTATATTTTTCTCCTTTACGTCCCAAAGTCAAGTTCTTCAGCTTGAAGACATCATGAAAGGAGACACTTTCATTGGAGAGCAGCCTTTTTATGGTAGATGGTCTTTAGATAGTAAAAAAGTATATTTTGAATGGAACCCCAATAATGAGTTGGGAGCCAGTACTTATTTCTGGGAAAAAGGAATCACAAAACCTCTTTTAGTTGCTGCGCCAGAAGCTACATTCTCTAAATTAGATTTTAAGAGAAAACTGAATGCAGATATTGTGTATTATATTGATAAAGGGGCTTTGTACTCGTATTCTATCCAAAATAAAAGGAACAAAAAACTATTGCAACAATCTAATCCAATTTCTAATCTACAATTAGGAACAGATGCAGGAATGTTGTTTTTTGTGCAAAATGAAAATATCCTTAAATTTGATACGAATCTAGGGACACTTGTCCAACTCACGAATTTTAAACAAGGAAAAGAAAAGGAAAAGGAAGAGGAGAAAGACAGTTTTTTAAATTCTCAGCAAAAAGAATTGTTTCAATTTATTCGTGATCAAGAAGCAAAGAAAAAATGGAATAAAGCAAAAGCTGATGAAAATAAATCAGACTTCCCTAAAACATATTATTACGGAAAAAGTTCTTTTGAAAGTCTGAAGATGGCTCCAAAAGGGAATTACGCCACTTTTAGATTAGTTGATGCTGCTGAGAGTAAAAGCGAAATAATGGAAAATTTCATTACAAAAGACGGTTACAATCAATCCGTAGATACAAAGAGAAAAGTATCGGTAGCAAATTTAAATAAATCAAAATTCGGAATTTATTCGGTGGCTAAAGATTCCGTTTATTTTGTCAATTTTTCTACTTTAAGTCATATACAAGACAATCCTGCCTACTACAACGAATATGAGAATTTAAAAAATAAAGAAAAGGAAGATAAGTTGGTTTTTGTTCAAGAACCTACCTATAGTGAAGATGGCGTGCATGCCATTACTGAGATTAGAAGTCTGGACAATAAAGACCGATGGATCGTTGAATTAAACTTAGAAAAAGGAACTTTCAAGGAATTAGAGCACCAGCACGATGAAGCTTGGATTGGTGGACCTGGTATTCCTTCATATGCTAATAGTTCAGGAACTTTAGAATTTTTGGGCGATAATGAAACTATTTATTTTCAGTCAGAAGTATCAGGATATTCACATTTGTATAGTTATAACTTAAAGTCAAATAAGAAAATCCAACTCACAAAGGGAAATTGGGAAGTAAGAGAAGTGACTCTTTCTAAGGACAAGAAATCGTTTTATTTAACTACAAATACAACACATCCAGGAAATCGGGAGTTTTATAAGATGGCAGTTTCAGGCGGGGAACTACAACCAATTGTGACGAAAGATGGAGCGCATGAAGTAAGTCTTTCTCCTGACGAAAGTACTTTGCTTGTTCGTTATTCATATAAAAATAAACCTTGGGAATTTTATATAGCTGTCAATAAAAAAGAGGTTACTTTAATCCCGATAACACATTCTACCTCTAAAGAGTTTGAATCTTATTCTTGGCGAACTCCTGAAGTAATCACATTCAAATCACAAGATGGGACTAATGTAAATGCAAGATTGTACAAACCAGAATCTAGTAAGGCGAATAAAGCAGCTGTTGTTTTCGTACATGGCGCTGGTTATTTGCAAAATGCTCATAATTACTGGAGTAGTTACCATAGAGAATATATGTTTCATAATTTATTGACTGACTTAGGTTACACCGTTCTAGATATCGATTACAGAGGAAGTGATGGTTACGGACGCGATTTTAGGACGGGAATTTACCGTTTTATGGGAGGGAAAGATTTATCAGATCAGATAGATGGTAAAAATTATTTGGTTCAAAATTTAGGTATTGATGCAAATAGAGTAGGAATATATGGTGGATCATACGGCGGTTTTATAACGCTAATGGCATTGTTGACAGAACCTACCGAGTTTAAATCGGGTGCAGCTTTGCGCTCAGTTACAGATTGGGCACATTACAATCATGGATATACAGGTAATATTTTGAATTTTCCAGAAACAGATCCTGATGCTTACAAAAAAAGTTCTCCAATTTATTTCGCAGATAATTTGCAAGGAAACCTGTTAATGCTTCATGGAATGGTAGACAATAATGTGGAGTATAAAGATATTGTTCGTTTGTCACAACGTTTCATTGAGCTTGGAAAGAAAAACTGGAGTTTGTCCTCTTTCCCAGTTGAAGCTCACGGCTTTAAAGAAACCTATTCATGGGTTGATGAGTATAGTAGAATATTGAATTTATTTAATGATACGCTTCTTGAAAAATAGTGCGTTCTATTACCTTAATAATGTTTCAACAATTTTGTGTTTCTCTGCGAAACAACCTATTTTTGCAAAACAACAACGCAACACTAATCATAATGAGTAATACAATTACAACTACGGATTTTAACTTCCCAAATCAAAAATCGGTTTACCGAGGTAAAGTAAGGGAAGTGTACAATATCAATGACGATCTATTGGTCATGGTAGCGACAGACAGACTTTCAGCTTTTGATGTGGTTTTGCCAAAAGGAATTCCTTACAAAGGTCAGATTCTGAATCAAATTGCTACTAAATTCATGGAATTAACGCAAGATATTGTTCCGAATTGGTTGATTGCAACTCCGGATCCTAGTGTAGCTGTAGGTCATTTAT
>JAAFGX010000047.1 GCA_010365115.1 Paludibacter sp.
TTCCGAAAAAAAAACGGAATGTGCCATATGCATTGAAAACTCCTACGGAGTAAATATTAGAAAATATTTTACCCACACAAAACGTTATAGAGCCGATTTATTTGTACAAATTTGAAAATATAATGATTATAGATTGGAATTAATTGTAATTAACACTGAATTATAATTATTGAGATTATAGTTCTTCTAATTTTAAGCCTTTAATCAGAATTGATAACGCTTTGTTTTGATCCATAAATGACTGGATCGTTGTATAGAAAAAACTTTTAATTTGTAAATTTAAATTTTTGTTGAACAAGATGATACTTTGTTAATGAAGCAATGACTATGTTTCGCAATTTATTTATTTTGCATTAAGCAGTAAAACCAAACCAGTAATAAAGGCTTCAGGATTTGTCTCCGTTCTCGGTAGCATATTGGTTTGTCATATAGTGTTCGGCATAGGCTACAAACTATGTCGTAGTTAAAATAAAAGCTCCGCTTTTAATATTATAATTGAATATGGCAGTCTGGTGGTACATACCGATTTATCGGTGAAACTTCCTTTTAGCTGCGACGAAGGCTGGAGCCATTCGCTGAATAAAAACGCTGCATCACGCCGTGCACAACTGAGGTGTCGGAAATGCTACGTGGCGACACATAAGAGCCAACCGAATCAAATACAAAATCAATTATTTTATTGAAATCGTGCTTATTAGTAATATCTAACCGCATCAAAATATCTTTTTCCACAATGGTATTCAATACACTGCGCATAAATTCATCAGCCTGTTTCTGACTGATTTTCTTTTGTTTATGATATTCAGGAATGCCTCCTTCCCGTAGATAATTCGCCAAACCATTTTCTTTTGATAGGTTTGGCGAATTGCTATTTGTAAAATGATATTGAGTTTATATAAGTTAGTTGTTTATAAAAATAGATGCTGATTTACGTTGATTACAAAATAGTGGATTAAATATCGCCTTTAGCGATATGATTATCAAATGCTTGAAGCAATATCCTTTCGTTAAAGGCGAGTGAAAACCTTATTTAAGATTCCGTGTTTATCCGCTTAATCTGTGACATGCTGTCAAGTCGGCACGTCGAAGTACTCCGTCCGCATTCAATTGAGAAATGAGAAAATGCTGCAATATATTGTTCCATTTACTTAAGTGGGGATGAAGTGGCAAGATCCCTGAAATTTAAGAAAATAATTTTAATGCCTCATTCCTACTCAAAGTAGACTGCTTTTTGCCCTCTCGGTTTATTTTCCGTACCTTTGCGCAAAATTGTAATCCGTCAGTTTAAACAAATTACTTGTGAAAGAAGAACGGATGCACAAATTATTTTATGACATTTGATAAATTAGATCTTATTGAGCCGATCTTAAACGCTCTAAAACACGAAGGTTATACACAACCAACTCCCATTCAGGAAATTTCAATTCCAATAGTACTTAAAAGCCAGGATTTATTAGGATGCGCACAAACTGGAACCGGTAAAACGGCTGCCTTTGCAATTCCAATTTTGCAACTTTTGCATTTAAATAAAGGAACTGAGAGAGCTCCACGCAAAATAAAAGCACTTATTGTAACTCCAACCCGCGAATTAGCTATCCAAATTGGCGAAAGTTTTGCGGCTTACGGACGATTTATGAATTTGCGTCACACCGTAGTATTTGGTGGTGTGCCTCAAAGTCAACAAGTTGGCACATTGAAAATGGGTGTAGATATTTTGATTGCAACTCCGGGGCGTTTGCTCGATTTGCAAAGTCAGGGATATATTAAGTTGAATGAATTGAGCATTTTCGTCCTTGACGAAGCCGATCGTATGCTCGATATGGGTTTTATACATGATGTAAAAAAATTAATAAAACTAATTCCAGCAAAACGTCAGTCGTTATTCTTTTCGGCTACAATGCCAGAATCAATCAGAGTATTAGCATCAACAATTCTCACTGACCCGGAAGAAGTAGCAGTAACTCCTGTTTCCACTACGGCAGAAACCATTCAGCAGGAAATGTATTATGTTGTTGCAAATGATAAAAAAGATTTGTTGATTCATTTGCTTCAGAACAAGGAAATTAAAACTGCTTTGGTTTTTACACGGACAAAACATGGTGCCGATAAAGTGCAACGGTTTTTATCGAAAGCGCACATTAAAACAGAAGCTATTCATGGAAATAAATCGCAAAATGCCCGTCAAAACGCACTTCGCAATTTCAAAGACAGAACCACCCGTGTGTTGGTAGCAACCGATATTGCGGCTCGTGGAATTGATATTGACGATTTGAATCTGGTTATAAACTACGAAATACCAAATATCCCCGAAACTTATGTTCACCGAATCGGTCGGACGGGTAGGGCTGGACTGGATGGAAAAGCCGTTTCATTTTGTGATGTAGAAGAACTTGAATACTTACGTGACATTCAAAAATTGATAAGTATTGAGATTCCAGTGGTGAAGGAACATCCATTTCCAGCTGAACATGAATTGACAGATAAAAAATCGAAAGTAAAACCAAAAATAGCCACAAGGGGAAAAGGTTCTGGCATTGATCCCGGAAAAGGGAAAAGAAGAGTTGGAAACGACAGAAATGTTAGTAAACCACAATCGAATAAAACTCCTGTGTCTACAGCAGCCAAATCCGAAAATGCAGCTAAAAAAGTATTTTTCAGACAGGAAAATAACAGATAATCAGCTGAATAAGTAGTTACAAGAATTTAGTTACGAGCCTGCCTGCGGTAGACAGGTTACAAGGATAAAATATTTTGAAATAACAGATCAATAATTATTTTCAATTACTTATTTGTTGCAATAAAAAAATCTCAGAACAATTAAATGTTCTGAGATTTTTTATTAGTATTCATTTCGCATTATGAATTGTGTTACATCATTCCGCCCATTCCGCCGCCCATAGGCATTTGTGGAGCCGGACTGTCTTCTTTCTTTTCGGTGATTACACATTCGGTAGTAAGGAACATTCCTGCTATTGATGCAGCATTTTCCAGTGCAACACGACAGACTTTAGCCGGATCAACTACACCCGCTGCAAAGAAATGTTCGTATTTGTCGGTTTGTGCATTGTACCCAAAATCATCTTTACCTTCAAGTACCTTCTGAACGATTACTGCACCTTCTTTACCTGCATTAAATGCTATTTGACGCAATGGTTCTTCAATGGCACGTTTAATAATTTCAATTCCGGTTTGTTCGTCATCGTTTACTGGCTTGATGTTTTTCAACGAAGCGATGGCACGGATATACGCCACACCACCTCCGGGAACAATTCCTTCTTCGATAGCAGCTCGGGTTGCACAAAGGGCATCGTCAACGCGGTCTTTTTTCTCTTTCATTTCTACTTCCGATGCCGCACCAACATAAAGAACAGCCACACCACCAGCTAACTTAGCCAACCGTTCCTGTAGTTTTTCACGATCATAATCCGATGTTGTAGCAGCAATTTGAGCTTTGATTTGACCAACGCGGTTCGCAATAGCATCTTTTTCACCAGCACCATTAACAATAACAGTATTGTCTTTGTTTACAGTTACTTTTTCGGCAGTTCCAAGCATTTCCAAAGTAGCTTGTTCCAGTTTAATGCCTTTTTCTTCCGAAATAACCACACCACCAGTCAGAATTGCAATGTCTTCAAGCATTTCTTTACGACGATCGCCAAATCCGGGAGCCTTCACAGCACAAATTTTCAGGTTGGCACGTAAGCGGTTTACCACCAATGTTGTGAGTGCATCGCTATCAACGTCTTCAGCAATAATCAATAATGGACGACCCGATTGTACAGCTGGTTCGAGGATTGGAAGTAATTCTTTGAGATTCGAGATTTTTTTATCGTGGATTAGGATATACGGTTTTTCCATTTCCACTTCCATTTTTTCGGTATTAGTAATGAAATAAGGCGAAATATAGCCACGGTCGAATTGCATACCTTCCACTACCTCAATGTGTGTGTCGGTTCCTTTTGCTTCTTCAATCGTAATTACACCATCTTTTGAAACTTTTCGCATAGCATCAGCAATCAATTTACCAATTACTGCATCGTTGTTAGCCGATATAGCCGCCACCTGTTCAATTTGTTCGTAGTTGTCGCCCACCACTTTTGCTTGCGATGCAATGCTTTTTACCACTTCAATCACCGCTTTGTCGATACCGCGTTTCAAATCCATTGGATTGGCTCCGGCAGCAACGTTTTTCATACCAACACTTACTATGGACTGTGCCAAAACAGTTGCTGTAGTTGTTCCGTCACCTGCATCGTCGCCGGTTTTAGAAGCTACTTCTTTCACTAATTGAGCACCAAGGTTTTGAAATGGATCTTCCAACTCAATTTCTTTTGCAACTGTTACACCATCTTTCGTGATATGTGGCGCACCAAACTTTTTCTCAATAATTACATTGCGACCTTTTGGTCCTAATGTTACTTTTACTGCATTTGCTAACTCGTCAACCCCTTTTTTCAATTGGTCGCGAGCATCAAGATTGAATAAAATTTCTTTTGACATAATAATATTTACTATTTAATCATTTACTATTTACTATTTGTTTGAAAGGTTTGATAGCTTGAAAAGTTGGTTGCTCTACTACGAACTACTAACTATAAACTACCAACTACTAAATTATCGCCAAAATATCCGATTGTTTCATAATCAGGTATTTTTCACCTTCCCATTCCAGTTCAGTTCCGGCATATTTTCCAAATAACACTTTATTGCCAACTGCAACAACCATTTCTTCGTCTTTTGTTCCGTTACCTACGGCCAATACTTCACCTTTTAACGGTTTTTCTTTCGCTGAATCAGGAATAATGATTCCACTGATTGTTTTTTCTTCTGCTGCGACAGGTTTTACCAACACTCTGTCGGCTAATGGTTTAATAGTCATATTGTTTAAAATTTAATAATGAATTATTTTATAATTAGTTTGTTTACAAGCATTTCCAGGTGTTGATGTATTGTAAATCATTAATTGATTTTATGGATGAAGCATCATTTTTTATCCAGTTGCCTTTCAAGTCATTTTTATCCGAAACAAGTTCAAAATGACACATGGCTATTCCCATATCAATGTCGTGCATGCCCTTCGATTCATAATTTTGATTCGTTATCTTTTTAAAAAAATGAAATTCGTTAGCTGCACTTTCGTAAAAGATTCGCCATGGTTGTGTGTTCCCTGAAGACGGAGCCAAACGAGTCATTTCTAATGATTCAATATAGGGTTTTATAATTTCAGATTCTAAAATTGCATTGGTTTCATAATTGAAAAACAGCTGATCCCAAGGTTTGCGTTTATCTGCTTTTACAGCTTTACGAGCTAAACTCTCTATAGTGGACTTTTTTCCGGTAGAATAACCAACGGTTAAAATGCCTGGAATAATTTGTTCGTTTTCAATCTGAATATCATTGAAATATTCTTTATCAAACATTCCTATCCAACAAGAAGCCAATTTTAAGTCGGTAGCTTTAAGTACTATTTTCTCCAATAAATAACCATAATTTACCCGTGCAGATGCTGTGGAAGCCGTTTTTCCTAAAATGTATGTTTTATTACCCTTTATCAACCCATAAGTGAGTTTCATTGGCTTATCAGTTTCTTTTTTTTCAACAAGAGTAAAATCAATCACTTCGTTTTTAATGCCTGTTTTATTGGAGTTTATATATTCTTCCAATTTCTTTCTATCCGATGGTTTTAAACTTTCGGAAGTAAAAGTACGACACGATTTACGTTGCTGAATTGATTTTATAATATCCATTTATTATGATCAAAAATAGTTTTTTTAAACAATTAAATTGGAATTGAAAATTGTAGATTCCATTTTCCATTTTCACACTTTGCGAAATTTATGCCAAAGACCAATTTTGCTCTTTTTGACAGTTATAACAATTATTAAAATGAAAAGTTGTGACAACTTGTCATTTTAATAATGATGTTTTACAAATAAAAAGTAGTTTGTAAACATCATAAAGTAGAAGCGATGGTGATTTACTACAAAGTTCCCAACGAAGTAATCGTTTTGTTATGTCAAATTTGAAGGCAGCCAGACGAATTAATTTTATTCTTTTTAAAAATAGAAACACATTCAGAAGTTTTGACTCTTCTGAGAGATATGGATAACGACCGGTTTGATGGAGTAAAAAAAGGTTACGGGTACTTTCCTCTGTTTTACAAATAAAAGTAGAATTGCTGTCTAATCCTTTGTGAATTAGTGGATTTTCAATCTGGATAAATTTATAACCAAATTTACGAAGTTGATGACCAAAAAGCATATCTTCATGGCCATAACCACGTATACTCTCGTCGAAACGAATACGACTGAAAATGGATTTGGAAATGAGAAAATTGAAGGTGGCGAAGTTGTTCCTTCCTCTTTCAGAAGCAATGCGTGCTTCTCGTTTTCGACCGTAAGTCAGACGTAAACTGTAATCGGGATTTGTCTCGTTTGGATCATAAGCTGTGCCACCAATCACCACACATTCTTCTTTGCAAAATGACAGGTATCTTTCTACAAAATGCTCAGAATCAACTTGTGCATCGCAATCGATAAATAATAAATGGTCGTATTTAGCTTCTTCAGCCAGTTTATTTCTAATAGCTGACCGACCCACATTTTCTTTTAAAACAATATGTTTGCAATTAACCAATTCATTAATTAACCGATTGCTTTCAACTTCTTTTTCAGAGCCATCTTCCATTACAATTATTTCAAAATCGGTGTAAGAATTCAATGCTTGTTGGTGTAAATCGGTAACAAGTTGAGTGATATTGAAATTGTATGTTGGAATTAATATGGATATCATTTAGAAGTGTTTAACTAAACAGATTATATAACCAATGAAGGTGCATTATACGTTCTGCTTGCCAGTTCAACGTCGAGTAAATAAAGTCCTCGGGCATCCGTGCCGAATAAATCGTAACGTTTGTTTAGATCGTCCGACTTTTGTTCTTCTTCACCTTGTTCTTTTACAAACCAATCCAGAAATTGCATCGTTTTAAAGTCTTTTATAGCAAAAGCTTCGGCGTAAATATCATTTATAGAAGCGCTTATAAAAATTTCATGTTCCAACGAAGCTTCCAGTGGTTGTTTGAAATCGCTGTAGGTTTTGTCAGGTGCGGCAATGA
The DNA here is from genome assembly GCA_010365115.1 of Paludibacter sp. GTDB lineage: Bacteria > Bacteroidota > Bacteroidia > Bacteroidales > Paludibacteraceae > Paludibacter. The sequence continues at coordinate 7,115 of JAAFGX010000047.1, forward strand.
CATTTAATACAACTTTTTCACTGTTGTTTTGCAAATATTTTACAAATAACATGGCGTGAGCGTATTCTTCTTGCGTTTGGATGGCAAACCAATTACCAAAACCATTTAGATTTTTGTCGTAGTAATAATTGGACATGTCCAAATACAAATATGACGAGTAGAATTCCTTGTTGATTTGACTATTCAATAAGTCAACGATTTTTTTGTTTAACATAGTATTTTCCTCCAGTTTAATAATTATTTAAAAACTATTTTTTAAAGCAACGCGATTACTCCTAATAAACAATTTAATACCTTAAATGGTTTGAAAACAAAGTCCTAAATATTAAAAAATTGGATTTGTTAATCAATTCTAATTATATTTGCTCCCAATGCATTTAATCGTTTATCAATATCTTGATATCCACGGTCAATCTGATCAATATTGTGAATTGTGCTTGTTCCTTCAGCAGCAAGAGCTGCGATAAGCAGTGCAATACCTGCACGAATATCGGGCGAACTCATAGTGGATGCACGCAAATGAAGTTGATTGCCCTGACCAATAACTGTAGCCCGGTGTGGATCACACAAAATAATCTGTGCACCCATATCAATCAGTTTATCTACGAAAAACAAACGACTTTCGAACATTTTTTGATGAATCAGAACACTTCCTTTTGCTTTTGCAGCAATTACAAGAAAAACGCTTAATAAATCGGGTGTTAGTCCTGGCCAAGGGGCATCAGAAATCGTCATTATTGAACCATCAATAAATGATTCTATGGTATAGTTGTTTTGTTGTGGAATAAAAATATCATCGCCTTGTTGTTCCAGCTTTATTCCCAGCCTACGAAAACTGTCAGGAATAATTCCAAGTTCGTCATAAGCTACATTTTTAATCGTAATTTCAGAAGCCGTCATAGCTGCCATGCCAATAAAACTACCTACTTCAATCATATCTGGAAGAATACGATGATCGCAGCCATTCAATACTTTAACACCTTCAATTTTCAATAAATTTGAACCCACACCGGTAATATTTGCACCCATGGCATTCAGCATTTTGCAAAGTTGTTGCAAATAAGGTTCACATGCAGCATTGTAAATAGTAGTTGTTCCTACTGCCAAAACAGCAGCCATTAAAATGTTGGCTGTACCTGTAACCGATGCTTCGTCGAGCAACATGTAGCAACCGGTAAGTTTTTTAGCTTCAATTTCGTATCTTTTTGCGGCGGGATCATAGTGAAAATCGGCACCAAGTTTTTGAATGCCGATAAAATGAGTATCTAATCTGCGGCGACCAATTTTATCGCCACCCGGTTTCGGGATTATTGCTTTTCCAAAACGAGCTACCAAGGGACCTACAATCATTACAGAACCACGAAGCGAAGCGCTTTTACGATAAAAATCGTCGGTTTGCAGATATTCTAAGTTTACATTTTCAGCTTTGAATGTGTAGGTGTCAGAAGAGATGCGATTTATTTCCACTCCCATATCGCTTAATAAAGCAATCAGGTTGTTTACATCTAAAATGTCGGGGATATTGCTGATTGTTATCGTTTTGTCAGATAATAGAACTGCACAGATAACTTGCAATGCTTCGTTTTTTGCTCCTTGAGGTGTAATAGAACCGGAAAGTCGACGGCCTCCTTCAATTTGAAATGATGACATAATCTTTCGGTTTGACGTTTAAGAAGTTTGATGTTTAGCGTTTGATGTTTAGCGTTTAACGTTTGATGTTTAGTGTTTAGCGTTTAGTGTTTAGCGTTTAGTGTTTGGGGTTTCGTGTTTGACGTTTTGTATTTGATTATTTATTTAATACAAATTAAACAACTACAATTAACTAACTAACAATGAGCGCTTAACACAAAATACAAACAAAGAACATTGAACGCAAAACGATGAACGCGAAACGTTATAAAAATTATTTCTTTTTCTTTGGTTTGTTCTTTTTATTGAAAAGGACATCTCTTGATTCTACTAATTTAAAGAAATCTTCTGAAATATCCAGTTTGCCTTTGGAAAGTTCACGCAAATCATCGAAAATTTTGCGGTCGTCCACTACTTCTTTGTTCCATGTCAGGAAACACTTTTTCATTTGGTTGGCAATGAGTCGAATCAGTTCGTTTTTTTCTTCACCTTCGGGATAAACTGCCACCTTTTCTATCATTTCCTCTAATGTGCGACCATAATGGTGGTAGCGGATTCGAGAGTTTTTATAGGGAATTGATTCGGGGCGTGTATATAAATTTTCTTCCTGTAAAATTTCGTATGGAAAATCAATATCTAATTTAAAACCCGACATTATGGCCACATGATCCCACAATTTATGTTTGAAATCGTTTACATCGCGGAGGTAAGGGAACAAATTTCCCATTATGTTGATAATGGTTTTTATACAACGGGTACGTTCCTCGCGATCTTCGATGGCCAACGCAAAAGTTACCATTTGTTGTATGTTTCTGCCGTATTCGGGCATTATTAATTTTCCTTGTAAGGTTGGATATTCCATAATTGCTTATAATAATATGATAAAGTACAAAAGTAGCTATTTTTTTTTAGAAAGTTGCATTTTTAGTAAAATATCAAAAGAGATAGAATTTTTGTGTTCTATCTCTTTTTTACGTTGTAAATTCACCGGTTGCAACCTGAAACTTTTTCTCACTTTTCATGAGATCATTTTTTCAAAAAGAATTATAGATTATTTTTTTCCTTTTCCTTTTCCTTTATCATGGTTCTCTTTTTTGCTGTTCTTATTGCCTTGTGAATGACCATTATCATATTTGTTAACTTGCTTATGTTCAACTTTTCTAAGCGGACTATTGTTTTGGTAAGTATGTCTGCTTTGAGGTGCTACGCTTCGGGAATTTTTGTGATGATTCGTTCTTTGATTCCATTCTCCATAATTTCGATGATCTTTGCTTCGATACCCTTTAAAATATTCTTTTCTATGTTCTCTAAAGTGATTATAAGGTGTGCTTCCATGATAATCGTGCATAACAACTTTATATCCTCTGCTTAAATCATAATGTTTATATTGTCTCGGCAGATACGAACTGCGTACCCATCTATCTCCCGAAATATAAATAAACTTTGAAGAATGTACATCGTAATATGCTTCAACATCTGGTAGGTAATAATATCGCACATGGTCATAACCGGATGGACCCCAAGAAGGTGTAGTTCCAATATGCACATTTACTGATAACTGACCATGAGCAGAGCCTGCAAGTATCAATGCTACTCCAAGTATTATTATTTTTAATGTTTTCATTTTAGTTGATTTTAAAAAATGGATTTTTTTTTTACGATACAAAGGTGAGACAGTATTAACGCTGAAAAGTTACACTATTGCGTATAATAGTTACATGATTCACACATTTAGAATTTGGATACAATAGTTCTATTTTTTCTTGATATCACAAAAAAACTGTCTATTTAATGAAGACAGTTTCTAAGGTGTTATATTTTTTGTGTTTAGTTATTTCGCCTCTTTGATAAGATAAATTAGAGTAGGATAGTGGTCGCTGTAACCGTTAGTCCAAACGCCACCGGCATGTGTTCGCAAAGGAGTTCCTTTGTATTTTCCTTCTTGTTGAGTGAGGAAAGGCTTGTTGAAAACTTCGGCTTTCCAAAATTTTAATTTTGAACGATCGGCGTGCGCTAATTCAGATGAAACGATGATTTGGTCGAATAAATTCCATTGGTCGTTGTAAGCCAATGAACCAATGCCTTTATCAAACGTTTTCCATAAGGTATTGTATAATTCACCACTTTTCACTTCTGCAAGTTCCTTTTTTGCACCTAATATTGTAGCACAACTTTCGTTGGTGGGATCATCGTTTAAGTCTCCCATAATGATGATTTTAGCTTTAGGGTCGATACGGAGAAGTGAATCGGAAATGGAACGGGTTAAGGCTGCCGCAGCGTTACGTTTTGGACGGGAAGCCATTTCACCTCCACTGCGCGATGGCCAGTGATTGACAATGATATGCACCTTTTCTCCCTGTAAATAACCGCTTACCATCAGTTGATCGCGGGTCAGAAAGTTGGGATCTTCCGTTCTTAACCGATATGATTTACTATTGGTTACAATAAAGTCTTTTGGGTTGTAAATTAAACCAACATCCACACCTCTTCGGTCGGGACTATCGTAATGAACAATCTGGTACGCACGTTTTACTAATTCGGGTTGCTTTACCAAATCTTCTACCACGCCTTTGTTTTCAATTTCAGATATTCCGATTATGGCTGCACCCACCGGCGAATATTCCAATCCAATTTGAGAAATGGCATAAGCCATATGTTGTAATTTTGAATTGTATTTTAGCGAATTCCATTTCATCGGTCCATTGGGCGTGAATTCTTCATCGTTTACGTTTTCATTGTTGATGGTGTCAAATAAGTTTTCGATATTATAGAATGCTACAGGGGTAATGCTTACATTTACTTTGCTATCAACCGTTGAGCTGATTTTGTTTTTTGCCGTGCATCCAACACTTAAAAGCATTGAAAGAATTAGGAAATGATGTATTGAAAAAAACTTTTTCATATTGGTTGTATTTTATTTGAAATTATGTGCCGTGAAAAGCGCCAACAAAAGTGAGAAAAAAAAATGAAAGAAAAAAACAGACTTTGGAATAATTTAAATTTTGTTTTGTGGGTAAATTATATGAAAATTAAATTCTGAATATTTATGTGATAATTCGGAAAAAAGATTGTAAATTGCACGCCCTTTTTCGGTTAGTTTTTTTGATTGATAAAGTGAAAGAATAACTATTAAACAATTAATAATCAATTGTATGAGAAAACTATTGCTGATGCTTTTTATTCCGTTACTGACAACATTCTCACTAATGGCACAAACTACTGCCAAAGGTGTTGTGAAAGTTGCCGGTTCGGGAAGTCCATTATCCGGAGTTAAAATTACATTGTTACAACAAAACATTTCTACACAAACAAACGCAAATGGAGAATTCTCCCTGAGCTTTCTGGAAGCCGGCGATGATGAACTTAGCATCTCGAAGCCTGGATATTTTACCCAGATAAAACTGGTAAGTATTAAAGCAAATAAAGCAAACGATTTTGGAGTGTTTGAATTGATAGCCGATGTGCAGCAGGAACTGAAACAGGAGGTAGTAATGCAGCTGAGTGAGAGTTCATTGGAAAATGAAGGAAATACTCAAAGAGGTGAAGGTTCCTTTTTTTCAAAGAATGATGTTTATCTTTCGCAAACCAGCTATTCTTTCAGTGCAATGCGTTTTCGTACCCGTGGTTACGACAATAAGTACGAATCGACCTATATAAATGGAGTTCACTTTGTAGATGCAGAACGTGGCGGTTTTAGTTATTCATCGTTGGGGGGGCTGAACAATGCTTTTCGTAACAAGGATATAACTTACGGATATTCACCCAATACCTTTGCATTTGGTAATTTGGGGAACAATACAAATATCACTGCCAAGCCAAGTGCTTTTGCAACCGGTTCGCACGCTAATGTTGCATTTTCGAACCGTTCTTATAAAATTCGTGGACAGTTCACTCACAGCACAGGTATGCTCAACAATGGTTGGGCTTTTGCTGTTTCGGGCGTTATTCGTTGGGCCGACAGTGAAGGAATTTTGAAAAGTAATGTGGATGGAAGTTTCTATAATTCGGGAGGACTTTTTCTTTCGGCCGAAAAAAAGCTGAATGATAACCACAGTATTTCCTTGTCGGCTTTCGGAGCACCTACACGCAGGGCTGGCCAGTCCGCTGTTACCAAAGAAACACACGATTTAGTGGGTGGTTCTGTTTATTATAATCCTTATTGGGGTTATCAAAACGGGAAAATCCGAAATTCACGCATCGTCGAAACCTTTGACCCTACCGCTATTCTTGCGCACGATTGGAAAATCAGCGAAACACAACGTTTGCGAACAGGTGTAGGTTTCCACCATAGTTGGTACAGCAATTCGGCATTTTCGTACGATGGATTAAATCCTGGCCCTGAATATTACCGTAATATGCCAAGTTTTATCACGGATGATGAAGTGGCTAAAGATGATTTGACAAACATTTGGAAAACGGATGATTATAACCGTCAAACTAAATGGGATGAAATTTACCGTTTCAACAAAGAAAATAACGAAAGTAATCCAACCGGACAAGCACGTTACATTTTGGAACGCCGGCACAACGATTTGATGGAAACAACTATGAATTCCGTTTACACCAATCAGGTGAACAAACAACTGAAACTTACTGCTGGTGTGGAAGCCCGTGTGTCCAAAGGAATGCATTATGTTACGATTGACGATATGTTAGGTGCAAACCTTTACATTGATAAAGATACGTATGCCGAACGCGACTTGGTAGGTGGAACGTTGCAGGATGCCGATCCCCGTATCATTGAGAACGATATAAATGATCCAAACAAAAGTAAAACCGTAGGTGACATTATCCGGTATAATTATGATATGAATGTTACCACTGCCAATGCTTTTGCGCAAGCGGAATGGAGCGTTTCGCAATTAAGTGTTTACGCAGGAGCAAAAGCAACATATACTCAATTTTATCGTTTTGGTAATATGGAGAACGGACGCGCCTGGTATCTTCGTGAAAAACTAGGAAAGAATGTAAATTCGTACGGAAAAAGTCAGACATGGTATTTTACCGATCCTTCACTGAAAGCGGGTTTTACCTATAATATCGATAATAAGAGCCACATTGTGGCAAATGTGCTGGCCGAAACGAGAGCTCCTTTGGTACAAGATGCTTATGTGTCCGAACGCATAAAGGATGTGCTTGTAAAGAACTTAACTAGCGAAAAAATTCTTGCGTATGACTTGAATTATTCATTTAATTACAAGACCATTCGTGGGCGAGTGGGCGGTTTCCGAACACACGTAATTGATGCAGGAGAAAAACTTGGTTATTATGATGATGAATATAGAACATTTATCAATCACCTGTTGAGCAATGTAAACAAGATCTATCAAGGGGTTGAGTTGGGTGTTTCCGTGCCTGTTAATTCAATGTTTACATTGTCAGCTGCCGGTACATATGCCGATTATAGCTACACGAGTGATGCCACAGGTATTAAGAGCTACGAAAATGGAGCTGTTGATGATATTACTGAAAAGGTGCTTACCAATGGGCTAAAAATTAGTTCAGGACCGCAATTGGCTGCCAATGTAACAATCGATTTCTTTTATGATATGTGGTTTGCAGATGTTACCTTAAATTATTACGACAACAATTATCTGGATTTTGCCCCGAATCGTTTTACCGTAAACAATCAGCAAACGTTGAAAAATGATCCTGAACTTTACGAAAAACTGGGCAAACAGGAAAAACTTCAGGGTGGATTTATGCTCGATGCTTCGGTAGGTAAACTTATTTATCTAAAGAATAGAAATTCGCTGAATTTCAATTTGAGTGTGAGTAATGTTTTGAACAATACGAGTATGATTACAGGTGGTTACCAACAAGCACGTATACCAATGAGTAGCGGTGCAATAAATCCAAAAGGGGCTGATTGGTTCCTGAACAAATATTATTACGCTTGGGGAGTTAACTTGTTTTTCCATGTTGGGTATAAATTTTAATTAGAATTAGAGTATGAAAAATACATATAAAATTTCAATCGTTGCCGCATTAATGCTAGTTTTTGTAAGTTGCACGCAATATGATTTTGAGCCGGAATCGGGCATTACAAAAGGTGTGAAAATTGAATCGACCATCACAGTTGCCCAATTGATGTCAACCTATATGACATCTCCCGAATTTTTTACTGCCGATAGGATTAGTTCCGACAATCAGATCGTAATTAACGGCATTGTTACAAGCACCGATCTTGAAGGAAATGTATACAAATACATCTCCGTAAAGGAAGAAACCCCTAATGGTCAGGCTATACGTGTTTCGGTGGATGCTTCTGGCATTTCATCTCTTTATCCTTTGGGGCAGCGTGTTTCGGTTGTTTTAAACGATTTGTGCATTGGTAAATATGGCGACAGTCCGCAAGTCGGCATTTATTACTTGCGCCCAAAAGATGGCCGGATTTCTCCGGGTTCCATTCCAATGCCTATTGCCCGCCAACAGATTATCCCTTACGGCGAAGCTGAACCCGAAGCTGTTGTGGCTGACACAATGAAAATCTCCGAAATTCTTGCCGCACCACGCGCAAGCATGCATTATCGGCTTGTTTGTATAAAAGACGCATGGTTTACGGGTAAAGGTTTCGATTATGGATTACCTGCCACTCTTCCGGAAAAAGATAAAATTTTTGCCCCAAGCACAGGAGGGATAGGTTACCCACAATCCAGAGAGATACAAGATGGAACAGGTAGCACGATTATTGCTACCAGTGAATTTGCCAAATTTGCCCAGCATCGTCTTCCTGCAGCTACCTACAAAGGAAACATGACGGTAATAGTAAGTTGGTATCGCGATAAAACAACGAATGCAGGTAATTACCAACTTACCCTGCGCACCTTGGGCGACTTGGGCGTGGGTTTTAATGGCTATTTGACTTCAGTTAAATACACAAGACAATAAATAATAAATTAAGAAAAAATGATTATGAAGAAAACAAAATTTTTTGGAATGATGCTATTTGCGCTTGCATTGGCAACTACCGCTTGTACCAATGTAAATGATCCGGATCCAGATCCAACTTCTGCTCTTCCATTTTCAGAAACATTTGAAACAGGATTGGGTAATTTTACAACACAAAGTGTTTCTGGCGATCAGATATGGGAATTTTCTGCACAATATAAATATCTTTCTATAAGTGGATTTGTTACACCTACAAATTTTGCAAACGAAGATTGGTTGATTTCACCGGAAATTGATTTGGCAGGTGAAACCGCAGCCAAATTGACCTTTGACCATGTTGCCCGTTATTTTGCCGATTTAAAAAACGAAGCTACCGTTTGGGTTTCTTCAAATTATGTTACAGGCCTTCCTTCAACGGCAACGTGGACCCAATTGCCAACTAAAACATTTACCGATCCTGGAAACTGGACATTGGCAACATCAGGAGAAATAAGCCTCACAGCATACGCTGGTAAGAAAATTAAAATCGCTTTCAAATATGTTTCCACAGCTACAAAAGCCGGAACATGGGAAATAAAAAACTTTAAAGTTGCCGAAGGCGAAGCAGTTATTGATCCTGCTGATTTGGTGAGTGGCGAAGGAACGGAAGCTTCTCCATATAATGTAGCTGGTAGTATTTCAAATCAAGGAGCTTCAAAATGGGTGAAAGGTTACATCGTTGGTTATGTTGTGTTTGGCACGCCCACAGTTTATGCATTCTCATCCGATACTTGTACTGTAAGTTCGAACATTCTGATTGCTGGTTCAAAATCAGAAACTGATATCAACAGATGCATGGCTGTTCAATTGCCTACAGGGTCAGCAGTTCAAACCGGATTGAATTTGAAAGATGTAAAAACTAATTTGGGAAAAGAAGTTACTCTTTACGGTTCGTTGGAAGCTTATTTTGGAAAGCCGGGACTGAAAAATACCTCGTATTATGTTTTAGAAGGTGGAACAACTGGTGGAACAAAACCGGTACTTGGCGATTTTGAAGTTCCAGAAATGACTATTGCAGAACTAAGAATTCAATGGACAGGAACTCTAAAAACTATTACTGACAAGAAGAAAATTGTAGGTGTAGTAATTACTGACCTTGTGGGAGGAAACAGTGGTTCTTTGAAAAATTTGACCATTGCGTCTACAGATAATTCTGCTGGTATTATGTTAAGATTAACAGGAAACAACACTTATAGTATGGGTGATAAAATTGAAATTAGCGTTGAAGGTTTGGAATTGAATCATTATGGTTTAGCTATCCAATTAAATAATGTTCCAAATACTAAAACACAGAAAATTGGTACTGCAACAATAACTCCAAAAGTAACTACTGTTGCCAATGTTAAAACAAATTATGCAAGTCTTGAATCAACATTAGTAACTGTAACTGGCACAATAACATCTCCTAATGGATTTTGGGGTAGTGCCGCTGCAAATCAAAACAATACACTCACAAGTGGGGTAGATGCTTTGACTTTATATGTATCCAAATATTCAACATTTGTAACTACTGCAATACCTAGCGGAGAAAAGACAGTTACCGGTATTGTTGGACAATATACAACTGTTGTTACAAGTCCTGTTTATCAGCTTATCGTCCGTAATTTGAACGATGTGAAATAAAAACTGATAAATTATGAAGTGACTTTAATCAGCAAAAGTTATTTTTTCAAACAAGCAGATAGAAATTTATTTTCTATCTGCTTGTTTTTTTTTGTTCGTATACTTTAAGCCTAAAGGTTGTATTCTAAATTTTATTTATGTTATATTTTGCATAGTTAGTTATTTTTATGTTTTCTACAAAAATATAATACTGCGATTAAAACTAATAGTCATAAATGCTTGATAAATAGACATTTTATTCAAAAGATAAATAAAAGTTGCATGATATCTACTCTTTTTTACTAATAGGATTTACTTCTTTTTACCTATGTATTTTAGTCCTTAAAGAGTACTTAATTGGGATGCGCATGTCGCTAGTAATTAAAACATTATGAATGTAATCTTGTTGTAATATTAAATAAATTTACTTTATTTTACATTGATATGACGTTTGTTCGATATCATAAATTGTAAGTGGTTTTTTGCTTTGTTTTTAAGTTTGCCAACGTATAATCAAATGGTTTCTCTGCATTTCAGAGAAGTTTATCTGATGAATGGAGGTTTTGACCAATGGAAAATTGATGGGCTACTCTATGTAACAGGAATTATAAGTAATACCGAAAGAATAATGGCTCTTAAGAAAACCCTTACTGTTTATCCAAGCCCTGCCAATTCAGAAATAATGGTTGAAATCAATACCCAGATAAATAAAACCACCCTCTCAATTGTAAACTTAAGCGGGAAAGAGTTGATAAAGCAACATGTTTCCAACAACAAATTTAGAATTGATATCAGCAGGTTGCCTGTTGGTGTTTATTTCGTGAAGCTGATGAATACAAATGGTTTTGAAGTTTGTAAGATTGTAAAGTAAATTCTTAATATACGTGTACAAGATTTTCTCTTTTTATTACAAAAAGAAAAAATATGAAGACATTTTCTATTTAATTTTTTTTCTAATAATGAACTTAATTCTTTTTAACATGAACAGATTTAAATTATTTAAAACAATCTTCCTTGCAATTACATTTGCAATTGGAAGTCAGTTGGGCAGTAGCCAGACATTAATTGCTGGATGGGATTTCCAGACCACTTCAAATGGCGGAACAGCCGTTGATTATGCACCTAATACCCCCAATGTTTTGGTTGCAAATTTCGGAGTGGGGACATTGTTTCTTGATGGGTCGAATGGCTCCAGTTCCTGGATTAAAACAATACCCGGAAATGAAATTTCAGCTTATTCGGGTTGTTATCTAAATGCAGGGCCTGGTTTTTCAACGTATACAGGAGGAGCTGCGGCACTAGGTGTTCTTTGTGGAACTAATGGTTCGGCCAATGGAAAACACATGGTTTTCAAATTTTCAATGACCGGAAAATCTAGACTTATCGTAAACTATATTATGCAAAGGTCACCTACCGGTTTTACTTCTCAGACTTGGGATTATAGTACTGATGGTATTACATGGACAGGTTCTCAAACTTTTACAGATTTACCCCTTTGGTCATTAGGTCTTGTAACTCTTGACACAATTAAAGGACTTGCCAATGCCGAAACAGCATATCTTAGAATGAGCCCATCTGGTGCATCTGAAGCTACCAACTACAACAAGATGGATAATATTCAATTTAATGCCTATTCATCACTATCAACAGGATCGGGAATTGTAACTCCACTTTCGAATGTAAATATTTCAGTTTCTAATGGAATGATCAGATTCAATGCGAATGCAGGACGTCAACTGGAAATATATAATGCTGGTGGTCAAATACTGATAAATAAACTAACTATTGAGGGTTTGAATACAATTCCGTTAACAGCAAAGGGGTTAGTAATAATAAAAGTGGATAGCTGGATTTCGAAAGTAATTCTGTAATATTCGTTTTTCAATGTTACGCTCGAATGGAATATGCCCCGTTGGGCGTAGCAATTACGGCTATGCCCAATTTGGGGTTTTAGAGTCATTGCCAAAAAGATAAACAAATGTTATTTTTTCAAACAAGCAGATAGAAATTTATTTTCTATCTGTTTGTTTTTTAATGGTTTGTGAGTTTCGTTGATGTCCATTTATAATCACTTAACGTTATTTCCATTTATTTGTGGTCTAACTTCCAATTTTCGTGTTAATTTTGTAAACTTTAATTTAGTGTATGGATAAATTACGATTTCAAAGTTTTGGTAGTGGGAGTAGTGGAAATTGCTATTTTATTGGCAATGCATCCAGTGGGTTGTTGATTGATGCCGGAATCGGGGTTCGTTCTATTCGAAAGCATTTGCGCAATATTGGACTTGACTTTGAAAACATTTGGGGCGTATTTGTTACTCACGATCATGCCGATCATATCAAAGCAGTTGGTCCATTGGGCGAAAAGCACCGTATTCCTATTTACTCCACGCGACATGTTCATGAGGGAATACAGCGGAGTTATTGTGTAACTGAAAAATTATATAGCAGTAAAAAGTATATTGAAAAGGGAGAAACAATACAAATTGGTGATTTTCGGGTAACTTCGTTTGCCATTTCGCACGATGCTTCCGATAATGTAGGCTATACCATTGAATATAAAGAAAAAAGATTTACCTTTGCAACTGACTTAGGCTATGTAGGTGAGGAAGTTGCAGAACATTTAAAGAATGCCGATTATATGGTTTTCGAAGCCAATTATGATGAACAAATGTTGCAAAATGGATCGTATCCAGTTCATTTGAAAAATAGAATTGTTGCTAATACCGGACATCTAAGCAACGATCAGTGTGGTTTATTTTTGGCACAGAATTACAACCCGCGACTGAAACATATTTTTTTATGTCATTTAAGTCGCGAAAATAATTTGCCAGAACTTGCATATACTACTATTCAAAACTATTTGGAAGAAATGCAAGTAATTGTAGGCAAAGATGTTCATTTAGTCACGCTTAACCGATTGGATCCTTCGGAATTGTATATCTTTGAGTAAATAGTAAATTATTAATCTTTCAAACATCAAACTTTTCAAACATCAAACTTTTCAAACTTTCAAACATTCATACTTGTAAATAAAATCCATGTCATTAAACTTAGTCATTATTCCAACCTACAACGAGAAGGAAAATATTGAAAATATTATCCGGGCGGTTTTTAATCAACCCAATGTTTTTGATGTTTTGGTAATAGAAGATGGGTCACCTGATGGTACTGCAAATATTATAAAGAAGTTGCAAACAGAATTTCCTGCTCAATTATTCATGGTTGAACGCAAAGGAAAACTGGGCTTAGGAACTGCTTATATTGCTGGATTTAAGTGGGCTTTGGAACATAAATATGAGTTTATTTTCGAAATGGATGCCGACTTTTCACATAACCCCGAGGATTTAAACAAACTGTATGATGCTTGTGCAAATCAGGGAGCCGATGTTGCTATTGGTTCTCGTTATGTAACAGGTGTGAATGTGGTAAACTGGCCAATTGGTCGTGTGCTGATGTCCTATTTTGCATCAAAATATGTTCGGTTCGTAACCGGAATGAGCATTGCCGATACAACTGCCGGTTTCAAATGTTACCGCAGAGAAGTGCTCGAAACGATTGATTTGGACAAAATACGATTTAAAGGATATGCTTTTCAGATTGAAATGAAATTTACTGCATTCATGTGCGGTTTTACCTTAAAAGAAGTGCCAATTATATTTATAAATCGTGTGTTGGGAACTTCAAAAATGAGCGGTGGAATTTTCGGAGAAGCCTTTTTTGGTGTTATTCAACTGAAAATCAATAGTTGGATACATAAATTTCCACAAAAGAAAAAAGTTTGAGTTTCAAAATATAAAATTTTTAAGAATGAAAACAATCCAACTGATACGAAATGCAACAATAGTGAACGAAGGGCGTACGTTTATTGGTTCTGTGTTGATAGATGATGAACAAATAAAAGCGATTTTTGAAGGTGATAAAGTGCCGGAAATTACAGAACCATTTATAGAAATTGATGCCACAGGATTGTTGTTATTACCAGGTGTAATCGACGATCAGGTGCATTTTCGTGAACCCGGACTAACTCATAAAGGCGATATTTTTACCGAAAGTCGTGCTGCAGTTGCGGGCGGAATAACTTCGTATATGGATATGCCCAACACCCGCCCTCAGGCCACAACGGTAGACGTTTTGGAAGAAAAATATGATTTGGCAGCTGAGAAATCACTGGCAAATTATTCATTCTTGATGGGAGTTACCAATGATAATATCGATGAACTGAAAAAGATTGATCAACGGAATGTTGCAGGATTAAAAATGTTTATGGGATCTTCAACCGGTAACATGTTGGTGGATAATAATGAAACCTTGAACCGTGTTTTTTCGGAACTAAAAATATTAATTGTTACGCATTGCGAAGATGAAGGAATAATTCAACAGAATATTCAACATTATAAAAGTTTGTTGGGCGAAGAAATCCCGATTGAATACCATCCATTAATTCGAAGTGCTGAAGCTTGTTATAAATCGTCGTCTTATGCAGTGGAATTGGCTACCAAATACAATTCGCGTTTGCATGTTTTTCATTTGTCATCTGCAATAGAAATGTCATTGTTTCGATCGGATATACCATTGAAAGAAAAACGCATAACCGCCGAAGTTTGTGTTCATCACTTGTGGTTTTCTGATGCCGATTATGCCAAATACGGCAATCGTATAAAATGGAATCCTGCCATTAAAGCAGAATCGGATCGATTGGCATTGATTGAGGCTGTGAATTCAAATAAAATTGATGTGGTTGCCACCGATCATGCACCTCATTTATTGTCCGAAAAAGAAGGTTCGTGTTTGAAAGCTGCTTCCGGCGGACCATTGGTTCAACATTCGCTGGTTGCCATGTTGCAAATGGTAAAAAACGGTAATTTTACAATTGAGAAAGTCGTTGAAAAAATGTGTCATGCTCCTGCTGATTTGTTTAGAATAGAAAAGCGTGGATACATCCGACCTGGTTATTTTGCCGATTTAGTATTGGTCGATCCTAACTCTTCCTGGACAGTAAACTCAGAAAATATCTTATATAAATGTGGTTGGTCTCCCTTCGAAGGAACTACTTTTGATAATAAAATTACAAAAACATGGGTAAATGGACAAAAAGTGTACGATAAAGGTGTGTTTGATGAATCGGTTAGAGGCAAACGTTTAGTTTTTGAATATTGATTTTTTAAAGTTTGTCCTTACTCCAGGTTTTTTCCATAGAATAAAAAAACATGAATAAAAAAGTAATTATTTATCTTACGTTGGGTTTGTTGTTTCTTGCTTTTGCTTTTATTTATAAGTCGAAACAGCCAGAATCAAAAGTAGAATATATACATAATGAGGGAAAAACCCAGGGAACGTTTTATTCTGCAACTTATCTGCAACCAGATGGAATTGATTTGCAACCAAAAATTGAAGAACGATTGCATGAATTTGATCTCTCACTTTCGACCTATAATCCCAAGTCTATAATTTCGCAAATTAATCAGAATGTGGATTCCGTTCGTACGGATGCATTTTTCGATGAGATGTATAAAATGGCCCGCAGTGTTTCCGAAAAAACAAATGGAGCTTTTGACATAACTGTTGCACCATTGGTCAATGCTTGGGGATTCGGATCGGGAGATCAAAAAAGAGACAAAGATCCTGATCTAGCGAAAATTCTTCCAATTATTGGTTATCAAAAAATCAAGTTGGAAAATAATAAAATAATTAAACAAAACCCCGAAATAAAACTAGATGCTAGTGCTCTTGCACAAGGTTTATCAACCGATGTCATTGCCCGCTTGTTGGAGGAAAATGGCTGTACGCAATACATGGTGGAAATTGGTGGTGAAGTGATGTGCAAAGGACTCAATCCTAAAGGTGAAAAATGGAAAATTGGTATTGATAAACCGATTGATGATCCATCTAATGGCTCTCAGGAGTTTCAAACAATTGTATCAATCACAAACGTAGCAATAAATACTTCTGGAAATTACCGTCAGTTTTATTATCGCGACGGAAAAAAATATGCTCATGAAATTGATCCACGATCCGGATATCCTGTTGTCCATAATTTGTTGAGTGCCACAGTTACAGCGCCAAATTGTATGCAAGCCGATGCCTATGCTACTGCTTTTATGATTTTGGGCGTAGATAGTGCATTGCAAATTTGTAAAAGTATTCCCGATATGGATTGTTATTTGATTTATGTTGATAAAGATGGAAAAAACCAAGTGATTTATACTGATGGATTTAAAAAATACATAACAAATTGATATTCCTTATTTTCTGAATTATATTTCTCAACAAAAGCTAAAAATGCGCCTAGTCAGTTAATGAATGGATAATAACACCTTAATTTCTCTGCATTTGTTAAATTGAATCATATAATTTTTTTATTACTAATTAAATAAGTACTTTTGCACTCCAAATTATAATATGAAAAGACTTCCAATTATTCTTTTACTTGTAGTTTTATCCCTGGTTTCATGCAGCGATTATCAAAAATTACTCAAAACAGACGATGCTGAACTAAAATATACGAAAGCAGTTGAGTATTTCGAAAAGGGCGATTTTTTAAGAGCCTCAACACTTTTTGATGCTGTGGCAACTTATTATAAGGGTACTGAACGTTCAGAAACCGTTTTAAACTATCTGGCAAAATCATATATGGGTCAGAAAGATTATTTTTCGGCCAGCGAGTATTATAAAACCTATGTAAAGACCTATCCGAAAGGTAAATATGTAATAGAATCCAAATACATGATTGGATATTGTTATTATCTTGATTCACCGGATGCACGCCTCGACCAGGCTTCTACCTTAAATGCAATTTTAGCTTTACAAGAGTTTATTGATGTTTATCCCGAAAGCGAAAGGGTTCAGGATGCAAATAAATTAATGGATGAATTAAAAAATAAATTAGCTTATAAAGCATATTTAAACGCAAAACTATATTATAATTTAGGTAACTATTTGGGTAACAACTATCAATCTGCTGTTATTGCAGCTCAAAATGCACTCAAAAATTTCCCTTCCACTTCTTACCGCGAGGAATTATCAATGTTGATTCTGGATTCGAAATATCAACAAGCTCTACAAAGTGTTGACGAAAAAAAGATTGAACGTTATAGAAATGCGATTGATGAATATTATAACTTTGTAAACGAATTCCCGGAAGGAAAATACAGAAAACAAGCTGAAAAAATATTTAGTGAATCGAAAAAAAATGTGAAAGATTAAAACGTAAATATTATGGACTATAAGAAAGTAAATGCCCCATTGAACACCATTTCGCGTGATATGAACTCTATGAGTGAAAATATCGGAAATGTTTACGAAACTGTTAAAGTTATTGGTAAACGTGCAAACCAAATTAGTGTTGAAGTAAAATCGGAATTGGATAAAAAATTACAGGAATTTGCTTCGTTTAACGAAAATATCGAAGAAGTTTTCGAAAATAGAGAACAAATCGAAATTTCACGTTATTACGAGAAACTTCCAAAGGCAGTTCTTATTGCTACTCAGGAATTTTTGGAAGATAAAGTGTACTATCGCAATCCGATAAAAGATAAATTGAAATAAAAAAAATCATTTCATTTTTTTTTACAGATAAAGGAATATTGTACTCTATATGACGCAATATTCTTTTATCTTTTTTTGTTTGTGCTCAGTTCATTTGTTTTTTTGTATTTTTGTATTCTAATATTTAGAAGCAAGAACCAAGATTCAAGAGTCAATGGATTACTCGACATCCCGCCCAAGCGGGAGAGCCAAGACAATAGACCATTGCCTGTTGAAAAAAACATAAAAGAAAATGTCATTAAAAGGAACTAAAATAATATTGGGTATTACTGGCAGTATTGCTGCTTACAAATCGGCTTTATTGGTTCGTCTTTTAATTAAGGAAGGTGCCGAGGTAAAAGTTATTATGACTTCGCTTGCAAAAGAATTTATCACTCCACTAACTTTAGCTACATTGTCGAAAAATCCAATTTTAGTTGATTTTTTTGATCCTACTAATGGCAATTGGAACAGTCATGTGGATTTGGGTTTATGGGCGGATGCATATCTTGTTGCACCAGCTACAGCCAATACCATTGGAAAAATGGCAACGGGTGTAGCCGATAATTTATTGCTTACCACTTATCTATCAGCGAAATGTCCTGTTTTTGTCGCTCCGGCGATGGATTTAGATATGTTTGCACATCCTGCTACCCAACGGAATATCGAAACACTTAAATCGATTGGAAACCACATCATTGAACCAACTAGTGGTGAATTGGCAAGCGGATTAGAAGGCAAAGGTCGTATGGAAGAACCGGAAAAAATCGTACAGTACTTAGATGATTTCTTCAGTCCGAAACCTTTATTAGGTAAAAATATTTTAATTACTGCAGGTCCAACATACGAAAAGATAGATCCTGTACGTTTTGTAGGCAATTATTCTACCGGCAAAATGGGATTTGCATTGGCAGAAGTTTGTGCAAAATGGGGCGCTCAGGTTTGTTTGATTACCGGTCCGGTTCAATTAAGATCTATGCATTCAAATATCGAACAAATTGATGTTGAATCTGCTTCCGAAATGTTTGATGTTGTTACAAACCGGTTCTATGCTATGGATGGAGCAATTTTATGTGCTGCCGTTGCAGATTTTAGTCCAAAAGAAGTTGCACAAAATAAACTGAAAAGGGAAAAAGAAGATTTAATCTTGGAATTAACGCCTACTCAAGATATTGCAGCAGCTTTAGGAAGTATGAAAATGGAGAATCAATTTTTAGTTGGTTTTGCTCTGGAAACAAATGATGAAGAAACCAATGCAATCAATAAAATGGAACGAAAGAATCTGGATTTCATCGTTCTCAATTCACTACAGGATAAAGGAGCTGGTTTTGGGTTTGATACAAATAAAATTTGTATTTTACACCGATTAGGTAAAAAAATTGACTTTGAACTCAAAGATAAAAACACTGTAGCCAAGGATATTGTGTCTGAAATTATTCGAATTATTTGAAAAATAAAATTATGAGATATTGCATTCTTTTACTTAGTTTTATTGGTTTGTTTTTAGGAGCTCAGGCTCAGGAACTGAATTGTAATGTTCAAGTCAATTCGGAACAGATACAAGGAACTAATAAATCGGTTTTCAATACATTGCAAAAATCCATGTCGGAATTTATCAACAACCGCAAATGGTCCGAAATGTCTTATGCAAATACCGAACGTATTGAATGCACGATGAACATTATTGTGAAAAAAGTTGAAGATGACCTTTTTACTACAGAAATTCAGGTTCAATCGCGCCGTCCTATTTTTAATACAACATACTACAGCACGCTTTTTAACTTCAAAGATAATAGTTATACGTTTAACTATAAGGAATTTGACCAACTAGAATTGAATGAAAATACCATAACCTCTAATCTCACAGCAGTTTTAGCGTATTATGCCCATATAATAATTGGCTATGACATGGATTCGTATTCGAGGTTAGGAGGAACTCTGGCTTTTCAATCGGCAGAAAATATCGTGAATGCGGCTCAGGGAGCAAGTTTGGACGGCTGGAAAGCCTTTGAAAATTCCCGTAACCGCTATGCTTTAATCAATAATATTCTGGATGAAGCATTTAAAAAATACCGTAATTATTTTTATGAATATCATCGCCTTGGACTTGATGAAATGAGTAGTAATGCTGCTAATGGCAGAGCAAGAATTGCAGCCGGATTACCAATATTGCGCGATGCCAACAGAGCACGTCCTTCGGCCATTGTTATTTCATCTTTTCTGGATGCAAAAAACGATGAGCTAATTAATATATTTTCGAAAGCAACTACTAAAGAAAAAACAGACGCAGTAGAAGTTCTCTCCGATGTAAATCCAACACAGACAAACAGATACGAACAGATTTTGAAAAATTGAGGTTTTTTATTTTGGAGAAATCCTCTTAATGATTTTATAAGTAATTAATATTCATAAAATGCTCAAGTCTCTACATATTTCGAATTACGCATTGATTTCAGAATTGAGTATTAATTTTGAAGCTGGTTTCTCCGTTATTACAGGTGAAACCGGAGCAGGAAAATCAATTATACTTGGTGCGCTTTCACTTATTCTGGGGCAAAGGGCTGATTCAAAGTCAATAAAAATTGATGCCGATAAATGCATTATAGAAGCAGAATTTGACATCTCCAATTATCAACACCTCGATAGTTTTTTTGCAGCGAATGAATTGGATAATGAAGGTGATACTTGTTTAATTCGACGGGAATTGACTAATTCAGGTAAATCCAGGGCATTTATTAACGATACTCCTGTGAGTCTCAATCTTATAAAAGATTTAAGTAACCGACTGATTGATATTCATTCGCAACATGAAAATCTATTATTGTCAAATGTGGCTTATCAATTGGAAGTAGTGGATACTATTGCACAAAATTCCAACGTGATAGCTGTTTATCGTCAATCATACTCTCAATGGCGCAATTTGCAATTAGAACTCAAACAACTTCAAAAGACAGCTGAAAAGCAAGCTTCCGATTTAGATTACATACAATTTCAATTTCAACAATTGAGCGATGCCAATTTGGTTGAAAATGAACAAGTCGAACTAGAATTGGAACAAGATACTTTAAGCCATTCTGAAGAAATTAAGTCGGAATTGACAAAAGCACTTCAATTATTGGAAGACGAACACATGTCGCTTCCATTGTTGAAGGAGAGTATTTCAGCCTTATCACACATAAAAAATTATATTCCAACAGCTAATAATTGGTACGAACGGTTACAGTCAACACTGATTGAGATTAAAGATATTTCTTCAGAAATGACTTCGTTTGAAGAACGTGTCGAATTTAATCCTACCCGCCTTCAATGGGTTGAAAACCGTCTGAGCGAATTGTTTACACTTCAAAAAAAATACAAAGTTCTGTCGGTAGCAGAACTTATTGAATTGCGCGATAATTTTGGAAAACAATTGCAACGCATAGAGTCATTTGATCAAGAATTGGATGCTTTGATAATTAAATTGGACGCTGCACATGTACAACTTAATAGTGATGCACGGTTGCTGACTGACTCCCGGAATAAAGCTATTCAACCTATTGAGAGTTTTTTAATTGATCAACTTTCCAAATTGGGAATGCCGAATATCCAATTTCAGGTAGCTATTTTAGCTCTAACTGATTTTACTGAAAATGGAAGAGATGAAATTCAATTTCTTTTTTCTGCAAATAAAAACCGTCCTGTGCAACCGGTTGCTCAAATTGCATCGGGTGGGGAAGTGTCTCGCTTAATGCTTTCTATTAAATCGCTAGTGGCACATAAAGCTGACTTGCCATCTATTATTTTCGATGAAATTGATACAGGTGTTTCCGGCGAAATTGCACATCGTATGGGCGAAATTATGCAAGCTATGAGTGTCGATATGCAAGTGATAACAATTACTCATCTACCACAAATTGCAGCTAAGGGAGTTGAGCATTACCGCGTGTATAAAGACGATAGTGGAAATAGCACTCAGACTCATATTCAACGACTAAACTCCGTCGAGCGAATAAATGAGTTGGCCCAAATGCTCAGTGGTAAAAATATTACTGAAGCTGCTTTGCGTAATGCAAAGGAATTGTTGATTAATGGCTAATCAATTTATACCAACTGTACATTTAAAACAGTCCAATCTGTTTTAAATGTATACTGTTGTTAATGCCGATTGCAAATTCCGCTTGCGGAAGGCTTTCAA
>JAAFGX010000195.1 GCA_010365115.1 Paludibacter sp.
ACGACAGAACCTAAATAAAGACAGTAATAAAATGGAGAATTTCGATAGAAAAAAACACTGGGAGACAATCTACCAGACAAAAGAACTGAAAGACGTAAGCTGGTTTCAGCCAACACCGGAGACCTCATTAAGTTTCTTAAAGCAGTTCAACATTCCGACCACGGCAAAGATTATTGACATTGGCGGAGGCGACAGTTTTTTTGTTGACAACCTCCTTGACCTGGGATATAAGAACATCACCGTTCTCGACATTTCAGCCGTAGCCCTTGCCAGGGCAAAGCAACGACTTGGCAACCGGTCCGACAAAGTAACGTGGATTGTTGCAGACGCAGCCACCTTTATACCGACTGAGAAATATGACTTTTGGCACGACCGGGCAGCATTTCACTTTTTGACACAAGAGCAGGAAATAGAAAACTATCTCGACACCGTCCAAAAAAGCATTCAGCCAACAGGTGTTTTGGTAATCGGGACATTTTCGGAGCAAGGACCGAAAAAATGCAGCGGAATAGAAATCAAACAATATTCCGAGACGACCATGACCGACCGGTTGACAAAGTTTTTTGAAAAAATTAAATGCATAACAGTTGACCACACAACACCCTTCGGCACAATTCAGAATTTTATATTTTGCAGTTTTAGAAAATCACTTTCCGTTTAACAAGACATTGATAAAAAAAAGGGCGGCGCAAAATCTATTGAACTAGCAGACTGTCAAATGACCGCCGGTTCGCCTCTCAAAAACTTTAGTGCGAAATTTCGGAAGTTCTCGTACCCTCTTCTGCGCAGGCGTTCTAAAGTAATCGGGGTTTCCAGACTGCCCGTTTTTCGGGGAGAATTTAACTGTGAGTCATTTGCGACTTTAAATAACCCTCCTTCCAATTTTAAAAAGCTGATGTAACAGATCTAAATTCAATCAATATTTTTAAAAAGTACGAAACATGATTTCTTATGAATACGTATATTGGGAGCAAACTCTTTACGGGATGAACAGAGGTTAGATCGCACATATTAGTCGCAAATCGTTATAATATGAGCAGGAAGATTCGCTGAATGATAAAAATGAAAGACCCAATAATAACTAATGAAAAATAATTATGGAACGTAAACTGACTGACGATGAAATATCACACGTCTGTATGTATATGCGAGTGATCGATTTAATGGGAAAGAATCAAAAGATATTGAGCGAAAATGTAGAGATCAAGAAAAACTATGACAAACTTTGTCTGACAGTAAATGAAATAATGGAAAATATTTCAGATGAACTACGGGACGAAGTATTAGAAGAACACAAAATGCAATTAGAAGAAATAGCAAATGAAGAATCAATAAAGCACCGCAAAAAGCAACTCGAAAAATAAAAAACGAAAGTTGAATAAATACACCCGCTTTGGCAATTGCCTTCTGAAGCGCAACTAAATATGTTTTTCCCTCGTCTAATTTTAGGTGCTGCACCTAAAATTTTGAATTTCATTCGGACGAAACAACGCCGATGACAGATTTAAAATGTTTTCAGATATATTTTTGATTTATAGTAATTTGTTCAGGCTTTCAGGTAACAATTGGATACCTAAACCTACTAATTGGTAATTACAGTTTATTATAAATACATGAAAAATACACTTGCAATTATTTTATGTTTGGCCTCATTTTATTCTGAAGCCCAAATTTCAGGAAAAGTGATTGATTCGGATGGAACCCTCGTTAATTATGCCACAATCTTCAACCTTAATAATAAAATCGGTTGTGTCACTGATTCAGTCGGCTTTTTTGAAATGAACGGAACATCAACTGATTCAATTCGAATTCAACATGTAAGTTATCAAACGGGCAATTTTTTAGCATCTAAAAACCCGGATCAATACATTCTTCATCGGAATATCAATAATATAGATGAAATTATTGTTTCAAAAAAATATGCTGCATGGCTCTATTTTAAAAGCTATGAAAAAGCCATTTCAAAATTCCCAAAAGAAAGAAGGGATAAAATGTATTGTAACGCTATTAAAATTTTGAATAGTGACACGTTGGAAAAAAAATTATTAGATTTTGATTTTGAGCAAAAAGTTGTAATTGATTCTTCAAAAACTAAAATACACAACAGGTTTGCAGAAATACAAAAGAAAAACGAACTATTCAATCCGGATATTGATAAGTTTGCAACGAATAAACTAAAAATCGGAATATTTCCAATGAACGATTTTCCACGCAATCTGTTGGCAAAAAACAAAAAGGAATCAATGAATGACAATTATATATTCAGTATATCAACAAACGATCATTTTATCACGATAGATTTTATTCCTAAAAGTAATTCTCCTGATTACTATTTAGCAGTTGAGGCAATAATTTCAAAATCAGATACTTGTTTGGCAACTTATGCGATAGCATCATATCCTACTCCTGTTGTTAATTGGAAAACCAAAGAGAACAAACCCGACTTGACGGATCATTCAATATATTTCAAAATAGGCTACGAGAATGGATTCAGTTATCTTTCCGAAATCTATACTTGTTTCAATGCCTACTTTAATAAAGACAATAAAGCCTTTACCTACAAGTACTCCATTAATTTAAAAAATTATGCTCATGGTATAGAGAGACAAAAAGATCGTTTTGGAACAATGTATTTTGATAATAGTATTCTTTTCGATGAGAAGCCAAAATCAAAGTATTCCGAAGAATTTTGGAAAAGTTCTGATTTTCCTAAAAAAGCCCCATACGACTTTGAAAGACTTAGAAAATTAAAACAGCACATCTTCTAACATTCATTTAAACAGCCGTGTAATAAGCTACAATTTAGTTAATTACACGTCATAAATAAAAATATATGAAAAATATTTTGACGTTGGCTATTATGTTTGTTATTGCAACAAATATTAATGGACAGAAACCCGGAGACAAATTAATATACGATTCACATGCATGTGAGGGGATACCTTATGCTACTGTTAAAGTATTAGGCAAGATGATGGGCATTTGCGCAAATGATAAAGGTTGGTTCCATGTCACTCACCAGAATAGTGACTCGCTTCTGGTCTCTTGCGTGGGATACCAAACCGTTATTGTAAAAGCAGAAAGGGACACCATTTTCCTAACTCCTAGTGTAATAAGCATTGGCGAGGTAACGGTAAAACCCCACAAAATAAAAGAATATGATTTTGGTTATGCATATCTGAAGCGAGGTCTGTGTCCACTACCATGTTTAGGCGATGAAAATAAAATCAATTTTACTGAGATTGTAAGTCAAATCAATATCACACCCCCAATGGATTATTACAAGATTAAAGGGGTTAAAATGAAAGTTGAAAATGCCAGTGGCAAACCAATAGCCAGACTTCATATCTATAAACCTGACAATAATGGAGTACCTGGCATAGAACTTTTACCCAAAGACATTATCATAAATACATCGATCAAAAATAACTACATTGACTTATCATATCTTGATATTTATTCTAATGCCCCAATATTGTTTGTTGGTTTTGAGTTTATTATTACTGATAAAAAGGAATGTAAATACAGAGAAAACCGAATAAGTTTTTGGTATACTGAAAGTATTAAGCAAAGCTGTAATTACGCAAGAGCTTATTATGGTACAAATAATTACAAATGGATTAAGTTTGACAATTTCGTAACTACTCAGGTCTGTTATTAAGTTTTTGTATTCAAGCCTCATCAGGTAATACAGCATTATCTAAGGCTGGATATTACGCTGTCATAC
>JAAFGX010000196.1 GCA_010365115.1 Paludibacter sp.
GTTAATGATTTTGCCGTAGTTGGTCGTAAAACATCAAAACTGGAAAAATTGAAAGAGGATTTTCCCGACACCAATTTTCTTACTATAGCTGCAGATATCTCAATTCCTTCAGATGTTGATAAAATCCAGGAAAAAGTAACTTTAGAATGGGGGAAACTGGATATACTAATTAATAATGCCGGTGTGGTTAGCGCAGGAAAACTTCAGGATATTTCAGATGAAGATATTATAAACCAGATTAACATTAATATTACAGGATTGATATTACTTACAAAGAAAACTCTTCCCCTTCTGTTGAAAAGCAACGAAGCGACAATAATGAATATTTCTTCAGGATTAGGTAATGTGGCGATGCCATATTATTCGGTCTATTCAGCCACTAAAGCCGCCGTTAAAAATTTTTCCGAAGCTATTCGAAGGGAATTAATCAAAGATTCGGTACATGTAATGACCGTATATCCCACAGCGACAGACACAGATATGATGAAATCTGCAAGTATGGATGGAATGGATAGTCCGGAAACGGTTGCAAAAGCTGCATTAAAAGGTTTATTAAATAAGGAAATTGATGTGATCTTGGGTGGCCAGAAGAAAAAAGAGCAGGTTGAAATCAACTTTAATAATCCAAAGGAAATAGATAAAATGGCTCAAGAAAATCTGGAGTCATTAAAGGAAAGAACTAAAAGCCACCGATCTATGTAAACTTAGATTCCTACATTCTGACATAAAGTAATGCCAATAATTTAAACGAATCTGTTATACTAAATCAGGATTTTTATTTAATAGTGTTTCCAAACCCTGTAAAAACCGATGCGCAAGTTAGATTTAACTTAATTGAAGATGCAAACCTAACACTTAGACTATACGATTTTAATGGTAAAGAAATTTATAATCTCTACTCCGGAAACGCTAAAGCTAATCATGTTTATGAAGTAGGTTTCTTACGCAATAATTTAATGAATGGAGTTTATATAATCAAATTAACTACAGATCGGGGTAACTCATACAATAAACAGATTATTATTGAATAACATTTGATAGATCAGATCAACAGTGAAAGCTCCGGAAAACCGGAGCTTTTCTTTTTTAGGAAAGCCTAAGGCTTTTCACCCAAACTTTTACTAAAGTTTAAGTGAAATATTACCAAACTAATTTTAATTGAAGAAGAAACAGATCTTCCGTTCTTCAATAATCGTGATACAGAAAAAAAACCGGATTTTCTAAACTTCTTTAATTGCTGATGAAGTTTTTGACATTGGTTTTTATATGAATCTATTGGAATAAGGAAATTTTTGGCTTATAGTAATTCTGAAAAATGAAAAATAACGCACTAATATGAATTAGTTGGGAGGCTTTTACCTCCTTCCAATAATCAAATATTTTCAACAAAATTTAAAAACACTTTTTTATGAAGTTCAAGATCCATATTAGGAGAAAGTGATACACGGACAATATAATCTTTGTCGCCTTCTTTAGTCGTCCCTTGAGTAGATGTTGCGGGTATCGTCCAATAACTTCCATTTAACTGCCCATAACTCACACAGAACTTACTTTCATGGGGGATTTCTGTAATCATTAAATTGATTAACTTCAAATTTAGCGCTCTTTTATAAGCTTCTTTTTCTTCATCAGTATTCCCTTGAGTGGGAAGATCTAATGAAAAAACCGAGGGAGTAAATCCTTGTTCTGCCAACTCTTCTGAAACAAAATTGATTTTCGCCTCTGGTAAAGCCTCGTGAATAAAGTTCACAAATTCACGTGTATTCTTATGTGCCTCCTTAATTCTTTGATTCATTGAAGGCAATTGTTTGGCTAATATTTCATATTGAAAAGCTGTAGCCTCGTTATCGCAAAGTAATAGATGCTTTTCTATTTTCTCCATCAAGCCTTCAGTTTTCTGATTTCCTACAACGTAACCAGCAGTACATTGCCCGCCACTTGGAAATTTCGATCCACTAGCATATGAAAGTGTTCTCACCGTTGAGAGTATTTCACCTTCACCTAAAAAATGTAGGTTTGGACAAAATGTTTGATCTAAAATAAAAACGGGAGCTATAGCAATTTCACCAGTTGCGGTTTTACGCACTTTACTTAAAACTTCTTTTAACTTTATAAGATCTGGAACTTCAACTCTAGGGTTTGTTGGAATTTCAGCGATGATGTATGGGACAGCATCTTGGTGAGAGATTTTATCCAAAATGGTTTCTATACTTTGCACCATATCATTATCACCATCCACTGGTAAGTCCACTACTTCAACATTATCAAGACAAGCGGCAACTCTTCTTGCTTGGTCATTTGTTCCACCATAACAATTTGGAGGCACAATAAATTTGATGTCTTTTCCTTTATGATTTTCTAGTGCATCGTGAATGAGCCCCATCATAATAGCATATTGAATAGATAGTCCACTTGAAGCAACTAGTGGTGTTATATTGGTGCCGGTAATCTCTTTAATAGAATCTAAGACACTTGTTTTGTTTGTCCCGACATTACTTTTTTCAGGTTCAAAAGAAGACTTATCTATTAGCAACTTTAAGGCAACAAGAGAATTGGCTGGTGTCATTGCAATGGTCTCTCTTCTTCGCACATGCTGAATGTCTGGGATATAACTTTCATTTTGTTCCCCATTTACTACTAAAACACTTCCTATCTGAGAATGAAGACTGATATAAAAGTCAATATTTGGGTTTAGATCAATAGCACCAATTTCATCTTGTTGTGAAATAAAGATGGTACTACCGTTAAACGCGGAAATCTCTTCTACTTTCTCAACATTCTTTAACTCAAATTTATAACCATAAATAATCTTTACTATTTCAGCATCAAAAAAGGCAGGTAATTCACCTGTATATATAATTTGTGTGTTTTTATTATCTAATAAATTTTTTCTTAGAATTGCCAAAATAGGAACCGTCTTTGACGAAAAACTTATTACATTATTTGGTTTTAGATTATTTAAGTTAGCAATTCCCCACTCTAATACGCAAGATAATGGATGGCCTAATCGAATATAGTCGTAAGCAGTGGGTAATTCACTTAGAGCTGATGATTCAGAATTATTCTCATTAAATAAGTTTTCAAACTGCTCTAAGAATTGAGTTTTAGCCAGTTTTTCATCATAAATATCTAGTCGATGGGTTGTTGTACTCAACCAGCCAGTTGGCATATTTTCTAGTACTTCTTTAATATAATTTAGCATTTTATTGTCTTCCATAATTTTCATCTTTACATAGGTCGACAATATACCTTAATTACATTTATTTTAAAAGTGTTACAAGAGGTTTTGTTACTGTTACCAACTTAACGACAAAGCAAAAAGCACCTTAAGCAATGACCTCAGATGCCTTGCGCACATTGCCCTGCACTATAAACGAAGCCCAGAAAAACTCTCGATGGAAATTCAATAAAAATAATGCGGCTCACACGAACTGAATTTTTGCGGCGTTTTGAAATACATATTTTACCCAAAGACTTTACAAAAATCGGCAGTTATGGTTTTTTGCAAAATCACGGCAAACGGGAACGATTAAAGAAAATCAGGAAAGCTATGAAGCTTTCCCCATTGCCTGAAACTGTCAAAATTCCTGTTGCCATTAGAATGCTTGAAAAATATGGAAAAGACATTTTTAAATGTCCGTGTTGCCCCAATG
>JAAFGX010000197.1 GCA_010365115.1 Paludibacter sp.
TTTTCAGGCCACGTGGAGAAACGGTAGACTTGCCAGCTTGAGGGGCTGGTGCTCGCAAGGGCGTGTGGGTTCAAATCCCACCGTGGTCACGAATCAATAAAAAACCCAAGTTAAATAGCTAAAGCGAGCTTTAGCTATTTAACTTGGGTTTTTTATTTGCAAGGAGGAGCTTTGTTGCGAAAGACGAAGTTAATCCTAAACATGGTCACGAATAATTAAAAAAGTCATAAAATAGCAAAGCTTACTTTAGCTGTTAGTTTTCTGCTTTTTGTTTTCAAAGCAGAGCTTAGTCTCAATCCGATACTTTTGGTATCAAGAACAAAAGATAATAGGATGAAAAAGCCAATAAAATAAACTTTATAATTATATTCGTATTGTGTTAAGAAAAAACATTGTCATATCATTCATATTTGTCTTTTTGTGTGCCAACACAGAAATAGGACAATTATTGAAACTACCTAACTTAATAAAGCATTTCTTAGAGCATCACGACCACGATGATAATGAGCACGCTATTTCATTCATTGATTTTATAATTATCCATTACAACAACAATCAACCGCAGAACGATAAAGACAATCACCAAGATCTACCTTTTAAAACAATAAATTGTTCTGGTAATACGGTACTCGCTTTTCAAAACCCTATAGTATTTTCATTTTGCGAACCGACTACTATTTTCATAAACAGTACTGTTCCCTTCAAAAAAGAATTTTACACATCAGATGTTTTTGCCTGTATCTGGCTCCCCCCCAAATTAAGTTAATGATTGATTATCTTTAATAATTAATTGCAAATACTTTGTGCATTTCTGATTAGTTATTTGAAATGCTGTTCGCTATTTATGGCGAATGGTACTTTATTTACATTTCATTAATTTTAAATATTATGCTGAATAAAATCATAGAATTTTCTATAAAAAACAAACTCATTGTTGGATTATTTACTATTGTTCTCATAGGGTATGGTGCCTATCAATTTACACAATTACCCATCGATGCCGTTCCGGATATTACCGATAATCAGGTACAGGTAATTACTTCTGCACCATCATTAGGAGCAACTGATATTGAACGACTAATTACCTTTCAAATTGAGCAAGCGAATAGCAATATTCCCGGATTAAAAGAAATTCGTAGTTTCTCGCGTTTCGGACTCTCTGCTATTACCATTGTCTTCGATGATGCCACGGATGTTTATTGGGCAAGGCAACAAGTAACTGAAAGATTAAGCGCCGTCAAAGATAAAATCCCAAAAGGTATTGGCTCACCCACATTAGCACCTGTAACCACTGGTCTGGGAGAAATCTATCAATATGTGGTAAGAGCCAAACCTGGCTTTGAGAAAAAATATGATGAAACCGAATTAAGAACCATTCAAGATTGGATTGTTCGGCGTCAGTTGATAGGAGTTGAAGGAGTTGCGGAAGTCTCGAGTTTCGGAGGGAAATTAAAGCAATATGAAGTTGCCATTGACCCCGGTAAACTGAAGTCCCACAATATTACTATTGCTGATGTGTTCACCGCCTTAGAAAAAAACAATCAAAATGCGGGTGGTGCATACATTGAAAAAGGATCAAGAGTGTTATACATCCGAACTGAAGGATTAA
This sequence comes from Paludibacter sp., assembly GCA_010365115.1. Lineage (GTDB taxonomy): Bacteria > Bacteroidota > Bacteroidia > Bacteroidales > Paludibacteraceae > Paludibacter. The sequence goes on from JAAFGX010000197.1 coordinate 1,610, forward strand.
TTAATACGATTGAAAACATAAAAGATATTGCTATTAAAAACACTGCTAACGGAACTCCTTTATTCATCCGTGATGTTGCCGATGTTCGTATTGGAAGTGCCATACGCTACGGCGCAATGACCTACAACGGAGAAGGAGAAGTTTCTGGAGCAATAGTGATGATGCTGAAAGGCGCTAACAGTAATATTGTTATAAAAAATATTAAGGAACGAATAGCACAAATTCGCAAGACCCTGCCCGAAGGCGTGATTATAGAACCCTTTATAGACCGAACAAAAATGGTAAACAACTCTATTGCAACTGTTGGTAAAAACCTAATTGAAGGCGCTTTAATCGTCCTTTTAGTCTTGATTTTCTTTTTAGGAAATGTAAGAGCAGGGTTAATCGTTGCCTCGGTTATTCCTTTAGCTATGTTGTTTGCCGTCATACTGATGAATCTATTTGGCGTAAGCGGAAATTTAATGAGTTTAGGAGCATTAGATTTCGGACTAATTGTAGATGGCGCTGTAATTATTGTAGAAGCCTGTTTATTTAGTTTACACAGTAGGAAGCAAGGAGAAATAACGCAAAATCAAATGGATGGTGTCGTGCTAGAAACATCAACACGAATGCGGAATGTTGCTGTTTTTGGAGAGTTAATAATTTTGATTGTCTACATTCCCATTTTCACCTTACGTGGTATTGAAGGAAAAATGTTTTTGCCAATGGCGCAAACAATCGCTTTTGCTTTGTTTGGTGCCTTTGTTTTGTCATTAACTTATATTCCTATGATGACGGCATTATTCTTAAAAAAAACAATTACCCACAAACAAAATTTTTCAGATAGAATGATGGAGAAATTAGAAAATTTCTATCAGCCCCTTTTGAATAAAGCATTGGGAATTCCAAGAATTATAATAGGAACAACGTTATCATTGTTCGTTCTAGCCCTTATTACTCTTTCCTTTATAGGCGGCGAATTTATGCCATCACTAGAAGAAGGAGACTTTGCTGTGGAAACAAGGGTTTTACCAGGAAGCAATCTACAAACTTCGATGACAGCCATTTCTCAAGGCGCCAAAATATTATTGGAGAAATTTCCCGAGGTAGAAAAAGTAGTGGGTAAAACAGGAAGTAGTGAAGTGCCAACAGATCCTATGCCTATCGATGCCAGCGATATGATGGTAATTTTAAAAGACAAAAGTGATTGGACATCAGCATCCACTTTCGATGAATTAGCAGCAAAAATGGCAAAAGAACTCGAAGCTGTACCTGGTGTTTCCTATGGATTTCAATATCCAGTACAAATGCGTTTTAATGAATTAATGACGGGTGCCAGACAAGATGTAGTTTGTAAAATATATGGTGAAAATTTAGATACCTTGGCTTTATATGCTACTAAATTAGGTAAGATCGTCAATACCGTGGAAGGCACTTCCGACCTTTATGTCGAAACGGTTACGGGAATGCCTCAAATTGTGATCGAATACAATCGCCCTGCCATTGCTCAATATGATTTAAATATTGAAGATATTAATCGAATAGTCAACACAGCCTTCGCTGGGCAAAGCACAGGATTAATTTATGAAGACGAAAAATCTTTTGATTTAGTTGTCCGATTAGCCGGAGAAAAAAGAAAAGGCGTAGCAGATGTTCAAAATTTACTAATTCCTACACCAAACGGTTCGCAAATTCCATTATCACAGTTAGCTACAGTTGAAATTACCGAAGGCCCAAATCAAATACAAAGAGAAGATGCTAAACGTAGAATTGTAGTTGGCTTTAATGTTCGTGGACGCGATGTACAAAGTATTGTAAATGAATTGCAAGAAAAAGTTGCCACCAAAATAAATTTCCCGCCAGGTTACTATCCTACTTATGGTGGTGCTTTTGAAAATCTAAATGCCGCAAAAGACCGATTGCTAGTTGCGGTTCCCATTTCGCTAATCTTAATTTTTATTCTTTTGTACTTTGCCTTCAAATCCGTAAAGCAAGGACTATTAATTTATTCGGCTATTCCATTGTCGA
>JAAFGX010000048.1 GCA_010365115.1 Paludibacter sp.
ATTGACATGAAGCACCTGAATTTGTAGCAATAAATTAAAAAAAATATCTCTCAAAACATGCACCAACACTTGTTTTATTGAAGTAAAATCCGTTGTAAAAATAGTAGACAAGGAAACAAGGAAACAAGGAAACAATGTGAAATGGTTTGTAAAGATGAGTTCTCCACTCAAATTTACAAACCATTTTCAGTTATTAATGTATTGACTTTCCCGTTTTTACAAGCCCTCTGTAGTCTCCAGCTTTTTTAGAAAATCTTCCCAATCCATGTTCCAAGGGTCAGTTTTGCGTATCGGAGCAATGTCGCTGTGGCGAAGGATATAATCAATTTTATGTCTTTTCTGAATGTCATTTACCAAGAAAACTAATACCTGAATTTGAGCGCAGGTTGGTGACTCATCGAATGAAGTCATTAATTCAATCCCAATTGAAATGGAATTTACGTTGGTTTGTCCGTTCGGCAATTCGCTTTTACCGGCATGAAACGCCACATTTTTCTCATTTACCAATAAGTAAATGCTTCCATCACGGCCAATCACATAATGTGAACTTACGCCATAATACGAAAACTGCTTGATAACCAAATCGATGTCATATTTTTCACCACCCGAATTGTTGAATGTTGAATGAACAATTATGGAGTTAATATTTCTGTTTGATGCAACACGCATCCCAAAATTGACTGATTTGTCGATGATGGTAAATGTATTATCCTGACTCTTTATGGTTGGAATAAACAACACAAGAAGTAACCCAAAAACGGTTAACCGATTTTTTAATTGGGAATTCATAATTTATTTTCAAAAAGTTTTTTTACCCTTTGCAATGTAAATCCTTTTAGACGAAAACTAACTTGCTCAGGACCAAAATAGAAGCGATACAATAATTCATCAGTTTGCAATACCGATTTTACCATATCCGGTGTAAGTTGAACTACTAATTTGTCATCGTACCAATTTGTGTTTTTCACATCTGTATTATAAGTAGTTTTCACACTTGAGCTATCTTTGGTGGTCGTTGTAGTAGTACTTGATTCTTGAATCGATTTATATTCAGATGCTTCAGGTTCAGATATGAATTCAAACTTACTTCCATTTGCTTTCATAAATCCTTTTTTATCAACCTTAAAACTGGAAGTTGAACGTGCAATAATAAAATATACTTTCACGCTTTCGCCTGAATCAGTAATTGTTCGACTGAATGTCAATATAGCACTGCTGACTTTTGAATTGAATTCGATGGGGCGAAGTGTTTGTTCAATTGTGTAAGTTTTTGTGTTTTTAAATTCATCTTCAAAGGCTTTGTTAGTAGAATTTAATAGGTAGGAGCAACCTGTTAATATAAGACAAAACACAATAGGAATTATAGAAACTTTTTTCATACTGAAATCAATTGAAATGCTGTTTTAAATTAATTTAACAAGGTGTTTTTACATGAATAATCCGTTGAAGTACATCCAAACAATATACCTGAGAAATTTCCCGGCTAACATCGAAATGGCGACAATCCACCAGCGACATCGAAAAAACCCTGAAGCAACAGCAATAATGTCACCAACGCCAGGTAAAAACGAGAAAAAAGCAAACCAGTCACCGTGTTTGTGAATTTTATCTGTGAATTTCTCTATTTTTTCTTTTTTAATGCGAAAGTATTTTTCAATCCATTCCATTTTCCCCATCCTGCCCAATATATAGCAGGTTAATCCTCCCAGCCAGTTTCCGGCAGTTGCCACAAAAACGCATGTCCAGGCATCTAAACCGCCAAAAACCATTGCTGAAAATATCACTTCTGAACTAAAAGGTACAACTGTTGCTGCCAAAAATGAAGCAATAAAAAGGCCTAAAAAGCCAAGTTCCATTAGTCCGCTCATCTATATCAAAAAGTATTTTGAAATGGTGTAGGCAAAGTTTACAACTATAAATATGATAAAAAGAATTCCATAAAAATTGTTCGTTTTAAGGGAAAACGGATGCGATACAATCATTGCATATAATAATGCTACAATAGGTAAAAAGGAGGCCAACTGGTTTCTGAAAATGAGAGATAAAATTAAAACAGAAATGATTAACAATAATAAAAAATTCAGATTATTTCTGGTTCGTATTGCATCGTTATTTGTGGTAGAATACATTCCGAAAATACATATTATCATAATAAAAATGATACTTGCAATGTAAATGATTCTGGGGAGTGACAATGCTATATCTCCTATTTCTAAATTGAAACTTGCACTTAGAATTTGTGTAAATTCTACATGTTGGTTGAAGAAATAAAAAATGGATAAATAAATTACCCAAGGAGCTAAAATTCCGAGAATGGTGGCAAGAAAAGTCCGGATAGAAAAACTTTGAAAAAATACAAACCCAATCCAAAAAACAGGAATCAGAAAAATTAATGGATTGATTATTAAGCTTGCCACACCGATAAACATGCTTCCCATAAAAGCCATTTCAGAAGCTTTAGGATCGCGGTACATATTAAGAAAATGATACAATGAAAAGATGATAAGCGTTAGGCAAAAATGAGAGCCGTTAACAATATGAGTTTCATTCCATGAACTCATGAGTAAAATAAACACAAAAATTGGCAAAAACGTACGTGTTCTTATAATCGTAAAACGGTTATTGATTTGCGCTAACAGGAATGCATTCAGCAATGTAAAACCAATACTAGCTAAATTTGAATAAAGTGAATTTGGAATAAATATTGTTTGAAGATAAACTACAAATGATGAATTTTGTGCTGGTAAATCTCCGAAATTCCCACTTAGAAACGCAGCCATCCATAATGCAAAACTGAGAACTACCAGCAAAACTGCCAATGGAATACTTGGAACAATAATATTTTTTAATGAAATATGCATCTTTTTTGCAATAATAAAATTAAAACGATAAATTGCAAATGCCCTATTTCAGGCACTTGCAATTATTTTTTCTATAGAACTATAAACTATATACTGTAAAACTATATACTGCTGACTAATAACTATTTCAATCCTCTTTTCACCAATAAAGCATTTGGATTTGGGTCTGCTCCACGGAAATCACGATATAATTTCATTGGATCTTCTGTGTCACCTTTCTCTAATACATTTTTGCGGAAAGCGGTTGCCACTTTCTGATTATAAATGTCCCCGGTTTCTTTGAAAGCACTAAATGCATCAGCATCGAGAACTGCAGCCCATGTGTAGCTGTAATATCCTGCCGAATATCCGCCGCCAAATACGTGATTGAAATATGTACTGCGATAGCGCACAATAATCTGAGGAATCATACCCATTTTATCAAGCGATGCTTTTTCGAATGCAGCAACATCAAAATTAGTGGTGTCTTTCAACATGTGATAATCCATATCCATTATCGAAGCCGATAATAACTCGGTGTTTACAAAACCCTGATTGAAAGTGCCTGCCAGCTGAATTTTATCCATTAATTCTTTAGGCATAACTTCACCTGTTTTATAATGCAATGCGTATGTTTTCATTACTTCCGGTTCCCAACACCAGTTTTCCATTACCTGCGAAGGTAACTCTACAAAATCGCGCGAAACATTTGTGCCCGAAAGACTTGGGTAGGTACATTGAGTTAGTAAACCGTGCAAAGCATGACCAAATTCATGGAAAAGTGTTTCTACCTCGTCCATGGTTAGCAACGACGGTTTGTCAGCAGTTGGTTTAGTAAAATTACCAATATTGCATATAATCGGACGATGATTTACACCATCTTTCATATATTGTTCAGTAATATTATTCATCCATGCACCGCCACGTTTTCCTGCACGTGGGAAATAATCGGTGTACAAAATTCCAATCAACGAATCCTTAGCATCGGTCACTTCAAATACTTCCACGTCGGGGTGATAAATTGGCATTCCGTCTAATTTCTTGTATTTCAGTCCGTAAAGTTTTGTGGTTAAATCAAAAACACCCTGACGAACATTTTCCAGTTTGAAGTACGGTTTTAAAGCTTCTTCATCCAAATCGAATTTTGATTTACGTAGTTTTTCGGAATAATACCACCAGTCCCAAGGTTCAAGTTTTTCGCCTTTTCCTTCGGCATCCATCAATTTCTGCAATTCAGCTGCTTCTTCTTTGGCTTTTGCAACTGCAGGAGTCCATACTGTAGCTAAAAAATCGTAAACTGTTTTTGGCGTTTTAGCCATTGTATCGTCAAGAATAAAGTCGGCAGGAGTTTCAAAACCAAGCAACTGTGATTTTTGCACACGCAATTTCATGATCTTATTAATTACTGCTTTGTTGTCTTTGTCATTGTCGTGATTTGCACGGGTAGTGTAAGCCATCAATAAATCCTTACGCAACTCGCGATTTTCGCTGTATTGTAGTACTGGCAAGAAACTGGCTTTTTGAGTGGTGAATAACCATTTGCCATCTTGTTTGTCCTCTTTTGCAGCTTCGGCTGCTGCCTGACGAACACTTTCGGGCAATCCGGCAAGTTCAGTTTCGTTGCTCACGTATTTTTTAAAAGCATTCGTTTCGTCCAGTACATTTTGACCAAAAGCTAATTCTGCTAAACCAAGTTCTTTATTTATCTCGCGTAGTTTTGCTTTATCATTTGCGTTTAATGCAGCACCACTACGAATAAAATTACGATGGTATTTTTCCAACAATCGACTTTGTTCTGGTGTAAGACCTAATTTTTCGCTTGAATCATATAAGACTTTTATTTTTGCAAAAAGGTTTTCATTCAAATAAATATTGTCATTGTGTTCTGATAAAACCGGCGAAACTTCATTGGCTATTTTTGTCATTTCGTCATTGGTTTCGGCAGAATACAAGTTGAAAAATACCGAAGAAACTTTCTTCAATAATATGCCGCTATAATCCAGTGCTGCAATGGTATTTTCAAAAGTAGGTGCGTCTTTGCTGTTGGCAATATCATCAATTTCTTTTTGTTGTTGTTTGATGCCCTCCGTGAATGCAGGCATATAGTGCTCATTTTTAATTTGTTCGAATGGTGGAGCACCATATTTGTTTTTGTACGTTTCGAAAAACGGATTGTCATTTTTAGCACATCCCATAAGGAGTAATCCCATTGTTAGAGTTAATACTGTTTTTTTCATATGTTTAATTTTTCAATTGTGTGTTATATTTACATTTTTAATCTCACAAAGATAATCAAATTGTGATTTAATTGAATATTCAGTGGTTATTTATTCGTTTCGATTTGGAATTATTTTAGAATGGCTCACTTTTTTATTAATACTTTGGATACTATGTTGAACCATGCCATTAAATATAATTCAGAAAGAGGAGTGAAGTAGAAAAAAAATGAAGAAAAAGCGTTTTCGGTTAAGTATTGTATGTTATTTTTTCTGTTTTGAACTTAATAAAATTAATGCGATATGAATCACACCAGTTCAATATTTTATAAATTGGAATATTGAAAGCTGAGTCTCCCAAGTAAATTTTTTACTGTTATTGTCATCCTATTTGTTCGGAAAAAGAAAAATATAAGTGCTGTGATAAGTGTTTAAGTGATTGACAAAAGTCACTTGAAGTATAAAGTTCTGAAAACAATCGGATAGTATGTCCGATTGTTTAGAAGTTGACCAACTTTTTCATGAGGAAATAATAGAAATCCTATTTTGAATAATCGGACTTCACATACTGGTTTTTAAGCAGATAATTTAAACTCATGCTGACACTTTCCAACGGTTTAAAATTATAGTTTTCGACTTCCACCACCAGGTATTTAACACCGGCTTTATCGGTGTTTTGAAAAATAGCGTCGAAACCAACCATACCACTTTTACCAAGTTCTTTGTTGTCTTTTATATGAAGAATTTCGAATCGTCCCGGGTATTTGTTGAAATAATCTACCGGGCTTTGTCCGCCGCGGACTGTCCAATAAACGTCCATTTCGAAAAACACCTTTTTAGGATCTGTATTTTTCAACATATAATCATACATCATTTCACCTTCTATTTCAACAAATTCAAAACTGTGATTATGATATCCAAAACGGAGTCCTGCAGCATTGCATTTTTCACCTATTTGATTAAAATAATCGCAATACGCTTTTAAATCGGCTAATGTCTTAACCCTTGGCATAGATGGAACTACAATGTATTTCATTCCGGCGGCCTTATGCGCTTTAATTGCAGTATCCCACCATTTCCATATTTCGTCCCAATTGGTTGATTTCACATCTTCGTTCAATGATTTTCCAACATGAGAAGAAAGAACTGACAAACCATTGGCTTGAATCTCCTTTTTAAAGTCCTCAGGTGTTAAACCATAAAATTTACCATCACCGTAGCTGGCAGCCTCAATTCCTGTATAGCCCATCTCCCCAACTTTTGCAACAGTACCTTTGAAATCATTTTTTATATCTGTTCTCAAAGAGTATAACTGAAGGTAAATATTCTTCTTTTTAACCGGTGTATTAGCCATTAAGCTAAAACCTACAATTAGGGAAAGTGCACCTAATAAATATTTTCTATTCATAATATTTCGTTGATTTAAAAACAAAAAGGTGTTTGTATTTGCACACAAAACACCTTTTTGCCTCGTCAATATTTAATCTAATATCTTGATTTTGATATTTTTATACCAAACATCGTCACCGTGATCCTGTAGGCCAATAAAGCCTTCCTGATTTTCGCCACCTGCATTAATAAAGTTTTCCCAACCTTTGAACTTACTGCCTTCAATCATTTTTTTCCAGTCATCAGTCCACAAATGATATTCAACAACATTTTCTCCGTTTTGAGAATGAACCACAGTTCCTTTATAAACCATTATACTTCCTGTATTCCACTCGCCAAAAGGTTTTGAATTTTGAGGAACAGCGGGAATCAAGTCGTAAAGTGAAGCTGATTGCCTGTTAGCATTTTTACCTAATTTTGCATCAGGATGATTGGCATTATCCAGGATTTGATACTCGGGAGAAGATTTCCATATAGGTTCGTCCTTAACTTCCTGAGCCAGATAGAAGATTCCACTATTTGATCCTTTTGCAACTTTCCATTCAAATGTAAGTTCAAAGTTTTTAAATTTACGATCGAATAAAATGTCACCACCATCTTTAGCTCCAGCTTCACCTTTTCCAGAACCATTAATTTTGATAGATCCATCTTCAATAGTCCATGCTTTAGGCACGTCGGTTCGATTATAACCTCGCCAACCGTCAAAACGGTTCCCATCAAAAAGAGTTATCCATTCTTCTTGAGCAGTTTCTGTTGTTACTTGGGGAGTAGCATCTTCAGTGGCTACTGCTTTTTTTGAATTGTTTGCACACGAATTTAACCCCATACTTACGAAAATAAAAGTTAGAAAATAAAATGTCTTTTTCATTTTTTTTTAATTTAATGTTGAACGATAAAATTCAATTTTGTTATTTAATAATTGTGTTATATTTTTTTCTTATAAAACTATCTTGGCATTTCAGGCAATTTCCAACCATCGCGATAAGTATGCTTAATTAATTGCTCGGCGAATGCACGTGCATTTACAGGATCCGTCATCGTTTTATTAAAGGTTGGATGACCATCAGTAATTTTAAAACCATCTTGAATCATAGAACTAATAGTGGCATCTTCAGGAATATTAGTGAATTTCATATTTATTCCATCCCAATGTAACTCTTGGTTAAGCGATTGCAAACGAACACCCAAAACACCCATTACTACTATTTCGTTGAAAGGTCCGGCTTTAGCAAATTGAGATGCAGTTTGAACACGAGAATCGGCATCTTCCTTACAGGCACGCACCCAATCCATTTCATGCGATTCGGTAATAATTCTCACTTTATTAGGAACATCGGGCTTGCGACCTGACACCAGCCAAGGATCTTTTGCGTAACATCCACAAATCAGTGTATCTTTAGTTCCGTGGAAAATTACACCTCCACCACCGTTATTCAAATTTATTCCATTAGCAACACCTGCCGGACGTGGAGGTTGTAATCCACCATCGTACCAATAAACATCTACTTCGGGCATTCCTACTTTAGGCATATTATTGCGGGCAGGAAAAGTGTATTTTACAGTTTGTGCATTAGGTGCACTTTCGGCTAATAAAGCGGTAGAACTTCCCTGCACTTTAGTAGGATAACCTAATTGAAGTCCCTCAAATACAGGATGCAGAATATGACAAGCCATATCACCCAGTGCTCCTGTTCCAAAATCCCACCAACCACGGAAATTCCATGGAGTGTAAATGTGATTGAATGGTCGCATTGGAGCCGGGCCAATAAACAAATCCCAGTTCATTGTACTTGGAATTTTATCCACTTCAGCTGGCCGTGGCAATCCTTGTGGCCAAATAGGTCGGTCGGTAAATGCTTCTACTTTTACTACTTCGCCAATTTCACCGTTCCAAATCCAGTTACAGATTTGGCGAACTCCTTCGCCCGAAGCACCCTGATTACCCATTTGGGTCGCAATTTGGTGTTTTTTTGCCAGGTTGGTAAGTAATCGGGATTCGTAAACCGTGTGAGTCAATGGTTTTTCAACATACACATGTTTACCCATTGTAATGGCTTGGGCTGCAATAATGGCATGAGTATGGTCTGCAGTTGCCACCACTACGGCATCAATGCTTTTGCCCAGTTCTTCATACATTTTACGATAATCGACATATTTCTTGGCATTGGGAAAGTGTTTGAAAACCCGGTCGGCGTATTTCCAATCCGTATCACAAAGTCCAATAATATTTTGGTTTTCTACACTTTTAAGTACAGAAAAACCCCTGCCTCCGACACCCACTCCTACAATATTCAGCTTGTCGCTTGGAGCAACGTGCCCAAATTTCATTCCTAATACCGAAGAAGGTACTACCGTTAATCCTATAGCAGCTAAAGATCCTGCTTTCAGAAATTTTCTTCTTGAAATTGTTGACATAATACTTAATTATTTTAAAGTTAATAAATAATCATCCTTTAGTTATCTCATTCTTGTCTTTATCCCAATACATAGTTCTCCCTTCGAGGTATGCCCGCGTACCCATGTGAGCCGTTATTGCTTCTTCAAAAGCTTCTTTAATTCCACACGAAGGTTTTAAACCCTGACGAATACATTCCAACCATTCCCTGAGATGTAAAAATGTGGTGTTATATCGCTTGCCTTCTACATATGAAAATAAAAGCCCGCGTTCGGCAAAGTATTTTTCGGTAGCTGAAGAAAGCGCATCTACACTTTTTCCGGATGCGTAACGATAAAATGGCTCACCCGTTTTTATCATTCCCTGATCTATTTTATCTTTATATTTAATTGATCCTTTATCGATAATAACATTAAGTGAACTACCCAACTCCAACGTGGCATCCGATCCCATAATTTTGCGTGGTCGGTTGTACTGACTTGCAAGTGTGGCGGTATAAAGCAAACTCATATCTCGATCGGGAAATTCGAAAGTGGTTTGTAATACATCAGGAACAGTTCGTCCATCTTTAAAATAATAAACCCCTCCCGATGAAGTTGCAGAACCGGGGATGCCGAGATCCATAATATGATTCATTACATCGTATTCGTGAGTTAGTAAATCGCCACTCAAACCTGTACTGTAATCCCACCAGCAACGCCAGCGAAAAAACCGTTCGAGGCTAAACTTATCGCGTGCATCGGGGCCTACATATTTTGCCAATCCAGCAGAAGTCATATACTCCATATATTCTTTTACACGATCGGGGTTACCTTCAAATTGTTTCCAGTCTATATTTTTTGGAGTGGCACTAGGATGAATCGGATATACCCAAGCACCATTGGGATCGTTACGGTTTGTGCTCACTTCCATGAGCGTTACTTTTCCTATTAGTCCTTTTTCAATAATTTGTTTGGCACGATGGTTAATTTCAATTTGTCGACCCTGATGACCTAGTTGAAACACCACTTTACTGTTTTCTACGGCTTCTTTCACCATATAAGTTTCAGGAACTGTCCATGTCATTGGTTTTTCGCCATATACATGTTTTCCTGCTTTTACGGCATCAATCACCATTGTTCCGTGCCAATGATCGGGTGATGCGATAATTACAGCATCAATATCTTTAGCGGCCAGCAGTTCTTTATAATGCTTATATATGGTTGGTAATGAATTGGGTTTAGCATTCTTGGTACCCTCTTTTCTAATATTTGCGCCTGCAATTGCAGCATCGTGTGCATATACTTCAAAAATATCACACACTCCGGTTATGCGTACATTCAGACTATCTTGTTCTAAAAAATCTTTATACCGGGTATTCTGAGGATCTTTTTTGGATTGTTCCTTTAGATTTTCAATGTACTCAGGAGTAGCAAATCCCAATGCCTGCATCAACTGGCTACCACGAATACCGAAACCAATGATCCCAATGCGAATGGTTTTTCCATCAGGTTGTACTTCCAAAACAGCAGGTTTTTCATTTATATTAAAAATATTGCCTGCAAGCTGGTTTTGAGTTTCGTTTTTTTTCTTTTTATAAACACCGTATGCCAATACACCTAACACGGGTAACGTTGCAAGTGCCTTCAAAGCATCCCTTCTGCCTTCGGAATGTTTTACTTCCGATTTGTTTTTGTCTGAGTTAATATTATTGTGATCTTTGAGATTTTTGTGATTGTCTGACATGGTTATTAAACGATTGAGATCTTATTTATTATGCGTTTTTCTTTTTTATGAATATTCTATCTAATCCTATTTGTTTTGAAGTGGGGAACAAGATGATAATAAATAAAGTACAAAGTATTATTAAATTCTTATCAACCCACAAATAAGATCCTTCGGGGCGCATCATATACACTACGTCCAACAATGGAGGATGTGATAGATAATATAAGCTTAACAATGCGATTCCCCCAATACTTGCGGTTCTGACATAGGCACCTAAAACAAGGCTTAATCCAATAAATACAAGTCCATACATATTGATGGTATCTACTAAATTCATTATCGAAGCATTTTCAGTCAACATGGAGAATAACGGAGCAAAAATTCCCTTAGAATCTTTTAAATATCCAAATGAAGTCCAATTGGGGCTCAATACTTTAATTACACCTTCGTAAAGAAAATACCAACCAATTAAAACCCTTAATGTAACTAACCAAAATAACTGATAACGGCTATATTCCTGCTTTTTATTCTTTTCACCCATATAATTCTCTATTTCTAAATCAATCCCCAAAAGTATAAATAATTTTTGATTTTCACATTGTCTAATTATAGAAAAAGATAAATACAAAAAAATAAAAACACTCCACAATAAATTAACTGTAAATATAATGCATAAATATAGGATTTAGTGCTTTTTTTCTTTTATTTTTGCACACTCACAAATTTTCAAAAACCGTATGTACAAATTATCATTTCTGTTGCTCTTTATATTTGCTTCATGGTCATCTGTTTTCGCACAGCATTACTCGGATTATTTCAATGAAAAAGCCTGCCGGGTCGATTTTCATTTTTGCGGAAATGCCAATCAAACATCGGTTTATCTGGATAAAATATCGCAGGAAAAGTTTTGGGGTGGACGGCGTGCTCATTTATCCGACGATTTGAATCTCGGCGATTTCCGTATCCGGCTATTGGACAGCATTAGTGGTCATCAAATTTATATTGATGGTTTTAGTGCACTTTATCGCGAGTGGCAATCGACTCCCGAAGCCAAAACTACCAGTAAAAGTTTCGAACAAACCATTCAATTTCCATTTCCAATGAATAGTATCATTCTGAAAATTGAAAAACGGGTAGACTTCGACAAATGGGAGGAATTATTTTCATATATTATTTCTCCTACCGATAAATTAATTCGGCTTACTAATCCAAAATCCGTTCCGATTAAACTGATTACCAAAACCGTATCGCCCGAAAAAGCGATCGACATTGCAGTAATTGCAGAAGGTTATACCGCCAAAGACAAGAATAAATTCTATAAAGATGCGCAACGGTTGGCCGAAAACTTATTGACTCACGAACCCTTTACCAAATACAAAAACAGAATCAATATTTACGCAATTGCTGCCATATCTCAGGATTCTGGCATTTCAATTCCCCAAAAAAGCAATTGGAAGAATACTGCTGTCGATTCTCATTTCTTTACTTTTTATGAACCCCGTTATTTAACAACACCAAGTAGTTTTAAACTGCGTGATTTGGCGGCTTTGGTTCCTTACGATGCCATTTATGTGTTGGCAAACACAAAAATTTATGGCGGGGGTGGAATTTACAATTTTTACGCACTAACAGCCGCCGACAATAAACTGGCAACGGAAGTTACGGTGCATGAATTTGGTCATTCGTTTGCCGGATTGGGTGATGAGTATTTTAAAGAGAACGCAGATGTCCTGGATGGAATGTACGATATAAAAAATGAACCATGGGAACCTAATATTTCATCGCTAGTTCAATTCGATAAAAAATGGAAAAGCCAGTTGTCTGAAGGTATTCAGATTCCAACACCTGTGAACGATTCAACAAAGAAAAGCATCGGCGTTTTTGAAGGTGGCGGTTATCTCACAAAAGGCATGTTTCGCCCCTTTTACGATTGCCGTATGCGAACCAACGTAGCACCTGAGTTTTGCACTGTCTGTCAGCAAGCTGTGGAGCGGATGATTTTGTTTTTGACTGAATAAAAACTACCCCTAGCCCCTAAAAGGGGAACAAAGTTACTTCGTATCTTTAAGACTTTATAGAATTAAAATTATAGAAACTAATGTAGCTCCCCTTTAGGAGTTGGGGTTCTCTCTTTGTTCCCCTTTAGGGGTTAGGGGTCATTCACTTTATCGTCACCATTGTTGCTCCAAATCCATATTCTCTGAACGATGCATCCTGAAAATAATAGGTTTTATATTGAGTTTTAAGCAACTTTTCAATTTCTTTGCGCATTACGCCTTCGCCTTTTCCGTGGATAAAAACGATTTTTTGACCCTTGTGGTTTTTATTCTCGTTCAAAACCTCATGAAATTTATCCAACTGGCATTGAAGCATCGCAGCATTCGACAGTCCGGCTGTGGTATCCAGCAATTCGTTGATATGCAAATCTATTTCGATAGTTTCATCAACTTGCTTACGTTTCACAATCCTGGGACGACCCGTTTCTTCTTTCTGAAACATAGCTTGTTTTATTTCCTCAGGCGAAATTTCAGTCATTTTTTTATTTTCAGCTTCTTTCTCCTTTTCGGCAGTAATATCAATCAGCATAGCAGGTTCATCAAAATAATCATTAGTTGCAAAACTATGCAATTTGAAGAATTTTACGGCATTAATTTTAATATTTGTATCAATAACTGTTTGAGGATTGTAGTTTTTTCCTTGTTTAAAAGGTAAAAGTTGTACTCTCAATCGTTCCCATCCACTGATTTCTTCTTTTGTAATTTCCGATAACAGTTCCTGCATATTTGGTTCGATAATACCATTGGCAAGACTTTTCCATACATCATTTTCACCATTCACCACATTGTAATACAAGTAATAATTACTATCGTTTATCAAATAACATTCGTAAGCGGTGGTTTGCAATTGTTTGATATCGATAGGAAAAAATGCAAGCAGTGCTTTTAACGTTTCCCCTTCGGGAGTTTCGATAATTGGTTCTTCGGGTTTAGGTTCTAACCTCACCCCCAGCCCCTCTCCTTGAGGAGAGGGGAGCTGAAATTCGGACAATTTAGCTTTTGTGCTAAAATCCTTTATCGGGAAATTCGTATCTTTATTGACAACGCCCACCATTATACATTCACGCTCCAACACTGGAATTTCGAATCCATCCTGATCTTCAACAAAAAGCATTTTTTTATTTTCATCAATGCGAACAACAACACCACCACCAACTGCGTTTAAAAAACGCACATTATCTCCTCTTTTTATCATATTCTTTTTAAGTTTATAGTCGTGGATCAATAATTACCGGACTAGATTCTACCTATTCAATTTACCTTACTCAAGGTATAAAAACTATTAATATCGCGAAGAAAATTATCGCCAAAGGCATTTTTTAGTTACTTTTGCCACAAAATTACAATAAATATTCCGTAACTCCTGTGAACGAACCGAAAGATAACCAACCCATTTACATTGACCAATACGATTATCAACTTCCCGATGACCGGATTGCAAAATTCCCATTATCCAGACGCGATGCCTCAAAATTGTTGATATATAAGAATTCTAACATTACTGAAAGCACTTTCTCAAATATCGCCGATTTTTTACCCGCTGATAGCTTGCTGGTATACAACAATACACGTGTTATTCAAGCTCGGTTAGTTTTCCATAAAGAAACTGGTGCTCGCATTGAAGTGTTTTGTTTGGAACCGCTCACACCTTCCGACTACGCCTTGTCGCTAAGTGCAACAACCCAATGCGAGTGGAAATGCATGGTAGGAAATTTGAAAAAATGGAAGGAAGGACGGTTGAGCAAATCCATAGTGGTAGGAGAGAAGAGTTGTGTGTTCAGTGCTGAATTGCTTCATACTGAAGACAACACGCACACAATTCATTTTTCGTGGAATAATGACAATATTCACTTTGCCGATATTCTTGAGAATGCAGGAGAATTACCCATTCCGCCTTATCTTCACCGAAAAACTGAAGAAAGTGATTTAACGACCTACCAAACCGTTTATTCCAAAATAAAAGGTTCGGTGGCAGCACCCACAGCCGGATTGCACTTCACTTCTGAAGTATTTGAAAGCCTGAAATCGAAAAATATCGAAACAGAAGAACTGACGTTACATGTAGGCGCAGGAACTTTTCAGCCGGTAAAAACACGTGATATTGCCGAACATCACATGCACACCGAAGTGATTTCTGTTCAACGCAGTACCATCGAAAATTTACAGAAAAGCCTTGGGAATATCGTAGCTGTTGGTACCACTTCGGTGCGGACCTTGGAAAGTCTATATTATATTGGAGCACAAATCACCCCCTCACCCCTAATCCCTCTCCTTGAGAAGAAGGGAATTTTGACTGTAAGTCAATGGCAACCATACGAATCAGCATCTACACTTTCAGTTTTTGATGCTTTACAGAATATTCTTGATTATTTAGATCAAAATAGTCTTTCCACTCTGCATGCCGAAACGCAAATAATGATCAAACCAGGATATAAATTTAAGTTGGTAAATGCGATGATCACCAATTTCCATCAACCCAAAAGCACTTTACTCTTACTTGTTTCAGCTTTTGTAAATGGCAACTGGAAGGAAATATACCATTATGCAATGGAAAATAAGTTTAGGTTTTTAAGCTATGGAGACAGTTCGTTGTTATTTAATGATACTTCTGTGGTTTCAAAATAGATAAAGAGAAAGTATTTTTTTTACGTGCTTTTATCTGAAAAACATCAAATTTAAGATGTAAAATCGCAGATTTTTGAAACGGTTTCTTCTTCGGTTCCATTCAAATGGAGTGCAGCTTTCAAATAAAACGGTTCGCGTTTTGCCAATCCTTCAGAAATAAATTGTAGCAACTCGTTTCCTTTTCTTTCAGCCAGCAATGGTCGTTTGTTGGCGTGGGAACTTTCAAGCCGTTCTTTCAACTCTTCAGGTGTGAGCTTCAAATATACGGTTAATCCTTGTGAATTCATAAATTCCATATTATCGAAGAAACAAGGCGCGCCGCCACCTGTAGAAATAATCACATTTTCAAACAAACCCACTTCTTGCAGACATTGTTTTTCCAATATTCTAAACTCATTTTCACCTTTTTCGGCAAAAATTTGCGAAACAGATTTAAATTGTTTTTCTTCGATATGAGCGTCCATATCCACAAAACTATAACCCAGTTTTTCTGACAACAATTTACCAATAGTTGTTTTGCCGGAGCCCATATATCCAATTAAAAAAATTCTATTCATATTCAAAATGTATTCTAAAATCAATCATGTAAGTTGTTGGCTTGAATATTGCAAAAATAGTGATAAAATATCATCCAAACTCGAAGTGAAGATAAAAAAATAGAATCGAATTCAAAAAAATCATTCATCTATCAGAAGCATTAAATTTTACGCTATCTTTGTGCGAAATTATTCAAAAGATTACCGTGGATAAAGAAAGTGCTGTTTTATTACTTTTTACGGGTGGAACTATAAGCATGTCCGAAGATCCGTCAACCGGAGCTTTGCGTCCTATCGATTTTGATCGTCTTCAGGAATATTTGCCGGAACTCAAACAAACAGGAATTCGTATTAAAAGCATTCCGTTTCTTCCGTTAATTGATTCTTCCGATGTTCATCCTCCTGTTTGGGAAAGAATAGCACAAATAATTCAGGAAAATTACAATGATTTTGATGGTTTTGTAGTATTGCATGGTACTGATACAATGGCGTATACTGCTTCAGCTCTGAGCTTTATGCTGGAGAATCTATCTAAACCTGTTATTTTTACAGGTTCTCAACTTCCAATAGGCATGATGCGTTCCGATGCCAAGGAAAATCTCCTCACTGCTATTGAAATCGCAACTGCAAAAGAAAACGGTCAACCTATTGTACCCGAAGTTTGTATTTTCTTTGAAGATAATTTATTCAGGGGGAATCGTACTACTAAAAAGAATGCTGAACATTTCAGCGCCTTTAATTCCTATAATTATCCACCGTTGGCAAAAGCTGGTGTTCATATCAAATTTTTCAGATCATATATTCATTATCCCGGAGCAGGAACAAAACTTCGCGTACGAACAAAAATTGATCAGAACATAGCAATTCTTAAACTTTTTCCTGGTATAACAGATCATACTGTTAATGCAATACTTCATATTCCCGGATTAAAAGCTGTAGTTCTCGAAAGTTTTGGTGCCGGTAATGCGCCCCGTAAAACATGGTTTTTTAATGCGCTGAAAGATGCCACCGAACGTGGAATATTAATTGTAAACAAAACGCAATGCAGTACTGGCTCAGTAGAAATGGGACGTTATGAAACCAGTCTGAACCTTGTAAATGCCGGTGTTATGAGTGGTTACGACTGTACAACTGAGGCTATTGTTACAAAATTGATGTATTTACTTGGCGAGTATGTATCGCTTGATGATGTAAAACACCGTTTGAGTGTAAGTATGTGCGGAGAAATGACAGTACAATAGAGAGAGCCAAGAGCCAAGAATCAAGAGCCAAGAATCAAGAGCCAAGAATCAAGAATCAAGAATCAAGAATCAAGAACCAAGAATCAAGAGCCAAGAGGCATGAATTAAGAACCAAGAGCTAAGAACAAAAAATCAAGACAAAATCCGTTATAATAACCAAGAACCAAGACTTTTTTCACAGTCTTGGTTCTTGGTTTTTGGTTCTTAAATCTAAAATCTTAAATCTAAAATCTTGCCTGTCCTTACAACCATTTTTTCCTTCGGAAATAATATAGAACCACAGCAGAAAAAAGAATCATTACAAAAATTG
Organism: Paludibacter sp.; assembly: GCA_010365115.1. Lineage (GTDB taxonomy): Bacteria > Bacteroidota > Bacteroidia > Bacteroidales > Paludibacteraceae > Paludibacter. The sequence goes on from JAAFGX010000048.1 coordinate 17,317, forward strand.
AAAATGGGTATCCATACTTCCAATTCAATTCGGGCATAAACCGGAAGTTCATTCCATACATGCTGGCAATAAGCGTTGGTGGCATAAAAATCACGGAAACGACAGTGAAAATTTTTATAATCTTATTTTGTTGCAGGTTTACCAAACCCAGGAAAGTATCCTGGAGGTAATCCAAACGATCGAAACCAAAACGGGTATATTCAAATAGTGAGTTGATATCTTTAAGAATCATGCTTAGTCGAGGTAATAGTTCTTCTGGGAAAAAATTACATTTCAGCATGTTGGAGACCACACGTTGCTTATCCATAATATTTTGCCGGATAATCATTACTTTTTCTTGTAAGTCTTTGATGCGGATCAAAATGTCCTGATCTAAATCGTCTTCGGTGTTCAGAGTCTTACTCAAATTAGTTATTTGATCGGTTGCATCCTCAATCATATCGGCATCGTATTCAACCCTTGTTTCAAGCAATGTAACCAATACATGATATCCTGTTGGAAAGCTCTTTGTGTTAGCGTAAATTTTCTTGATGGTTTCATTGAATGATTTTAGCTCAGCATCGCGAACAGAAACCAAAATGCCATTCTTTAAAATAAATGAAATTGGTTCGAGCGTGAAATTTTCCTGTAAAAAGTTTGAATTTGCTACTATACTATCATCCGTTTGCATGTAACGCGAACTCATTTCGATTTCTTCAATCTCTTCATCTTCCTGTATATAAATTTTTAGAAATTGTTCGAGTTCCGATTCAATGGCTTCTGATACGTCGTTTAAGTCAATCCAAATCAACTCTTTTAAATCTATTTTTTTTAACGTATCAATATTTTTTGATATTTTTAGTTTTCCATCTTCATGGTAAAACATTCTTAATTCTGACATGGTTTTGTTTCCTTTCCAGTTAATTCGGTCGACATGATAAAACTCATCACGAGTCTATTTTTTATCGACCGTAGGGAAGCGACGTTCCCAAAGGTTGAACATTAGTAAAATGCTTGGTAATTGTTGCAACAATGAACAGTTAACGTTGAATAGTTAACTATTTTAGTGCTTTCTCAATCCGGTTGGTCAGGTCAATAAATGCTGCCACATCCAGTCGTTCCGGTCTTAAATCGAAAATCGGGTCGGTATACATCGGATGTCCTGATTCCACAAGGGGTTTTAGAGAATTTCGCAAGGTTTTGCGACGTTGGTTGAAGGCTGTTTTCACTACCGTTTTAAAGAGTTGCTCGTTACAATCGATTTTAGAAACTTCATTGCGGGTAAAGCGAATAACAGCCGATTTGACCTTGGGCGGAGGGTCAAAAACGGTTTCGTGAACCGTAAATAGATATTCTATTTTGTAATAAGCCTGCATTAACACGCTTAAAATTCCGTAAGTTTTACTTCCCGGAGGTGCTGCTATTCGTTCGGCCACTTCTTTTTGTATCATGCCTGCCAAACAAGGAATTGAATCCTTGTTATCAAGCATTTTAAAAAATATCTGACTCGAAATATTATAGGGGAAATTGCCAATAACACAAAAAGTGCCTGGAAAATAGCTTTTCAAGTCCATTTTCAAAAAGTCGGCTTCTATAACGTTAAGTTGCGGATAATGTTGGTGAAGATATTCAACTGATTCGCCGTCGAGTTCAACAGCAGTTAAGTCAATAAGAGGATTTTCAAGTAAAAATTGGGTAAGCACACCCATTCCCGGACCAATTTCAAGCACAGAGGTGCGACCGTCGAGAGTCAAACTCCCGGCAATACGACGAGCCACTTCCATATCTTTGAGGAAGTGTTGTCCCAAGTATTTTTTCGCTCTTACTTGTGTCATAACTATGGTAGTCGTCAGGCATATTGGTGATAAATAAAATGTGCTTTCGAATCTTTTTTATAAAACAGGCTGCCTTAAAGTTAATTTTAATCAATTTTACAAATTGTCAATTGCTAAATGTCAAATGTCAATTCTTATATTGTATCTTTGCACAACGCAAAAAAAAAGTTATTTTCGAGGCGCACAAAAGTAACAATAAAACTTTGATTATCCTACTTTTTCGGGCTTATTCTCCGTTAAAGTTACAGACTAAAATACCTTAATGAGAAAATATTTCGTAACACTGGGTCGTTTGGCAAGTAATGTTATTGATTTTTTTTATCCTCCATTTCGAAAATATGTAACATTGCAGTTTTTTCGTTATGGCTTCACCGGCGTTGTCAATGTAGGGTTTTCTATCGTTTTGTACTTTGTAGTTTACAACTATGTTTTACATCAACAAATGTTGCCATTGGGCTTATTTACACTTAGTTCTCACATTGCAGCACTCGCCATTAGTTTTCCATTTTCAAACTTTTTTGGCTTTCTACTTCAGAAATACGTTACCTTTACCGAATCTGATTTGCGTGGAGCCACCCAACTTTACCGGTATTTTTTAATTGTGTTTATCAATTTGGGGATCAATGCTGTTGTTCTTAAAATATTTGTTGATGGTTTCCATTTCTGGACAACTCCTTCGCAAATTATCGCTACTTTATTCTGTGTTTTAGTTAGTTATTTTTCTCAGAAGAAATTTACATTTAAAAATCCCAAGAAATCCCAAACAGCGATTTAATTTCACTTTTTTGTTCCATCTTATGAACAACAAAACACTTCAAACGGCTGCATTAAAAAAAACATCGCAATTTATATTGCTTGATAAATTAAATGTAGAAACCTCCTTTAAATGGTTCATCTTAATTGCCTCCTACTCGTTTCTGGCTTACAAACTTATCACTTTTGACCGCTACGAAGTGCTTGCCAACGAATGGAGTCAACTTTCAATTACACAATTTTGGTGGTTGGCTATGGTTTTAGTTTTACTACCTGCCAATTGGTTGCTAGAAGCCAAAAAGTGGCAAATGTTCGTTTCTAAAATTCAGAAAATTACATTATTTTTTGCCATAAAAGCAGTTTTATCAGGAATTTTTACCGGATTTTTCACACCAAATCGTGTAGGAGAATTGGTGGGTAGAGTATCGTTTCTAAAAAATGAAAATCGAAAATCTGGTGTAACATTAAGTGTATTGAATAGTTTAACTCAGAATATTATCATGGCATTTTTTGGCATTCCTGCATGTATTCTGTTTTTTTTATCGCAAAATGAAACTCTGAATACAGAAATTATCCGTTATCTCCTCCTTCTGATCATTAGCCTGATTCTTTTCGGATGGCTTTATTTCAATTTACCTCAGTTAAGCCATCGATTAAAGTCGAATCGAATTTCAGCCGCTGTATCTTCTTTTAGCAATTGTTTATCAGATTTTTCGGTACAAGACTTATTTAAGATAATGCTTGTGACTTTAATGCGTTATGTGGTTTTCTGCGCTCAATTTTACTTTATGCTAAGGTTTTTCAACGTTGGATTAGACTTTTGGCAGGCATTCATAGCTATCCCTACTACCTATTTATTTGTCACCTTCACACCTTCGTTGGCTTTTTCTGAAGCAGCTGTTCGCAGCTCATATGCTGTACTTATTATTGGTGCATTTTCATCGCCCGAAATTCCAATAATTTTAGCCGGGGTTAGTATCTGGATAGTAAATTTTGTATTACCAATGTTGTCTGGATCATTGATAATGGTAAAATCAAAAACGTTTTAATACATTTTCTTCTAAAAGCAGAAAAGATTTATTTTTTTATGCTTTCAATTTTTTTCGATTCCAGATTTTCAACAAGAATAATATAACCCGAAAAGCCATATTTTGCAATATCGCCTCTAGCCGCATCAATTGAATTATAACTGCCAGTATAGTATTTATAAATCCCGTTTTCTACTACACATAGCACTTCGTTTTTTAAATTATATTTGGCGTTATAATAGGTTGGATAACGATATATTTTTAGTGCATCAAGCTGAATACTATAATATTGTCCTTCAGGAAGTACATCAAGTTTTTGCGCAACGGGAAGCGGAGCTAATTTCACTTTAGGAGTTTCCTTTAAAATGGATTTTTCTCTTTCTTTTACATTTGTTTCCGAATTTGGAACTGCAATCTGATTAATTTTCTCAGAAGTTTCTTGTATTTTAACTTTTTCACTAACTTTAGAAACTACTTCTTTTGGAGCAACATTTTGAGTTGATGTTGTCGGAACTTCCTTTGCTGTTTCTATAACTTTCGGGGATTCATCTTGCTTCGGAATTAATACTGTTTGACTGATTTTTGCAGGAACTTCTTGCAGAGTTGTTTTTTCATTTACTTTCTGAACTTCCTCTTTCGGTGCAACACTTTGAGCTGATGGAGCCTCAACTTCTTTTGTAGGTTCACTGACTTTCGGAGTTCCATTTTGCTTTGGAATTACTGCATTTTGATTAGTTTTTACGGCAACTTCCTGAATAGTACTTTCATCAACAACTTTAGAAGTTGATGCTTGTTTTGTAACCGTATTTTGAGCATTTTTTTCAGATACTGCTCCAACTACAGTTGCTTTTGGAATTTCTTTTACAACTTCTTTTTTAAGTTGCAATTCATCAACCACAACTGGAAATCCAGTTACACCCAGCTTTTTAATTTCGGCTTTAGTCGCCTCTAACGACGGATAATTTCCTGTAAAATATTTGAATTCGCCATTTTCTTCGCTGTATAAAACCTCACCTTTCAATTTATACTTTGCTTTGTAGAATGACGGATTGCGATAGTTTTTCAAAGCATCAAGTTGAATAGTGTAGTTCTTGACCTTCTCAGCAACTGTTTCTGATTTTATTTCGGACGATTCGACATTGTTTTCGGGCATAGAAGTTTCAGACTCGCTCGAGATTCCACTGAATTTGAATAATTCCATACCGTTTTCAAATTGTATGCTTCTTTTCTTCTCTACAAAAGTAAAATCAAGGTTAATGGTTCGGTTTTGAACAAATTGAACTTCCATTTCATCGTTTTCAATACTGTATTGTTCCCCGAAAACATTATTAACATCAACAATAAATTTATCAGGACTAGTAACATTGATAATAAAAGCTCCAAAATTATCGGTAAGAGCAGAATACGTTTCGCCATTTAAACTTTTTGCAGTGATCCTTACACCACTTAAATTAATGTCACCTTCCGAACTATTCGGATCGCGAATTACGATAATTTTACCTTTAATTTTATAGCTCTCGGCAAGTGGAATATATAAAGTGCGATTTTTATCGTTGAAATACGATTGTTCAGAACCATTCAAAAAATAAAGGCTTTTTAGGTTTACTAAAGGAGTAAACGTCAAATTGTAGTTGTCTTTTGGTAGGTTTTCAATAGCCACTTCACCATTTACATCCGATATTAACTCTGTTTCAGGAATATAACTCTGACCGGTTGAAATTTCCCTATTCTTCTCAATATTAACAAGAATGTCAGATACCGGAGGCTCATTATCCGTCTTCATCTTATTTCCATCTAAATCATTGAAAAATAAAGCTTTGTAATTATAGTATTTCAATCGGGGCTGCTGGATATTGAAAGATTTACGGAAACCAACTATAAAATTGAGGTCTTTTGTGGAAATAGCTCCAATCTCTTTATCATTTCTGCTATTGGAGTATAAAAATCCAGTAAACGAAAGTGAAAATCCGTTTTTGAAAAAATGATCGTACTTGAGGTTGTATGAAATATTTTCACGACCCGAAGGCATATAATACGCATAGTTTACAAATGCACTTAACTTGACTTTTTCATCAAAAAAGAAATTTTCATAAGAAGGGCGAAATTGAATACTTTTAGTCAATATGGGATCGGTATCTAACTGAACACTTCTGTATAAATCGCTTGTTGATCCGCTCGTATAATACGCATTCATGCGCCATACCCGATCGAAAAAATTGACACCAACCGAATAATATATATTTTTTGTGGACGAATATGCCAATAAAGCCGGATTATCGGTTTTATAATAAAATCGTAGATTATTTACGGTCACATTGGGAGTCAAAATTCGGTTTTCTCCAATTTTTATAGTAACAGCACCCCAAACACCCGGCTGATAAGTTCTGAATTCAGACTTGTAACCTGTAGAGGAATTAAAAAGTTGTCGCATGGAACCATTATAGTCCGGTCCCATTTGATAGTTAAGGTTTCCATTTGCAATCGAAGCTGTTAATCGCAAATAGTCTGAGCTGTTATAATTGGGAAGATGATCAAAATTATATGGATAACGAGTAGTAGAGTAATACTGGCGGTTTCCATAAAGAGTTAAACTTGCATTTTCTGTCAGAATATATTTACTGTCAATATAATACTGTTGCAATCCCGAATTTCGAATGTAATTGTGAACCGAATTCAAGGCACTCACCCGAAAATCAAATTTCTTTAAACTTATGCCGTAATTTATTCTATAACTAAACCCGAGTAAGCTTGTATCTCGTTGAGGTTGACTATAGTTTGCTTGCGACCCCAACAATTGTAACGATAGTGAATGATATTTCAGGATACGAAATCCGGCTCCAACCGATGCAGAAGTAGCAGAATAACTGCCATTTACATTCTCTTCATGAATTACGTGTGTGTTAAATGTAACACTTCCAATTGATGAAGAATAACCTAAATGCCCTCCAATATTATCACTATACGGATTTTGAGTAAGTGTATATGAAACTTTACTTTTTTTATTCACACTATAGCTTCCGGCAATGCCTCGACCATTTATGGTGTGCAAATTTCCACCATAAATATTATAACCAAGCTCTATACTATTCTTCAAATCAATATATCGAAGAGAATACATAAGTTGTTGTTTAACATCAAATTTATTTGAATTCCTAAAGTCATGACTCAAGTTATTTACTCCTGCATAATATTGAATTTCACGGCTTTTTGGAAATAAAATACTTCCATACAATCTAATGTTAGAACGTGGTTCCTGACTCGACATTAAATTATTGATTTGATATTCAACGTTAAGTGGCGATGAACTTTGCGCACGCTGATTTATAAATGTACTGTTTAATTTATGAAACAAAATAACAGCACTTTTATTAACTAATTCGCTCGAAGCAGTCGCTTTCAAAGCCGATTCCTTCCAGTTTTTCTCATATCGGTTTCTATCGGAATAACTCAAATTCTTCTGATAGGCAATCGTGTGCGTAATGGTTGTATCTTTAAATGCAGGCAACTGGATATACTCAACGAATTCATTCCCAGTAGATTTAGACAACTCCAGCAGTTTTCCAAATTCCAAGTCCAACCTAATTAATTCGGCTGTATTGCCTTTGTTCGAAAGATGAATTTGAAAAGAAGTATGGGGACTATTCTCGGTAAAATAAATTTGAGTCTTATTAATTGAAAAATCCCATTTTGTCATTGATGGCAGGGCAAGATAGGTGTTGGCAGAAATTTGATGGGTAGAAGTTTTGAAAGTGCCGTTAATAATATAGGAAATGCCACCTAAAGCATCTGTAGCGGGCGATACACGTACGGGAATCAAGGCAGAATCTCCGGGTTGAATAACTGTTTGATCAGATGGAAATGAGATTATCTTCCAATTTTCAGGGCCATTGAATGTAACATTTCCGATGATTGCCTTAGTGGTATTATTGGAAACTTTTAGAATATTAAAGTAAAGAGTGGACGTTTTTAAGCTATCCGTTTTCTTTACAAACGAAGCTGTAATATCATTATTATTGCCTTGAGCATAACAATTATTGCTTGAACCAAACAATAAAAACACACAACTAATCAATACGATTAAGGGCCATCTAATTATTGGACAAGTATTGCTGTTGGTGAAAGTCACTTTTATATCGTATGCTTCTGAATTGATAATTTGAAATCTGATAAAAATTGATTGTTGCAAATCGGATGATTAAAATCCGGGTCCTATTGGCATTAACTCAAATTCTATCTCTACATTATAATAATCGGGCGATTCGCCCATTAAAGAACCATTGCCAACAGGAGGTGGTTTTCCGCATTCGTAAGAAATAATCAACTGACTGTCCGACCATTTCAAATCATCAGCGGGGGGATTCCACGGAGTTTTAGTATAAGAAAACAAACGAACCCAATTTGTAGTAAGGTCCTCATATCCTTCAGTGATTCCACCTCCAAGTCCAAATCCATTCTCCGCTTTTACACGTATCCTGTTAAGTGGCAACAGACTAACATCCCCTTTTATATTGGGTTGTCCATTAAAAGATCTGAAATTGAGATCAAAACCTTCTAAATCGTGACCAACTTTGCTCGAATCGGCCAATGATATACCAAATGCGGTGCCTGTAGCAATTTCAATTCCGTTTTTTATTTTATCCATCGTATTGAAATTAAATGGAATATCGCTTCCGTAAAGTACCGTTATTCTAGCTGAATTCCATTCTTGCGAGACGCACACCGATGCACAGGCAAGCATCAATATAAGAGCGAAAAACATTTTCGTTAGATGCATCGTGGCTTGATTTTTGGGTTCAGAACCTAATTAATTTATTTATTAATTAATAAAAAGATTGATCAACACAAGTCATGTTAATCAATCTCTCCATTTATTTTCAAAAAAAACGATTAATCAATACTAAGTTCGAAAAGCACGTTTGCAACATATCTGTCAGCAGCAGGGCTAGGAGATTGATCGATAAGTGCAACAGGATTCATAGCAGTTGTAAGAGCTTGACTTTCTTTAGTTCCAACTCTCCAGCTCAACTGAAATACGTTGTCACTAGCATCACCTGCGTTTGAAGCAGCAGTAGCTCCAGCTTGATCGTTGTCTTCGATTAATACCTGAGGATACACTTCTAAAGCAGCTACTTCAGCACCACCATTCGTAGGAGCACTATATAGTTCTGCAGTAGTTGCACCTTTAACACCAGCTTCGAATTTATGTGCACCAGTTTCAGTCAATAAATAACCTACGTTATCTAAAGCCAATGTGTTTGCAGGATTGTCAGTTCCCTGAAAAGTACCTGTTTCAGCACCATAAGTCAATTTCCAACGAGTAGATGAAGAAACAGAGAAATTTGTTTCGTACATTGAACCGGTTGCCGCTGTGACTGCTGACAAACCATTTTTGTAATCTTCGATGGTATTGAATACAAATTCAATGTTTCCACCATTAGAAATTGACATGCGAAGAACTTGATTCAAGTTCACTGCTACTGGAATTACATTCCTGTCTTTCACTGCTTGTGCAGATACTGTTAAACCACAAAATAGCAAAGCTGCTACGAAATTAATTTTTCTCATAAATGAAACTTTTTTTGATTGTTGTTAATAAAATTAAAAAATATAAATTGATTATTAAATCCTAAATTATGGTAGAATATTTTACTTCTTTTCGAAATCAGTTTTCAATATTACTTATATAAGTTATTATCGAAGGTTTTTTATATAAATAACAAAAGTAGAACTATAACTACTTTGCAATAATTTACGTTGCGAAAGTAGTGATTTATTTTTATCAAACAAACACTTTCTATAACAAAATGAATATTTAATTTAAAATATTAAATAATAGCATTGGCGGTAGTTTCGAATGAATTAGTTAACTATTAATGCTCAATACTTTAGGTTTATTTGTATAATTATTCAAAAAATATTTTTTTAATCAAAATGTAATTGTTGCTATTTATTTGAACATACTTTTATTAATTCCTTTTTCAATACCATTTATTTGACAATATAAAAATGAGATGGAATTTAGTAGAATGTAGAAAAAAAATAAAAATAATAATTTGTGCTATCATGTACAAAAACAATACATTAATCAAACAAAAAATAAAAGAAGTCACTTTTATTTGTATTTTTATCATTCAGGCATTTTGTAGTATAAAAAAAAGCCGTATATTTGCACCCGCTTAGCAAAAGGCGTCATAGCTCAGTTGGTAGAGCAAAGGACTGAAAATCCTTGTGTCCCCGGTTCGATTCCTGGTGACGCCACAAAAGAAACCGCAATTGATAATAAATCAATTGCGGTTTCTTTTGTTTTATGATCAAAATAATTTAGCTAATCACATAAGTATAGCTACTTAAACCAAATGAATTATTAGTTCAGTCCAAAGTAAACTTTTGTATAGTGCCGATTGTAGTGCCACGAAAATTCCGTATTCGGAAGGCATATCGTATCGAATGGAACATGCTGTGTAACGAGCGGAGATTCTGCATTTGTGGAACAAACAAATAGTACAATATGACGAAGTTGACATTGGACTATATTGTTTGTGCAATTGGTATTAATTTATTTTTTGGTTCTTTAATCAGAAAATAAAAGGTTTCTGTTCAAAAAACAGGCTCTATAACGAATAAGGTGGGTAATCAATTTTTCCTTATTCACTGATTTGATTTATTTTGTTCAAATTAGACTCCAGAGGAGTCATCTGTG
>JAAFGX010000049.1 GCA_010365115.1 Paludibacter sp.
ATCAATGTTGTTTAGATAAGCGTATTTATATAATTCGACCTCTCCCTATATCCCTCTCCCAAGGAGAGGGACTTGGATTACAACTGTTTTTTGATATATTTTTCATGTAAAAATTATGTAGTCGGTAGTAATTTACCTCCCTCTCTTCGGGAGAGGGCTGGGGAGAGGTCTAAACTAAACGACATTGAATTGTGGATTATGAATTTTGAATTAATTAAAACGTCATTTCTTTCTTTTTGCTGAATTTTGTAACTACAATACCACATCCGGTTCCTAATGCTACAACTTTAAATCCTTGACCATCGGCATCTAAAATTGCATCCACACAACCCGTTGCATCACCATTGGCTAATGTGCCATCAGCTTCAATTTTCTGAGGTACTGGAGTTAACCACCAGTTTTCTCCCATAATTGCACTTGTATTAGTAGTGGTATAGTCATACAAGCGAGCATTTACACTGTGTGGAGTTGCATATGCTTCCACATTCAATACAATATAATATTTTATTCCATTGTATTCAATGAATTGACCAATTCCTTTTGGAGTAGCAACACCACCAGCTGACATGTAATTTGCTTTTGTTGAGCCATTTAAAACTCCAACTTCTGACCCAGCACTTGCCGAATTCACAATAATATCGCTAGTGGCTGTAGCACCCATTGGAATTACAGATGTCCAAAGTTCAAAACGAGACATAGAACCACCCGGTGTATAATGAATTTTTTCCGGACTAGCCGTTGCAACGCCATTTGTAATTTTCCAGCGAAGAATGTCTAAGGTGAAATTTGCATAAGAATAAATGTAGGCTTCGGTTTTTAAGTCACCAACTATAGATATGCGACGTCCAACATGATTTCCTGCCCAACTTGGAGCAACACCAACTGGTATTAAACCATCTACGTTCCATTTGATTAATTGACGTGGTGTAGCATCGTGTGCATCCCAAGCCCAAACTTTAAAATCTTGTCCGGGAGCAGCAATGTTACAACCAACAAAACCACCTTTGCGGTCACCAGCCATTGCACGAATTTGTTTAATGGTATCGCCCGGTGCAACTACCAGTTTGGCATAACCGGCTTCGTTACCATCAAGCATCGATAATTTTACAAGTTTTAAATTTCCACCGTACAAACCTCCAATTTGTTGAATAATGTGTGTTGGCGTTACTGCAAAAGTCTTTTCATTGTTACTTGTAAATTTGTCAGTAAATTGAGTTCCCTTTTTTCTCCAATATTCGCTCACTACTCCATAACCTTTTTGAGCAGTTTCGAAAAACCGAACTTTGTAGGCTGTTTTCGAAACACCATCTTCTGCCGTAACGGTGTAATAAATGGGCGTTTTTACATTAAATTTCACAGGAGTACCTGATGCAGGTGAAACAGTTGCACCATTAGAAACAACTACTGTAGCTGCATTAGCAGATAAAAATTTTGAAATAGTGTCAGCTTTCAAACCAAAAGGTATATTAATTAGAATTTCTTCGCCAACGATTTCTACTGTTACGCCAGCTTTGATAGTTGCATCAGCCAATGCATCCAATGAACTTAAGTTCAGAGCGAATGATGTTATGGCTGAATCATTTTTTAAATCTACAATTTGTTCCTCCTTGCAGGAGAAAATGGTAATTGATACCAAGAGCACGAGTGCTAATTTGCTTAAAAATTTGTTTGTTTTCATTGTTTTTAAAATTTTAATGGTTGTTGTAATTCAGTTGTTTTATTTTAATTATCAATTATTAATTTTTAATTATTTTTGTCCCACCACATGCGGCTTTGTTGATAATCGCCTCCCATACGGTTGGCTGCTTCAATAACGTTGTCTTTGTTGAGCAAATGTTCATCGCTTGGGTATTTCCAACGACGAGGCAATCCCATTTCGTCAGCAACAGACGTTACATAATCGATGGGTAAAATCTGAGGATAACCTGTTCTGCGTAAATCGGCATAAGCCTCAAATCCGTCGGTGTAATTTCCAAGGTATTTCTGAAGTATAATCTGCTCCAGTCTTTGTGCTTTTGTTCCCAATGATTTATATTTAGCAGCACCAGCCAAATAGGTTGTTATTTCTGTTTCAGGGACTTCGTAAAGCTGCATGGCAGCACGTATTCCATCATTGTAATGTTCTTCGGCAGTTTTAGGTGTTGTCCAGCCATTTAAATTGGCTTCGGCAAGTAAGAAACACACTTCGGGAAACACAAACAAATTGGTTTGATAATTATTTTGACGAAGGTATTGGCTCAAATCAGAGTATTCACCCAATTTGCTTTGCATAGAAGTTAACGACTCAATGCTTTGTCCGTTTCTTACCCCTCTGTATTTAATGTTTCTGTTTACTTCGGTTACTCTTGCGGGAAGTACACGTGCGATAATTGCATCTATCTCATCGGTGAAACTCCTACCTTGAGCATACACATTAATAAACGAAGAACCTTCTTTAGCAAAATAAGATACTTTTTCTTGTTCTGCAAAAGTAAGTGTATTGAAAAGAGCAGTGTTTTTTTCTAAGTCACTACATATTCCTTTCATTGCATCCAGGTATTTTTTTGTTGGTTCGGCAAAGTTAAACATACGTGGATCTTGCAGTGTATTCAAGGTGCTAACCATAAATTCGCTGATTCGATACCAATCGAAGGCATTTGCCATCACTTTTATTGGATTGTCACTGTGTATTCCCTGCGGACCGGCCGGATCGGTTTTTAATCTGCATGATTGACTGTTATTTATCATTAATCCGGCGGCATCAGCCATTGTTTCATCGAACCAAGTCTTTGCCAATGTAGGATTTACATTAGAAATTCGCATTGCCATACGTAAACGAACAGAATTTGAAAACCGTTTCCATGCACCATAATCTCCTCCATAGAATAAATCGGCATTTCCCATTCCGTTTCCTTTTGTTGCATCGAGTTTAGTATTGCTTTCTTTAAGTTTAGTATAAATGCCGGAATATATGTTTTCTTGTGTGTCATATTTCGGATAATCAATCAAATCGTTGAAAGCTTCGCTATAAGGAATATCACCAAAAACATCGGTTAATTGAAGGAATAAAAACGATTTCCAGATAGCACAAGTGGCTTCTTTATTGTACCAGCCATTTTTCTGAGCAATTTTTTCAGCTTCAGCTACATAGGAAAGATAGGTTTTTGAAGCGTCGCCTGCATAAGCAGCACCCCACAAAGTTCCGTTCCATGCGCCATTAAATTGATAGCGGTCGGTGCAATGTTCTTTGGTGTAGTTCGTGTTGGCATACATTTGAGTTTCGAAACATGCCATACCGCGGGTGTAATAATACACGCGATCGTCCATAGCTCCACGTCGTTGTGATGTTGTGAACAAATAAGCCGGATCAATAGAATTGGTGGCATTTGGATTGGTGTTTATCTCTGCAAACTTATCTGTACAAGCAGACAATCCTACCAAAATAGTAATTATGATTATATTCAACTTTTTCATTTTCTTTTTCATTTTTGGGTTAAAAACTAATATTTGCACTCATTCCCCATTCGCGTGTTGTGGGTACCGAACTGTACTCAAATCCCATTCCATTAAATGATGCTTCTGGATCAAGTCCGTCTGGTGCAGCTTTGTAAATATAGAATAAATTTCGACCTACGGCAGCTATTTGAATATTCTCAATTGATAACGGTTTAAGCCATTTTTTTGGGAGATTATATCCAATTCTAACTTCTTTAAATTTCACAAACGAAGCATCGTGTAAAAATTCCTCATCAACTCCGGCGGCATTTATCCAATATGCCTGCGGCGATACAAATAGGTTACGATTACTAGTGTAACTACCATCGGGCAATAATACTGCGCCCTGTGGCAAGTAACCTTTCTGATTTCGGGAATTAAACCATTCTACCGGAGATTTTCCAGCGGCAATACGAGCCGTTTCAGAAGCAGCCCATTCTTCACGTCCAGTTGTTGTCCAAGGTGCATTTCCATATTCAGTGGTAATTTTTTCGGTAAATGAATATAATTTTCCGCCCATTCTTACATCTATCAAAGCACTTAATGATATTCCTTTGTAGCTGAAGTTAGTTCCAAAACCACCAATGAAATCATTTTGAATGTTTCCCAAATAATTTTCAGTGTTTGAACCATATTCGTCGGAAGCTAATTGTGGTAATCCATTTGCACCGATGATACGATCACCTTTATCATTACGTAAGTATTTAGTTCCGTAAATTTCACCGTATCGTCCACCTGCTTTTGCATGAATTGATATTGTTCCAGCCGAAGCAATAATTCGTCTATCCTTTTTATTTGGATCAAGAAGTTCGATAATTTTATCCCGATTACGAGAGAAGTTCACAAAAACATCCCAATGCATATTCTTCTTTTCTAATATATTAGCCGTTAATTGTAACTCCACTCCTTGATTTTGAACCAAACCAGCATTCACCAACTTTGTTGTATATCCTGAAGGAGAAGGAATGCGTTGTGCTATTATTTGATTAGATGTTTGATTAATGTAATAAGTTGCATCAAACTTCAATAAATGTTTTAGTAAATAGGCTTCAATTCCCACCTCATTCGAACCCATTAATTCCGGTTTCAAATTCACAAATGGCTTTACACTAGGCTTATAACCGTATTGTTGCCCTAAGTGACCAGGGCCAATACTGTAACTGTACGAGGTTCGGTAAGGAGATGTACCGTTACCAACACCTGCACTTGACAGACGCACTTTCAAATAAGATAACCAATCCGACTTAATTGAAGGAAATGCATCAGTTAGAATTCCCGAAATACTAATTGATGGATAGTAATAGGAAACGTCTGAAGATGCAGGATTGATAATCGATTCTAATGATGAATCTAAGTCATAGCGCGATGTAAGATCTAAAAATACATAACTTTTGTATCCAATAGATGCTGTTCCATAAAGAGATTGTACTAATTTCTGACTAAATCCTTGAGAACTTGTAACGTTTTTTGCATTACCAACCGTATAAAGATCGTCCAACGAAAGTGCAAGTGCATAGAATCCAATGCTATTCCCCCAGCGTTGCATAATGTTACCTCCTTGCGAAATAACTAGTGATAAATCGTTGTCTAAGAAGTTCTTGTTGAAAGTGAGTAAATAGTCATAATTATTTTCGAACGATTTTCCCCAGCTTTGTGCATATTTCGATCGGGTTTCATTGTTCTCGTATGCAGTTCGTTTTGCTACTCTGGTTTCGTTGTCATCCAAAATATAATCTGTTCCTGCACGAAGCATCAAACTTAAATAGCTTGTGAAATCATATTTTAATGACATATTTCCCATCAATCGGTATCTATTATCATTGTTGACGTTCTTATAAATTGACCAGAATGGATTTTGATTCTTGGAAATATCATCCGTATAACTTTTTGCAAGTCCATCCCAAAGAATCGGGAATCCACCTGCGTCTTGATAGGTTCGCATATCGTCTAACTGTATATTACGAGGCATTCTCAAAAAACTATACATTGGGTTATCCGGACTATCAGCCAAATTCGGACGGTTTTGAGTGTTTTGAATATTATAATTCACCCTTCCGGTTATGGATAATTTATTGGTTAATTTGGCATTACCGCTAAGACTGAAACTATATTTGTCCAATGTACTATTCGGTATAATTCCGGTTGCATTGCTATAAAGTATCGAAAGTCGTGCTTGCGCTTTTTCGTTACCTCCATCTAACTCCAAAGAATGTGAGTTTCTAATTCCTGATTGAAAGAAGTTGCGAACATTGTCAGGCTGTGCTGTAAATGGCGCAATATCACCATTCCATTTTTTTACTTCGTGTCCATCTAATTTACTATCAGCCCAATTTGTCCCTTTTAATACTTCTTGTTCAATTCCACCTACCATCTCGGTTTGTCGGCCATATTCATTTTGTAAATTTGGCAAAACGTTCAATGTGGAAACACCCAAATCATAACTGTATTTTACACCCATAGTTTTCTTTACAGTTCCTTTCTTTGTCGTTATTAAAATAACCCCTTTTCCCCCACGTGATCCGTAGAGAGCTGCTGCATTTCCTCCTTTAAGTACTGAAATTGTTTCAATGTCATCAGGATTAATATCCGACAATCCACTTCCGTAATCGATGCCGCCATTTTCGCTTCCGTTTCCTCTCGAACCACCACTGATAGGTATTCCGTCAACTACAATTAAAGGCTGATTATCACCCGATAATGAAGTTGCACCACGCAATAAGATATTGGTTGAACCCCATTCACCTGTTCCTGTTGTGCTCACTTTTAAGCCCGCAACTCTACCAGCCAACGAATTCATAACGTTGTTAGATTTTACTTTGGTGAGATCTTCGCCTTTCACTTCTTGAATTGCATACCCCAACGATTTTTTCTCGCGTTTAATGCCAAGCGCAGTTACAACCACTTCGTCTAATGACTGTGCATCTTCAACTAAAACAATTTTCATTGTTTGTGCACTGGCAGTTATTTCAAATGTAGAGTAACCTACATATGAAATAAGCAATTTAGACTGAAGTGATTTTACAGTAATGTTGAATTTACCATCCAAATCGGTGATGGTACCAACGTTAGTTCCTTTTTCGCGAACTGTAGCACCAATAATTGATTCGCCTTTCGAGTCTGTTACTACTCCTTTTACGTTTTCGGCTGCTACAAATCCGATAAACAAGCATTGAATCAGAATGATTACAATTAATTTTAATAAATTTTTCATTTATATTCTATTTTGATTTAATATTAAAAAAGTGAATGAATTGGTAAATTATTCTTTCTCTCAATTTTCGTTTTTATTTTTAATTATTTTAAGGGTCTATTTCCCATTTCAAAAATTAACTCACCACCATTCATGATGTCTTGGTGACGAATAAAAATTTCATTGTAGGGTTTTCCATTAAGTGTTTTTGATTGAATGTAAATATTTTTTGTTGAATTGTTTTTCGCAATAATAGTAAACGTTTTATTATTCGAAAGTTTTATCACAGCTTTATCAACCAAAGGACTTCCAAAAACATATTCGCCATTAGCTGGATTAACTGGATAAAAGCCCAACGCTGAAAATATATACCATGCCGACATTTGACCGCAATCGTCGTTTCCACAAAGCCCGTCGGGTTTGGGTTTATACATTTCGGTAAGAACCTGACGTACTTTTTCTGCAGTTTTATATCCCTGATCGACAAACTGATATAAGTATAAAGTACTGTGACTTGGTTCATTTCCGTGTGCATATTGCCCAATAAGTCCTGAAATGTCAATAGAAGCACCTTCGTTAAGTTGCGAACTGGCAGCGAATAAACTGTCCAATTTATCGGCAAATGCCTTTTTACTACCAAACAAATCGATAAGTCCTTGCGGGTCTTGAGGCACTAAAAATGTATATTGCCAACCATTTCCTTCCACATAATCAGCTTCTTCGTGCAACGAAAAAGAAGGATTGTATTCTTTCCTGAAAGTGCCATCGGCTAATTTTCCTCTCATAAAACCCAATTGTTTGTCGAAATAGTTTTTATAAAGTTTCGCTCTTTCCGAAAAGCGTTTTGCATCTTCTGTTTTGCCTAATCGATTAGCTAATAACGCAATACAATAGTCGTCGATGGCATATTCCAATGCTTTGGATACTGACCAGTTTTCTTTGTCGGCAGGAATAAAACCCAACTCACGGACGAAATTCAGTCCACGGTCATTCCGTTTTTCGAAACTACTTACTAATTTGTAAGCTCGTTCGGCATCAATTCCATCAATATTTTTAAGAACAGCATCCACAATTACAGGAATGGAATGAACACCAACCATAGTGCCAGTCTCATTTCCAACTAAATGCCAAATGGGCAAACTTCCCTGTTTGTCTGTAATATCAAGCAATGTATTCACCCAATCTGCCGTTCTTTTCGTGTTAATTATGGTTTGAAGCGGATGAAAAGCCCTGTAAGTATCCCATAATGAGAAAACTGTATGGGGGACGAATTTCTTTGTATTATATACTTTTCCATCAGCCCCACGATAATCGCCATTCACATCACAAAAAATGGATGGAGAAAACATAGTACGAAACAACGAGGTGTAGAACATGGTTTGTGTAGCCTTGTTTTTACTCTCAATCTTAATTTTTGATAATTCTTTGTTCCATTTTTTAGTTGCGTTGGAAACTGTTTTTTTGAATTTCCAGTCTGAAAGTTCCGCTATAAGATTTTCTGCAGCATTTGCACAACTCACATACGAAATAGCAACTTTTGCTTCAATAACTTCATTTTTTATGGTTGAAAAACTTAATACAGCTTTATGTACATCAATGTTATCTTTTGATCTAGGACGATAAAATGGTTCATATACATCCTTAAAAATCATAGGTTTCGAAAATTCAGCTCTGAAGTAAATTTTTTGATTCTTTGCCCAACCACGTGAGTAACGGTAGCCTTCAATGGTTTTGTTATCAATTTGTTTCAGGTAGGTTTCGGTTGGCTCGTCCCAATCAATCCCTTCTCCTAAATCGATAATTATATTTGATTTTGCGCTTTCAGGGAACGTATATCGATGATAGGCGACCCTTTCTGTGGCTGTAAGTTCGGCTTTTATATTGTATTTCTGAAGTATTACAGCGTAGTATCCGGGACGAACTTTTTCTTCATTGTGTGAGAATTTTGAAACATAACCTTTGGTTAAATCGGAGAATGTTCCTTTGAAAGTAGTTGGTTCTCCTGTTGTTGGCATCATCAGAATGTCACCTAAATCTCCAATCCCTGTCCCACTCAAATGTGTATGTGAAAAACCAATAATAGTACTGTCGGAATAATGGTAGCCCGAACACCAATGCCAGCCTTTGCTCATGTTGGTTGGTCCGGGTTGAATCATTCCAAAAGGAACACTCGCACCCACAAAAACATTCCCATGATAATCAGATCCTATCATAGGGTCGACAAAAGAGACCACTCTCGAATCAGCACAAGAATAATTACTTGTAAAACAAGCAATTACCAAAAGGATTACTATTTTTAATATGTTCTTCATAAATAAAATTAACGATTGATTTCCAAAAACATTTACGATATTCATAGAAATATTTTATCAATTATTGAATAAGTATTTTTTCCGACTTAACCAACGCATTTCCAATATAAACATTAAGTATACAAATACATTTTGATGTTTTGTAAGAAATTGAATTTGAAGAGCTTCTGGCTAATAATTGACCATTTTCATTGAACAATTCAAGTTTACTTACGTCAATGTTTTGTACAACAATCTTACCAGAATTATACTTCATGTGTATAGGTATTTTACTTTCCATAACTTCAGTCGGAACTGTTATAAAATTTCCTTTAAAATCAATCTGTTTCAATAAAAAAGGTTGAATGAAATAATCCAGAAGCACCGCAAATTCTTTACGTGTAATTTTGCGCTCCAAAGAAAATGTTGATAATCCCAATTTTGTCCATTCAGCTTTTACTCTTTCAACAGTTACGGTGTCTTTGTGGTAAAAACCTGCAAATTGAACAAGCAAATTTAGGGCACTGCTTACAGAAAGCTCAGTTTCGGAAGCAGACCAAACAAATGCAGGTTCATAATCGGATAAGCCCTGTTTTAGCTCCGAAACCAACACTGTTTTATCGGTATAAAACCATGTTTCATTACTCCAACCTACGTTTTTACCTTCACCTTTTAAAATTCCGGTGGCGCCAATTCGTTGAATTGCTTTGAAATGTATATCATTTTTAGCCAAATCGAGATAGGGCATTAAATAACCATCGGCATCGAGCAATGAAGTTTGTATTAAACGTACCGACGTGGCTGCAATTGGTTTTTGTTGTTGTACCGAAATAGCTGCCATAGCACCAGCTGCCTGACCAATTTGAAGCACAACAGGTTGCAAACGAGTTGACCCATTGAGCAGGTTTGATACAGATATTGACTTTTCGGCAATAATCAAATTATCAACATCTTGCGGAACCATTACACCAATAGGTACGTTATACGAAGGTACCGGATAAAAATGCAATTCGGGTAGTTTATCCCATTCCAGGTATCGCTTGTGATGATGATCGATGGGATAATCGCCCACTGCAATCCCTGTACGATAAAGCGCTTCGGGTTGAGTAAACGGTTTTGTTACATGATTCACATTAAAACGAACCAATCCATGAATTCTCCGACTTTCGCGATGATATGGAATCATTGGGAATTTATCAGCAGTTGGAAATTGCGAGTCGTCGAGACCGTAAGTTGAAAAACCTAACTCGGTTTGCAAATAGTACAAATAACAGAGTGAAAACTGCTTGGCTTTATCAAGTGCCGTTTTCCGCTCTAATTCGTTCATTTCCAAAATATTTACATAATAATCATTCCCTTCAATGGGCCAGTTTATCATGTATTTTCCGTTTGGAAGTTTGCCGTAAGTCATCATTTTGTCTTTTGACCATACTGTTTGTCCGGATGTTGGATTTGTACAATTTGGCGATTGAGCAGTACAGTAAAATTTCGATGCATCGTAGCCTTCAGGTTTTGCAATCGTTTTATTTACGCCATAATCCTTCAAAATCATTACATACGTCAAATCCTGTATAATGTCATTGGCTTGCAATGGTGCAATGTCTTCACCACAAACTGAACGAGCTTCCATTCCAATATCATATTTTACGCCACAAGCTTTTGCCACATCGCCCAGTTCAGTTGCATCAATCATAATTTTGGCACTTATTAGCTGATTAATTCCATTCTTTTCAACGGTAACATTCCAACCATCAGCCGTTTTTTTCGATGACACAAATTTGGTATTTTGCCACACACTGAGTTTAGCTTGGGCTTTAACCATTTTTTGTAAAATATCATTCCCCACTTTTGGTTCGAAAAGTACATTGCTTACCCAGCCTGTTTTCAGAGCATTAGCACCACCATAATATTTTTCTAGACTATCACGGAATTCACCAAAAATACCTGAAGGAAGTTTATAATTGCCATCAACTGCCGACACTCCGGCAGAAGTTAACATACCACCCAGCCAGGCTGTTTCTTCTACAATCAATGTATTTACACCCATACGTGCAGCTTGTATGCCGGCAGTAGTTCCACTTGCACCACCACCCACAACAAGCACATCCACTTTTTGTGCTGCACAAGAAGTGAATATAAATAAATAAAATGCAGTTAATAGTCTGATATTCATTTTAATAAAATTGAAATAACTCTAATATTATTCCCCTTTAGTGGCTAGGGGTTTTGTTAGTAGCGGCACATCCAAGCACCGCTACCTTTTTAGATAATAAAAAACAGTACGATAATTACTTTTATTTTAAAAGCACTTTTACTGTTTTTACTGTTATACCTGCTTCTTTAATGTTTACAAGATAAATACCTTGTAATCCGGCAGTATTTATGATGTTTCTGTTTTCGGATTTTACTTTTTGACCTAAGGAGTTAAATATTTCAACTGAAGAAACGGCTACACCTTCAACTGTCAATTGATTTTTTGTTGTAATTAATCGGATATTGTCTGTTTTTGTGTTCTCTACACCTGTTGTAAAACCTGTTAGTTTGTATCTTGCAATACCATTAATTGAAGATAAAACAAATATATCTACATCTCCATTAGGCAATAATTTTACAGCAACATGTCCTGCGCCATTACCGGGAGCAGTTTTACCCAATGAAGGAGTACTCGCTACAACAATTGCACTTGAAATACCAATTGAGCGGTCAATTTTCACAACTTCAACAAGATTGTTTGCGAGTTTAGAAAAAGCACCACTGCCGTATCGTAAATAACAAGCATAATCAAAACCACCAACAGTTTTGATAAAAACAGGAGTTGTTCCACCTTGAGCTATACTAGTTGGGTGTGTATTGCCAATATTAGCAGTAAGATCGGCTTTAAATTGTTGAAAATCATTCAATCCAACAGATCTAAAATAGAAACCACCATCAGGGCCGGGAGTAAATTGATGGAAATTGGAAACTGCAGCTGTAATATTTGTGTTTAGTTCTGATGGGGTTTGTTTAAATTGCCAATTTGTTGCTAATTGTTCCATGCCGAAATACTGAACTTTATAATTCGTTAATATTGTACCTCCTATGGTGTAAATTCGGGCAGTTCCATCACTATACCTTCCTGTAACCGTGATTTTGTCGCCATAACGGATTGCACCAGAAGGAAATGATATTGCTTCTATTGGTTGAGCATCTTCACTTGTATATTTATATATTTTAAAAGGACCACTGCTACTATGCGTACAGTTTGACACCAACAATACTCCATCTTCAGTAATTCCAATGTCACTAATTGGAAAGCCACCACCTGCAATGCCAGTATTATCCATTGATTTTATGCTTGTTCCTGTAGCAGCATCTAACACACGCACGACATTTCCTTCTCCACTTCTGCTAACCAAAAAGAAACGCTCTACCATACCCGTATTACTGTTTATGTTTCCATAGGCAATGCCACGTGTATTGGCATCTAAATAGCTTGGTTTTTGATTTGCGACAAGACTTGTTTCTGTAAAAGCAGAATCGCTTCGCTCCCACATGCGGGTAAATGTTACCTGTGAAAACAGGTTTGTTGCTGCAAATAAAACAGCAACTATAGTAGTAATTTTTTTCATATTCTATAATTTTTAAATGATGAGTTAATTTTTTGATTTTGAAAGTAGCGACACTTTTACGCATCGCTACTTTTTTTAATTATATTATCTGATGGATATTTTTCCTGTTTTCACAACCCTGCCTTCAGCTTTCACCTGTACAATGTAAACTCCTTGTAAATTCGAAGTCGACATTTCGTTTACATTGGATACTGATCTTACTTTTTGACCAACAGTGTTGAAAAGTTCGATAGAAGAAGCGTTAATGCCCTTAACAGAAAGTTTTCCCTGAGTTGAAATCAAACTGATAGTATTATTGGTAGTTTTTTCAACTGCTGTTATTTGATCAACAATTCCTGCCACTTTGTATTTTCCAAAACCATTGTTGGTACTTAAAACATACAAATAAATATCACTTGCAGAAGCATCAACTAATACTCGTCCTGTGCCATCTCCGTTTGTAGTTGTGCCTAAAACGGGAGTTGTGCCAACAATTGATGCCGTTGATAAATCTCCTCCTACAATTTTTAATATATCAGCTTTTTCCCAACCAGCACCATATCTGAAATAGGTAAGATAAGTAGAATCAGCAATGTTTCTTACAAATTGAACACTATTGCCGCCAGTTGCAACTATTCCATTATTTGAAACAAGTGTTGATAAGGTTCCATCAGCATTTATTGTTCGCATACTATTACCATTTCCTTTATACAAGAATTTTCCATTAGGTAATTCTGCAATTGAAGGTGTTGAACCTGCCCAGTTGATAGCCGAACTTAATACAGTTGGGTTAGCTGAGTCAAAAATATAGCTTCCAGGAGTGGCAACATCTGGAATCATTGAGAATTTCAACACTTTAGCCACTGAAGTTACCATTGTAGAACTTGCTATATAAACTTTAGCAGTTCCTGCAGTTATACTTCCTGTAACTGTAATATGGTCGCCATATCTACTTGCATCAGGCAAAGTGTAAGAAATAGCTACTGTTGGGGCTGAGTAATAATTATCCCAACGATACACTTTAAATACATTAGTAGCTGCAAGTACCAAGTTTGCGACTAATACTTTACCATCAGTTGTTATTCCTGCATCATTGATTTGATTAGTTCCACCTGTAATACCAGTCACATCAAGAGAAGCAGTTTGATTACCTGTTGCAACATCAATAATGCGAACTGAATTTCCACCTTCACGCGAAACAAGTGCTAAAGTTGGTACTGAATTCACTATTCCAAAGGCCATTCCGCGCGTACTCCTTGTCGTTATACCAATATAATTTGGCAATGGCAATTTTACATCTTCTATCCACCAGTTGTCGCCACCTGCATTTACATCAGCTGGATCACCAAAATTATGCACTTTGAAACCAATATAAATTGATTTTCCAATATACGCTGTTAAATCCAGAGTTTCGAGATGCCAAGCACCATCGGCTCCTTCACCAATAGATTTAAAAAGAGTGAAAGTAGTACTTGCTGTTGGTTGAGTCGCACTTTCCGAAATCATAACATCCAATGTTGAACCAAAATCACCAGCCGTATTTGACCAGTTAAACGAGACGGAGGTTGCTGAAGTGGCTGTAATTGAAATTTTTGGAGTTACCATCCAACAATCGCTTACCGATTGATAATTAGCCATTTTAGCCGAGTAAGTTCCTGTAATTTTTCGTTCGATATTGGTGCCAACCCATGCATTAGCATTAGTAACCGTTCCAAGTGTAACATTCTCAACAAAGCGTGTCCAAGTGTATGGAAGTCCATTGACCGGGCAGTTTTCAAAACTTTCGGCTGCCATAAGTGGGTTGGCTGACCCTAATTGCCATTCAGTAGTAACAGTTGGTGCTACCGCCATTACACTCATTGCCACTACAATAGCAGCAAATAATAAAGTAATTTTTTTCATTTTTTTTTGATTTTTAAAGATTAGTACTAATTGTATTTAATTCGGTTTACATTGCCGCATTTTTTTTGAAAATATTGAATAAAGATGAATTGTCGGAAGATTTTTGTTGTTCTTCTATTTTCTCCATCACTTGCCAGCATTGATACAATCCTCGGGGTACATGGAAGCAACCTTTCCATTTTCCACCTTTTAGATTCAGCAACACTTCGCCCTGTCGGTTCAGATAACCAAACCATTCAGGATATTCCTGATCTTTAAAATGAGTCCAGGTATATTCTTGTATTCGCTTAAACCAGTTCAGACATTCTTTCGAACCGGTTAATTGATATCCTTTTATCATGGTTATAAGTGCTTCAACATGCACCCACCAAAGTTTCTGATCCCATTCCAATTGTTGTGGAGGGCAACCTTTACGATCCATAAAATAAAATATTCCGTTGTTCTGTTCATCCCATCCATATTGAACCATTTTCAGTGCAATATCTGTTGCTTTTTGTATTAGTTCTGGGCGTTTAAGACGCTCGCCCAGATCCATGATAAACCACATGGCTTCGATCGCATGTCCTGGATTTATCAATCTGCCATCAAAACTGTCGGATAATTCATTATTTATTGTTACGTTTTCTACAACTATTCCTAATTCTGGACGATAAAAAACATCCATTACTTCGTGAATACAAGTTTCCATGGTTTCAAGTAGAAATTCTTCGCTTAACAGATGCTCAATCTCCAATGCCAGATTGCAAAGAATCATCGGTAATGCAAAGTTTTTTAAATCGCGTGTTCCCGCATGAGTCTTATTCCATTTCCCTTTTGGATTATCTACTTTTGATAAAATTTTATCAAATGTAATTTTCGCAATTTGTTCGTATTCTTTATTCCCGGTAGCTAAACTTAACTGTCCGAATGCCATGGTTGCAAAAGTGTACGAAAAAATATTGTAAGGTTCCACCAGTGGTTGACCTTCGCGAGTTAATGAAAAATACCAGTTGAAGTCACCATCATGTCCATACTTTTTCAGAAATTCAGCACCTTGAATTGCACAATCAAGCCATTCTTTACGTTTTTCAACTTTGTTATATAGCATGGCAAACATCCACACTTCGCGCCCTTGTAGCCATACAAATTTATCGGTGTCGAAAACTTTCCCCTTTTGATCCAAGCATGAAAAATAGCCTCCAAACTCCTTATCTTGTGAGTTTTCGAGCCAGAAAGGCAATACATTATTATATAACTCGCCTTTATATTGTTCTGCTAATTTTTTGAAATCCATATGAAAATTACTTGCCCCCTAACCCCCTAAAGGGGGAATGTGGTAGTTGTTAAATTCTATTTTTGTAAAAATATCACTCTCTTTTCTGTGTTCCCCCTTTAGGGGGTTAGGGGGCATCTATATACTCCTTGTATCTGTTATATAAATGTCCAGCCGACATATATGATGATTGTGGACTCATAAAATGCGAAAATTCAAATGTGATAGCATTTTCAATTCCTGCTTTGGCAGCCAGTTCTAATTTTAATTTTAGTTTTTCCCATTTTATTGGTAAAAATTTAATGGGCATGTCACGGTCAAAAGTTTCAGAATTTGTCCAGCATTGCAAGTTGTATTTGTCACACAATTTTTTATTGATTATCAAAAAGTCAACTAATTCATCGTACTCAACATGTCCGTCCTGAAAAGCAATTATATCAACTGCCCCCTGAATCCCTGCAAAAATCTGATCCCATTCAGCTTCATGACTTTCAAGCGTAACCGCTTCGTTTCGTGTGGTTTCCGATGTATATTGACTGATATTCTTTTTCCCGTCGATATATGGAGAAATTAAAGTGGGCAACCCACCTGAAATTTCTTTGCAGTATTTTCCCAGCGTGGCAAACATCTCGATAATTTTTCCATTATTCCGACTGCATTCCTGAGACAAATACCAACCGGCAAATGATTTGTGATGTCCGTATTTTTTCCAGACTTCATCAATTAATTCCATGTTGACGTTTACTTCTCGTTCATAATTTCCATTTTCCCAAAAGTCCTTATCTTCCCAATATCTTCCCGAATCGTAAAGTCCGAAATAAAACTGCATATCGTATTTGTCACTCAAAGTCAGAAACAATTCAACTAAATCAATGGGTGGCGTATAACATTTCTCAGATTTAGTTAATACTTTCGATGGAAAAGTTTGCCAGCGTTTGTAACCTGAACGAATCAACACGACCATTTCTATTCCAACAGCTTTCATATAAGCAAAATCCGCATCCCATTCTTTTGCTCCCCAATTTTGATGCGGTATGTCGTGACTTATTTCATCTAAAAATGTGGCTTTTATTTTCATTTTTTTTTCTTGATTTTTTTAATATATAACAATCAAATAGCTCGGTTAGTTGAGTTTTATTGCGGTTATTAACTTAGAGTTGTTTTCAATTTTAATTTTCAAAAAATACATACCTTGTTTAATATCGTCTTGAATATTTAAATTTAAACTTGTTAAACCAACTTTTTGCATTCCTTGAAATAAATTAGCAATTTTTCGACCTGATAAATCGATTAAATCAATTTGTAAATTTGATTCTTTTTCAATATTTAATTTGATGTTCAGTAAATTAATAAAAGGATTTGGGTATATAGCAATATCTTTGAATTCGCTTTTTAATTGTTTAAATCCTGTGACAGTATAATTCAATTGCTCTGGATTATAAACCCTGTCGAAATTTTGGGACATAGCGCATGGGACAAATGCAGTAATTTTTGTTCCAAGTTCGAAATGTAAATGACGTAACTCACTTCTTCCTGAATTTCCCATTGTTGCAATTATTTGTCCAGCTTTCACCGAATCACCATTATTCACACGTATTGAATTAATTAACAAGTGTCCATAACGAGTATAAATGACATCTTTGTGGCTTATAACAATATGGTTTCCCCAACCCGCTCCAGCTTCGCGCGTCGTATTATTGTGTGCAAACATGCTGCTTTGTTCGCAACCTTCGCGTACATACACCACTTTACCATCGGCAGCTGCACGTATTGCTACTTCGGCAATCGACTGATCTCCATGTATATAATCAACTCCTTCGTGCGAAGCAGCCGAGCCACTTGTGCCAGAGAAAGCACCCATTGATTTGTATAATGCTGGGCGTTGCCACACTATGGTTGAAGTAATAATTGGTGCTGCTCCACCGGCAATTTGTGCTAGTGTGGGGTCCTGTATAGTTGATACTACTTTTTGACATGTGCCAGTATTTTGAATTATTTGTCCAAAACTGAAACTAACTATCAGGGAAATAGCAAATATTATTAATTTAATTCTTTTCATGGTGAATGTTTTATTTTAAATATTCAGAAATAAAAAGATAAATAATTAAGTACCTTTTGTTCTAACGAAGATTATTTTATTAATGGTGCAAACATAAATAAAATAATTTAATAACTAACAAAAAGATATGTAAATAATTTATAAATATGTTATATAACATTTTTTTTGTGCGATAATTATAAATAATATGATAAAATTGAAAAGCCTTTATACTATATTTACATTCTATTTATAAAAAAAGATTATATTTGCAGCTCGATTTATTAAAATTATTTTTTATAAAACGAATATGACCAGATTTAATCAATTTTCACTTACTGTAAATGATTAATTTTGTTTTGTGAGTTCCAACTGATAACTTGAAAATATTTACGAATGAAACATACATTTATAGAAGAGATTGAATTAGGCTCAAAGAATGCATTGCTTAAAATCAACATTATACGCTATTACATAAATAACGGTGAAAACACCTTAGCCGACTTGGGCAAGGAAATGGACTTGAGCATTCCTACGGTAACAAAACTAGTTGGAGAACTAATAGAAGAAGGCTATGTTGTTGATTTTGGAAAACAAGAAACCACTGGTGGCAGAAGGCCTAATATATATGGTGTAAATCCAGATTCTGGATATTTTATAGGAGTTGATATAAAACGTTTCAGGATTAATATAGCATTGATTAATTTTAAAGGCGATACTATTGAATCAAAACTTAATATTCCATTCAGTTATGAAAATACTCCCGATAGTTTGGATAAGCTTTGTGGAATTATTAATGACTTTGTTGATAAAGGATCTATTCCCAAACCCAAGATTTTAAGTGCTGGAATAAATATTTCCGGACGAGTAAATACTGAAACCGGTCATAGTTATAGCCTGTACTTTTTTAACGAAAAACCTTTGAGTGATATATTTCAGGAGCGACTAGGTATGCATGTAACTATCGATAACGATTCGCGTTCGATGGCATACGGCGAATTTATGAAGGGTGTAGTAAATGCTGAAAAGAATATTCTATTCGTTAATGTAAGTTGGGGCTTAGGCTTAGGTATAATTACAGATGGTAAATTGTATTATGGAAAATCAGGATTTTCAGGTGAATTCGGACATTTGAGTGCTTTTGATAACGAAGTTATTTGTCACTGCGGAAAAAAAGGTTGTCTTGAAACACAAGCATCCGGTTCGTATATTCACCGGAGATTTCTGGAAAAGGTAGCTGAAGGAAATACTACAAGTCTTGATAAGAAAATCAAAAAGGGCGAAGCAATAATTCAAGAAGATATTTTAGAAGCTGCTTTGAAAGAAGATATGCTGGCGATTGAACTGATTGAGGAAGTGGGAAATACATTAGGAAAGCACATTGCAGGACTAATTAATTTATTTAATCCAGAATTGGTAATTATTGGTGGTGCGGTAGCTCTTACCGGTGATTATTTGTTATTGCCAATAAAAAGTGCCATTAAAAAATATTCGTTAAATCTGGTGAGTAAAGATACGGCTATAAAACTGAGTAAACTTGGGGATAGGGCAGGAGTGGTCGGAGCTTGTATGTTGGCTCGAAGTAAAATGTTGGGACTTATTTAGTAATTAGTAATTAATAATTAATAATTAATAATTCAAATAGAATAGTATTTCAAAACGCAAAACGCAAAACCCTAACCCTAAACGCTAAAAGCTAAACACTAAACACTAAACACTAAACGCAAAACGCAAAACGCAAAACACAAAACGAAAACACAAAACACAAAATATTTTATAATCTGACAATGTTCAAAGTCTTTAAAAATCATCATCCAGCTACTTGGGTACCTTCCGTTTACTTTGCCATGGGTTTGCCCTTTGTTGCTATAGCAGCAGCATCTTCTTTAATGTTTAAGAATTTAGGAATATCTGACACCAAAATTGCTTTTTGGACAACTTTAGTAATGATTCCGTGGACTTTGAAACCTTTGTGGAGTCCTTTATTAGAGATGTTTAAAACTAAAAAACATTTCGTTGTGGCTACTCAAATGGTTACAGGAATAACATTTGCATTAGTTGCGTTTTCATTGCAATTGCCCCATTTTTTTTCTTTTGCAATTGCTTTTATGGCAATAATCGCTTTTAGTGGGGCGACTCATGATATTGCAACTGTAGGTATTTATCTGAATGAACTTTCGCCCGAAGATCAGGCAAAATATGTTGGTTGGCAAGGGGCTTTTTATAATGTGGCAAAAATTCTTTCGGGTGGTGCTTTAGTCTATTTAGCCGGCGAATTAGAGCAGAATTTGGGAGTTGTGCATGCCTGGATGATTGTAATGGGAATTTATGGAATCATAATGGTTTTACTGTCTGTATATCACATGAAAATGTTACCTACTGGTGGTTCGTCAACCGAAGTTAAATCGTTAAAAGAAGGTCTTGAAACATTAAAGGATGTAGCAAAAACATTCTTTCAGAAAAAGAATATTTTGTTGAGCATCCTGTTTGTGATTTTTTATCGGTTTGCCGAAGGATTTGCAATTAAAATTGCACCTTTATTTTTTAAAGCAACCAGAGAACAGGGCGGTTTAGGATTATCAACCTCCGAAATTGGAATGATATACGGAATTTTTGGAGCAGCAGCATTTGTTCTAGGATCTGTTTTGGCAGGTTATTTTACAGCAAAACGAGGACTGAAAAAAACATTAATGATTCTCTGTGCATCATTTAATATACCTTTTGTGATGTATGCGCTTTTAGCTCATTTTCAGCCGGACAATTTATATTTAGTATCCATTGCGGTTATTACTGAATACTTTGGTTACGGTTTTGGTTTCGTGGGACTTATCCTTTATATCATGCAACAAATTTCTCCTGGAAAATACAAGATGGCGCATTACGCTTTTGCAGATGGTATTATGGCACTTGGGTTTATGATACCGTCGATGATTAGTGGTTACTTTAGCGATTTTCTTGGGTATAAACTCTTTTTTATATGGGTTTTGATTGCTACAATTCCTTCATTTTTGATAACCTATTTTGCTCCTTTTAATAATGATCAGCCAAATGATAAAGCTGTGATTGTTGAGGAGGCTTAACCAGAAAATAATGAAACACTCGTATTAGAAAAAGACTCGTAGTAAAAGTGCTACGGGTCTTTTTATTTTAAAAGTCAAGATGCTAGACTAATTAAGTAATCGGTAGTATACAAATTTTTATTTTCTTAGCGATATGTAGTTGATAACCAATGCCTGTTTAATTATTAATTAATTGCTTATTCATCAATTTCTTCAATAACTCAGGAATCTCAACAGGTCGACGGGCAACAGGAACTCCTACTGCTTCGAAAGCCGCAATTTTTTCTTCGGCAGTTCCGGTTCCACTCGAAATTATAGCACCTGCGTGACCCATACGTTTGCCGGGAGGTGCTGTTTGTCCTGCGATAAACGCTACAACAGGTTTTGTAATATGTTCTTTAATATATTTAGCTGCACGCTCTTCTGCATCCCCACCAATTTCTCCAATTAATACAATGGCTTCTGTGTCAGGATCATCCTGAAACATTTGCAACAGTTCTTGAAAATACAATCCCGCTACCGGATCACCGCCAATACCCACGCAAGTACTTTGTCCAAGTCCATGTGTGGTGAGCTGATATACCATTTCGTAGGTAAGAGTTCCACTTCGGCTCATCAAACCAACATTGCCTTTCATAAATATATTTGCCGGCAGAATTCCTACCAACGACTCATCTGGCGATATAAGTCCCGGACAATTTGATCCGATAAGTTTAGTTCCGTTTTTAGTTAAATATGGTGTTATTTTTACCATGTCGAGAGTTGGAACACCTTCGGAAATGGCAATTACTAATTTTATCCCAGCTTCTGAGGCTTCCATAATGGCATCGGCAGCCAATGGCGCTGGTACAAAAATGATTGAAGTGTTAGCGCCGGTAGTTTTTACAGCTTCTTCTACTGTATTGAAAACAGGAATGCCTTCCACTGTTTGTCCACCTTTTCCGGGAGAAACTCCACCAACAACTTTTGTTCCGTATGCTTTCATCTTTGCAGCATGAAAACTTCCATCTCTACCTGTAATTCCTTGTACTATTAATTTCGTATTTTTATTTACTAATATGCTCATTTTGTGGTTTTTTAGAAATGATTTTTTTAAATTGAATGGAGGTTTTTCACGCTGTTTTCATGCAGTCTTTGCAAAGACTAATTGCCATTTGAGCAGCTTGCGACATCGTTTCTACTACAGGAAGATTAGCATGTTTTATAATTTCCAAACCTTCTTTTGAGTTTGTTCCTGCCAGTCGGACAACAATTGGAATGCCTACTTTCATTTGATCCAATGCAGCAACAAGTCCGCGTGCCACATCATCGCAACGGGTTATTCCACCAAAAATATTTATCATCACCACTTTTACATTTTTATCTGCTAATAAAAGAGACATGGCATCAATAACTTTCTGAGGACTTGAGCTTCCTCCAATGTCTAAAAAATTAGCTGGATTTCCACCAAAATATTTTATTAGGTCCATTGTAGCCATTGCCAGACCAGCACCATTTACCATGCACCCGATTGAACCTTCTAATCGAATATATGTAAGCCCTTTATCTTTCGCATCAATTTCTTTTTGTTCATCAACGGTTGGTTCATTCATGGCTTCAATATCTAAATGCCGAAAAAGGGCATTATCATCAAAGGTCATTTTACCATCCAATGCCAATAAATTTCCTTCATCCGTAAGTACCAATGGATTAATTTCCACTAAAGAAGCATCTGTTTCTAAAAAAATGGTATATAATTTTTGAAACAAAACTATCGCTTGTTTTACCAACTTAAAATCATCAAATAAAGCAAATGCAATTTTTCGTGCCATAAAGGCAGTCATTCCTAAATCAGGATCAATTGGAAATTTCAAAATTGCATCCGGATTTTCTTTTGCTACTTCTTCAATTTCAACTCCACCCTCCTTACTAGCCATAAAAATAATCGACTTGGTGTTTCTGTCGATGGTTAGTCCTACATAAAACTCAGAATTGAATTTTACGCCCTCAGCTACCAATATTTTTTCAACTTTGTAACCTTTTATGTCCATTCCTAAAATTTGAGTTGCTGACTCAATTGCAGCTTCTGCAGTTTTAGCTAGTTTAACTCCACCTGCTTTGCCGCGTCCTCCTGTTAATACTTGCGCTTTTACAACCACCGGTAAACCGAGTTTATGAGTTGCTTCCTTTACATCAGCAACTGAGTAACACAGTAACTCACGGGTGATTGGAATTGAATAACGTGAAAAAATTTCTTTTGATTGATATTCGTGAATCTTCATGTAGAATATTTTTTTGTAAAAAATGGTTTAAAAATTAAATGTCGATCTGTTTGTTTAATAATTACAAGTATGCTTAAAATTTACAATTAAATATGTAGTTAACGCTTTTGTTGTATAAGATGTTTGCTCGAAAAGTAGTTTTATTGAATAAAAATTGAAATATTAATCCGAATTTTTTTATTACTAAAAATATTAATTGTTAATAATGTTGATATTATTTTAATTGAGATCGGTAAAAATACAAATAATCTTTTTTCTTATTAGCAATAAAATTTAAATAAAATGCATTGTTAATCAATCTTTAACGATAGAAAAATGATGAAGGTGAAAAATAAATAAAAAATTAATATTATGATGCTGACTAAAGTATTGATATTTAGTTTAATATAGAAATATTTGCACTGGAGGTGAAAAATAATATACAAAATGCTAAATTATTAATGCGTGGAGTGCTTCCAGACATGTTTTGTTGTTTTTCGTACTAATAAAAATAATACCGATTGCAGAAATAATTCAGTCCAATGTCGACCCTGCCTGCCGCAGACAAGTGCGTCTAATGGAACATCCCGTGTAACGGGATTGTGCTGTTTATTTCTCCCGTGTGACGGGATCTACGATATGCCTTCCGCAAGCCGAATCTAGAAATACTCAATCGGCATTATACCAAAGTTGACTTTGGGCATAAATATAAATTCATTTGGTATAATTATCGAATTATAGGGGTCAATTATAAGTTTCCGGAGCTGAAGTTCTTCCAGCCAATATATCGGTGGAAATTATAGCAAAACTTACAATAAATGTTTTCTCAAAATGATAACTACAAACACTAGGTTTGTTTCTTTTTTTGCGGATTTTAAAGTGAAGGATTTAAATTCTAAAAAAAAACGGATAATTCATTTCTGAATTATCCGTTTAAATATAATATTAGTTGAAATTTATCTTTTCTTGTAAGAAGATGAACCGCCTTTATAACCTGCAGAACCACTGCTTCTGCGGTCGCTACTACCACCCGAAGGACGGCTGCTTCTGTCACCAAGGTCACGATTCCGCCACGGTTTTTCGCCACCAGTACTTGCTGCCGGACGAGGTCCGCGGTCTGCACCTCTGTCACTGCTGCGTTCTCCACCACGATAACCACCACCTGAGCGTGATTCTCCACCACCGTAACTTCCACGTGAACGATATTCTGGTTTACGACTACCTCCGCCTTCAAACGTTTTGCTTCCTTTGGCCTCAGAAACTTCTACTTCCGATTGTCCTGCAAATGCAGTTACAACCTGATCGAGCTGGTCAGCAAATACATCAAAGAAGGTAAATTTATTTGTAACTTCAATGGAGCCGATATTGATTGATTTATCACCGGTAACATCGTTTATGATGCCAAGTAAACGTTTTGGGTCAACGCCTTCGCGCTCGCCAATATTCATTTTTAAACGTACACGTCCACCTGATTTTGCTCCACGTTCACCTCTTTCACCACGATCATTTCTATCGCCGCGTTCTCCACGTTCACGAGTTGAATGTTCTGGTAAATTTAAATCTTCGGCATTTTTATAGTAGCTCAGAAATCTGTTGAATTCAATTGATACGAAACGTTTCAGAATTTCTTCTTTGCTCAAACTTTCGAGCTGCTTCATTATTTGAGGAACATATTGTTCAATTTGTTCTTCGCTGACTTCCACATTTTGCATGCGGTCAATCATAAAGAATAATTGTTTTTTGCAGACTTCCAATCCGTTTGGAATTTGTTCCTGAATAAAATTCTTACGAAGCATGCGCTCAATGTCTTTTATTTTAAAACGTTCCTTTGAATGGATAATCGAAACAGCAATCCCTTTTTTATTGGCACGTCCGGTACGTCCACTACGGTGAGTGTAAATTTCTACATCATCGGGCAGGTTGTAATTAATAACGTGTGTCAAATCGCTCACATCCAATCCACGTGCTGCCACATCGGTTGCTACAAGCAATTGAATATTACGGATACGGAATTTTTGCATGACCGTGTCGCGTTGTGCTTGCGAAAGATCACCATGTAGTGCATCGGCACTGTAACCATCGTGCATCAATTTATCAGCCACTTCTTTTGTTTCCTGACGGGTGCGGCAAAATACGATTCCATAAATATCGGGGTTTAAATCCACAATACGTTTCAGAACCATATAACGTTGTCTGGCTTGCGATACATAATAAATGTGCTCAACATTTTCAGCTCCTGCGTTTTTTGTTCCAACAGTTATTTCCTCGTAATTTTTCATGTACCGCTTGGCGATATTTGCAATCTCTTTGGGCATAGTTGCCGAGAAAAGCATGGTACGACGAGTGTCGGGAGTACGTTCTAAAATGGTTTCGATATCTTCTTTGAAACCCATATTCAGCATCTCATCAGCCTCGTCGAGTACCAGAAAGTCAATAGCACCGAGTTCAATTTTTCCACGCTCAATTAAATCGATCAAACGCCCTGGAGTAGCCACAATGATCTGTGGAGCAGTATCCAACTGACGAAGTTGAGTGCGAATGTCTTCACCACCATACACAGGAACTATACGCATTCCACGCATATTTTTCGAATACCCTTTCAAGTCGTTCGCAATCTGGATACACAATTCGCGTGTTGGAGACAATACCAAAGCTTGCACTTGCTTGCGATTGGCATCAATCATGTTCAATACTGGCAACCCGAAAGCTGCCGTTTTTCCAGTTCCTGTTTGAGCTAACGCCACTAAATCGGCAGTTTGTTCCAACATGAACGGGATGGTTTTTTCTTGCACGGGCATAGGTTGCTCGTAGCCTAGTTCTTCGATGGCCGATAAAATTTCGTCCTTCAAATTCAATTCTCTAAATGTCATTTTGTTTGTTTTAGTACACGTTTCGAGTAGTCATCCAGCGATTAAACTCTTAAATAGTTGCATAGCAAAGATTTAGAGGAGTTTGCAATTTGATTAAAAAAGCGAAAAAAAGCTTTTAGAAAATCAAAAGTCAAGAAGGATTTCATTTAATTTTTAAACGTGTACCCTCAAATTAGCGTTCTGTCAAAGGTTAAGACAGTGTAAATCGGACATTTACTCACAACGTATAGTTGTTTTTAAATCGGGTGCAAAGGTAATGAAAAAAAATTGATAATTTTGGCAGTTTGAAATTAAATTAAAAGTATTGGTGCAGATTGTTTTAAATCGGAGTTGTCATTGACCAACTTTAATAAATAAATTTATCAATGACAACTCGAATAAATAGTCGCAGATGTTTGGTTTATTACATCATTAGTTTGAAACTTACCGGAAGCGTGTACTTTACCCGAACTGGTTTTCCTCTTTGCAAACCGGGACTCCATTTAGGCATTAATTTTATAACTCGCATTGCCTCTTTATCCAAGCTGGGGTGAACACTTCGAACAACCACTATATCAACAATAGAGCCATCGCGATTCACCACAAATTCACAATAAACTTTCCCCTGAATATCCCCATCAATGGCATTTTGTGGATAATGTATGTTCTCAGATAGAAATTTAAAAACATTTCCAGGAAATTCTGGCATTTTTTCAACATAAACAAATGGAACTTCATTCACTTCTTCGGTTTTGTTAATTGGTACTGGATTTCCAATATACCCAATGATATCCTTATTGCCTGATTCAGAGGTAAAATCAACTCGTTTTGTTTCAGTTGTATTGTCAACAATTTTGATTTCTTCGATAACTTTTACTGGAGGTGGTGGAGGTGGTGGGGGTAATCTTTTTTCGGCTGTTTGAGGAATGTCAAGGTCCTCAATGAACTTTTTATCGAAATCGATACCAACATATTTTTTCACATCGCTTTGTGACCATTCAAGGGCGATATAAAGAAGTGAAAGTACAATTACAAATCCAATCAGAACAAAAAGAGATTTTTTGTTTTCTAAATTCGCGTTGTTTGATTTTTTGGCTACCATGGCATTTCTTGTTTAAAGGGTTTTTAACTAGAAATATATTGATTGAAAGGAAAACCAATTATGTGAAAATGTAATTTAATAGATTTTAATATAATAACGTATTATTGTGCTTAATTATTGTTGGGATTGATAACATTTATTTAATAACTAAAGTTTCGCAGGAGTTTAAACTGTTTAAAATAAATTATTTAACACATCAGGGCAGGGTAAATATCATTTTCCGCATTTACTATCTGATAATACTTTTGTACAATATGTCTGTAAAGACTTCGCCAATATTCAGACATCCAATAGCCTCGTAGTTTAACCCGCAACAGGGTCATAAATCAGGGTCAAATTTGTGTATGGAAATATGGTTTTGGTATCATTAAGAAAGACACAAAGTTTTTTCACCGCTTCGTTTGCTCGTGGCGTTGAAAGGGAATGCAGTCTGACAATAAGTTCTCCATTTTTGTAATCGGGTA